>JABMJC010000117.1 GCA_013201405.1 Desulfobulbaceae bacterium
CTCCCCAGCAGATAAAAACAACCGCAATGATAACGACAATGGCCTGGATAGCCGGAGATTGGGCATTTTTTCGCAGTATTCTCAGCATGCCAACTGCACTCCCTGTGACAATGGGGAAAAGGAAAATTAAAAGGCAAAGGCGTATTATGGGCCATTTACTGCCAAGTTACCAGTGAAAAATGCAAGACGTTTGCCTCTGCACAGTCTTGTCGTTTTATCAGTATCGTGTATATTGCCAGAGAACTCGGAGGGGTTGGAGCACGGATTTTTTGCCTACAGCGTCCTCGGCTCTTATCAACAAACCGGCACAGCGAGCAACAAAGTCCGCAAGTTGGCGAGCAGCACCAGCAGAGTCCGGGTTTCCCCTTTGTCGCCTGAAAAAAACTTATGACAGGCGCTTGACAAAGTTTGTGGTGTATAGTAGAGAATTATTCAATTTTCCCATTATTTTTGAGATCAACATCAAACCTTGGCCTGGAGGATGTCATGGCAATTATTGAACACAAAGGAAAAAGCTACGAGGTCGATGAGGACGGTTTTCTGCTCAAAGGTGCCGAAGATTGGGATGAGAACTGGGTTGACTATGTGAAGGGCGTTGAAGGCATTGCCGAGATTACCGACGAACATCAGAAGGTTATTGACGCACTGCAGGAGTACTACAAAAAGAACGGTATTGCTCCGATGGTTCGCATCCTGTCCAAGACCACAGGTTTTCCGTTGAAGCGCATCTACGAGCTGTTCCCTTCCGGACCTGGTAAGGGCGCCTGTAAAATGGCTGGTTTGCCCAAACCGACTGGTTGCGTCTGATTTTCTACGCTGTTTCCGTTTGATATAAAAAAAGCTGCTTGGTTATCCAGGCAGCTTTTTTTATATTTTTATATTTTTGCATCCGCTGCTTTTGTTTTTGTACAACTGCCTGTTGTCTCAACCAAGCAATGGGGCAAAAATCCGCTTTTCAAACCGCTTCAACAAAACGAATCATCCGCAAAAAATCAAAAAACCATTTCACGAAAATGGGCATGAAAGGGGGTAAGGTCGTTGCCACACTCCCCACACAAGAAAGACAAATCTCCTTCCGTATCGTAACTTTGTTCCATCGGAGTGAAGGAGCCATCGGTATTTTGCATGTAGGCGGTCATCACCATCACGCTCTCTGCCTGTTCAACAAAGTGCGTATAATTCCCACAGCGTGGGCAGCTGATCCTTCCCAACGGTTCCTGTAGCGGCAACCGTACCCTATGTGTTTGTCGTACTTGTTCTTTATTTACAATATTCATGTACCACCACCTTGCCTGTATCCGATACTTGCGGGCATGTGCGCCCATTTGCAATCCACTCATTACAGTATACAACGCAGGATGCATGACATCAAGGTATGACAGACCTTGTCCCATACCCCACAGTAGTATCCATTTTCAAGTTTACTGTGCTGTTGCGGGGTTGCAAAAAAACGGTGGGCAGCAAAAACTGCCCACCGGGTAAACAGGCCAAGTAATTGGAGGGCAGGGGATGAGCGCTGCTCAATACTTGGCGTCGGCGTAAGCCAGCCAGCCTCCAGCGGCAATCAGCTGTTTATCAAACGGGTTGAGAGAAAAGGGGCAGAGCACGCTGGCACCGTTGTCACTGGAGACGCTTAGCTGCTCCTTGTCAAGGTCAACAGATACTGTCACCTTGCCCTGTAACTTGAACAGCCGATCCAGATCGTTTTTTTTCAGCTCAATTGCCAAAATACCGCAGTTGAACATGTTCTGCCGGAAAATACGAGCGAAGCTCTCGGCAATCACCATGTTGATGCCGTTTACCTCCAGAACCCAAACCGCATGTTCCCGCGAAGAGCCACAGCCGAAGTTGGAGCGGGTGATCAGCACCTGGGCGTTTTGTATCTCCTCGGACCGGGGGTCAAAGGTGTCGCCTTCCAGATGTAGATCTTCCAGCAGGTGTGGTTTGAGTGCCGCCTTGCTGATCTCGGTAAGATAGCGGGCCGGAATGATTTCATCGGTATTGATGTCACTTCTGTCGAGAAAGGCCGCAGGGCCGCCAAACTGTTTCATTTCATCACCTCTCTCAAGGAAGATACGGACGCGGGTCGGTAATCACACCGGTGATGGCCGCGGCCGCAGCACTGGCCGGGCTCATCAGGTGTACCATACCGCCTTTGCCCATGCGGCCGCTGAAGTTGCGGTTAGTGGTGGAGGCACATACATCGCCTTCTGCCAATACCCCGCTGCTCATCCCCAGGCAGGCACCGCAGGTGGGGTTGAGCACGCAAAAGCCACTGTCCATGAAAATTTTGAGTAAACCCTCTTCCAGGGCCTGGGAATACACGAGAGGTGTCGCAGGCACCAGAATGGCACGCACAGTGTCGGCGATTGTTTTACCGTGCACAATGGAGGCAGCCACGCGCAGATCTTCAATGCGGCCATTGGTACAGGAACCAATATAGATCTGATCAACCGGAGTGCCCGCCATCTCGCCGATATCTTGCACATTGTCTGGCTTATACCCAAAGGTGACCTGGGGCTCCAGTTTGCTGACATCCATTTCCAGCACCCGCTCGTAGCGGGCGTCCGGGTCGGAATGCCAGCGGCTAAACTCGGCCGCAGCCGCTTCGGGCGAGGCGTATTTGTCTTTGATAAAGGGCCACAGATATTGTGCGGTCACTAAATCAGGCATGCACACCCCGGAGGTGGCGCCTGCCTCCACTGCCATATTGCACAGCGTCATGCGGGAGGCCATATCCATCTGCTCGACCACTGGTCCGACAAATTCAATGACCATGTCTGTGCCGCCGTTCACGGTGAGCTGCTTGATGATGTTGAGGACAATGTCCTTGGCATACACTCCCTTGGGCACCATGCCGTTCACCACCACCTTGAGGGAGCGTGGCGCGCGGAAAGCGCATACCCCCTTTAAAATACCCACCTCCAGATCCGTGGTGCCAACACCGGCGGCAAAGGCGCCAAAGGCACCGTGGGTACAGGTGTGGGAATCGCCCATGATCACCGTGTTGCCAGGACGAATGAAACCCTTTTCCGGAAACAGTGCATGGCACACCCCATTACGACCGATGTCGAAGAAGTCTTTGATGCTGTGCCGTCGGGCCCATTCACGCATAATTTTGGCTTGCATGGCGGTTTTGGCATCCTTGGGAGGGGTGACATGGTCAATCACCGCCTTGATGCGTTTCGGATCGCACACCCGGTCCATGCCTTTTTCCATCAAATCCATGATGGCAATTGGTGTGGTGATTTCATGACACATGATGACATCAATATCCAGCACCATATTGCCGGGAGTTGGGGTGTCACGTAGATGGGCGTCGAATATCTTTTCGGTGATGGTTTTGCCCATAATACAAGCTCCTGATAGAGAATGAAAAAGACGAACCCTGTATGACTGTAAAAAACAATTTGTGCTGTGTACACAGCACAAGTGAGCCCGTCAAATGCTTTTGTAGCAGCGCAAAGCACGCTACACGTTTTGATTCGGCGTAATCATTGGAGAAATACTGTACAAGAGGAGCCGACCGGCGTATAGTACGTACGTTTGCGTGTAACGCGCACAGTGCTCACAAGCACGGAACAGGCGAAGCGTTTCTGCTTCGTCTTCCTGGAAATCAGTACAAGAAGAGTGTCGTATGCGGTGTATTCTGCAACAGTGCGTACTTGTTGCCTTGCTCTTCCTCCCCTTGCCACTCCATGCCGCCCACGGGCTCAGCATCGACGGAGTCCTCAAATACCCTAAAGGCTTTGTCCGCTTTGATTACACCTCAGCCGAGGCCAAGCCAGGTGGACATCTCAATTTACACGACCTTGGCAGCTTTGACAAGATGAACCCTTTCACCTTGAAGGGGGTGCCACCAGCTGGATTGACCAGCTATGTTTTTGAAACTCTGGCGGTTCCCAGTCTGGATGAGCCCTTTGCCGAATACGGGCTGATTGCCGAGGATATCGAACTGGCCGAGGACAAAAAATCCGTCACCTTCACCTTGAACAGCCGCGCCACCTTTTCAGATGGTACGCCGGTCCGCGTGGAGGATGTACAATTTTCCCTGGAAACCTTGAAGGGCGAGCAGGCGCATCCCTTTTACCAGATCTATTTCCACGATCTCGAGCGGGCCGAAGTGTTGGATGCACGGCGCATCCGCTTCCACTTCGCTCGAACCAACCGCGAATTGCACATGATCGCCGGACAACTGCCGATTCTCAGCAAGGCCTTTTACACTGCCCATCCCTTTGACGCAGCCGGCGGGGCAGCAATGACCATCCCTGTAGGCAGTGGCCCCTATGTGATTTCGCAGGTGGTGCCTGGCAAAATGATCAGCTACAAAAAAAATCCAACCTACTGGGCCAGTGAACATCCTACCCGCAGGGGGATGTTCAACTTCGACACCATCACAGTGAAATATTACAAAGACCCGGTGGTCAGTCTGGAGGCCTTCAAGGCGGGCGAGTTCGATTTTTTATCCGTGCATATCGCCAAGCAGTGGCAGCGCGATATCCGCGGCCGCCGCTTTGACCGTGGTGAACTGATTAAAAAAAATATTCCGCACCGGAACAACGCAGGTATGCAGGGCTTTGTCTTCAACACCCGCAGGCCGCTTTTTCAAGATGCACGGGTCCGCCGGGCTCTTGGTCTGGCGCTGGATTTCGAATGGACCAATGCCAGCCTTTTCTACTCCCAATATACCCGGAACAACTCGTACTTCTCCAACTCCATCTATGCAGCCACAGGTCTGCCCAGCCAGGACGAGCTGGAACTGCTTTCTCCCTGGCGCGAACAGCTGCCACCGGAAGTGTTCACCGAACCGCTGAACCCGCCTTCCACCACCGAGCCACACAGTCTGCGCCAGAATCTACTCCAGGCCAAACAGCTACTGGCACAGGCTGGCTGGCAGGTGCAAAATGGTGTGTTGAAAAATACTGCAGGTCGGGAATTCCGTTTCGACATCCTCCTGGTGGACAATGCCTTTGAGCGGGTTATTGCGCCTTATGCCAATAACCTGAAAAAACTGGGCATTACCGTTGAGTACCGCAGTATTGACCCCAGCCTGTACATCGACCGCATCAAAAATTTTGATTTTGATATGGTGGTCAGTAGTTTTGGCCAGTCGCAGTCGCCTGGGAATGAGCAGCGCGACTACTGGAGCAGCCAGGCTGCAGACCAGCCAGGTTCGCGTAATCTGGCTGGTATCAAAAGTCCGGTGGTGGATGCCCTGATCGATACCATCATCTATGCCGACACCCAGGAAAAACTTACCACTGCCTGCCGTGCCCTCGATCGTATTTTGTGGTATGGTTACTATGTCGTGCCCAACTGGTATCTATCCAGTCACCGTCTGGCCTATGCAGCGTGGTTACGCCAACCCGAGACGCTGCCGCTCTATTTCAGTGCTGGCCAGTGGCTGGATACCTGGTGGCGGCACGAGTAGGCACACGCGGGAGCGCAAGGAGGCATGGATGGAATCATGAGCGCTGTATCGGAAAAGGCGGGCAAGGAACAGCAGTGGATCTACCTGACCGGCAAGGAGATATATCAGTTTTTCACCCGGGTGAAGGGTCGCCTGCAGGGTGTGCAAGTGTTCGCCCTGGTGGGCAAAAGCGGCACGGGCAAGAGCTTCCGGGCCAAGCTGCTCGCCGAAAAACTGGATGTGCCCTACATCATTGATGATGGTTTGCTCATCCACGATACGACCATCCTTGCGGGTAAATCGGCCAAGCAGGAAAAAAACTACATCAGTGCCATCAAGACCGCACTTTTTGCCGATCCAGAGCATCGCGACGAGATGGTTCGGATTATCCAGGAGCGTAAAATCAAGAAAATTTTGCTGCTGGGCACTTCGGAAAAGATGGTGACCAGGGTCGCCGAGGTACTGGAACTTCCGCCCATCAGTCAAATCATCCGCATTGAGGAAATTGCCAGCAAGCAAGACATTGAAAACGCCATCAAATCCAGATTTGAAGAGGGCAAACACGTTATTCCCGTGCCGGCCATAGAAATAAAGCGCGCCTTTATTCAGAATCTCACCGACACCATTCGTATTTTTTTTAAAGGTGGCAGAGACCATGACAGCACCAATAAATCCCGTTTTTTTGAAAAATCCGTGGTGCAACCGAATTTCCACGAAAACCGTATTCCTGGCGCGGTCACCATTTCAGAGGCTGCGCTCAGTCAAATGATCATCCACTGTGTGGATGAATATGACGACGATATCCTGGTGCGTAAAATCAAGGTGAAAATCAGCCGAACCGGTTATGGTATAG
>JABMJC010000118.1 GCA_013201405.1 Desulfobulbaceae bacterium
TCCTTGATCTGCGCCTCTGAAGATTTGCTCTTTTGTTCGCTGGCGCCGGTAAAGGCAGCAGCCATATGCTCCGCGCTCTAACGCTTCCAGTTGCTGATCATGCTGGGGCGAAACTCATAGCGGCTGGCCAGTTCGGCACTGGTTTGCTCACCACGAATTGCCTCCAGGGCGATTTTGGCTTTGAATTCGGCTGAAAAGCATCTGCGTCGTACGGTACTCATGGGTGTCTCCCCTGGTTTGGGATCTACAACCCACCTTAATACTCTATCCAAAATCCAGGGGGCACCTCTCTTCGCAGGATAAATATTTTCATACCACTCTTTTCGTGCTCTTCTTGCTCTACAGCTAAAAACATGTCATGTTTGCCCGTATTTGTCTCTATGGAATACTGCGCCGGGTTTTCGGCCCCATTTTACATAGGAGCTTGTTATGTCGCATGTACTGATTATCGGCGCAGGCGGAGTGGGCAGCGTGGTTGCCCATAAATGCGCCCAGCTGCCTGAAGTGTTCACCTCCATCACCCTGGCAAGCCGCACCCTGAGCAAATGCGAGGCCATTGCCGCCTCGGTTAAGGAGCGCACTGGTGTTGAGATCGCCACTGCAGCGCTCGATGCCGACAAGGTGCTAGAAACCGTGGCACTTTTGGAGCGCATCAAGCCGGATCTGCTCCTGAATGTAGCCCTGCCTTACCAAGATTTACCCCTGATGGATGCCTGCCTGGAGTACGGGGTGGATTACCTGGATACCGCCAACTACGAGCCACCGGATGTGGCCAAGTTTGAGTACAAATGGCAATGGGCCTACCGCGATCGTTTTAAAAAGCGGGGCATCATGGCCTTGCTCGGCTCCGGCTTTGATCCTGGGGTGACCAATGTGTTCACTGCCTGGGCAGCTAAGCACCATTTTGACGAAATCCACCTGCTGGACATCATCGACTGCAATGCCGGCGACCATGGTCAGGCCTTTGCCACCAACTTCAACCCAGAGATCAATATCCGCGAAATTACCCAGCGCGGCCGCTACTTCGAGCACGGCGAATGGGTGAAAACCGATCCGCTGTCCTGGTCCATGACCTTTGATTTCCCTGAAGGCATTGGCCCGAAGAAATGCTACCTCATGTACCATGAGGAACTGGAATCCCTGGTACAAAACATCAAAGGCCTCAAACGCGCACGCTTCTGGATGACTTTTTCCGAGCAGTACCTCACCCATCTGCGGGTTTTAGAAAACGTAGGCATGACCCGTATTGACCCGGTATCCTTTCAGGGCCGGGAAATCGTTCCTATCCAATTTTTGAAGGCTGTGCTGCCGGAACCAGCTTCTCTGGGCCCGCTTACCAAGGGACGCACCTGTATTGGCTGCCTGATGCGCGGCATCCAGGATGGCAAGGAAAAACAGCTCTATATCTACAATATCTGCAGCCACGAAGAAGCCTACCGTGAGGTAGGTTCCCAGGCTATTTCCTACACCACCGGCGTGCCCGCGATGATCGGCGCAAAAATGATGCTGGAGGGTAAGTGGAAACAGCCCGGTGTGTGGAACATGGAAGAGTTTGATCCAGACCCCTTTATGGAAGACCTGAACCGCTATGGTCTACCCTGGACCTTGGTGACCATGCCGTGAATGGCCGCTACTCTTGCGCCTTTGATCCCAGCCAGGTGGCCACCCCTGCCTATGTGCTGGATGAAGGTCTGTTGCGCGCCAACCTGGCGGTGCTGGCCCAGGTGAAACAGGCCACAGGCTGCAAAATTTTGCTCGCCCTGAAGTGCTTTGCCATGTTCCGGGTTTTTCCGCTTGTGGCCGAGGTGTTGGACGGAGTGTGCTGCAGTTCGCCGCACGAGGCCCGGCTTGGCCGTGAAGAATTCGGCCGCGAGGTACACAGCTTTGCCGCTGCCTTTTCCGAAGCGGATATTGACGAGTTGGCCTTAACCAGCGACCATCTGGTGTTCAACTCCTTTGCCCAAAAAAAACGCTTCCAGCAGCAGGCTGCTGATCTGGCTGCCCAGTATGGCCGTCGGCTCGAATTTGGCCTGCGCATCAATCCCGAACATTCCGAAGGGGCCAATCCGCTCTATGATCCCTGCGCTCCCGGTTCCAGACTGGGCATACGACGGGCGGATTTTTTGGAAGATGAGCTGGAAGGTATCAGCTGTTTGCACTGGCACAATCTCTGCGAACAAAATGCCGATTGCCTGGAGCGCACCGTGGCTGCAGTGGAGCAACATTTTTCCACAGTGTTGCCGCGCATGCGCTCGGTCAATTTTGGCGGTGGCCACCATATCACCCGGGAAGACTACGATCTGGAGCGACTCATTGCCATTATTAATCGTTTTCAAGAGCGCTGGGGCGTGCAGGTGTATCTGGAGCCGGGCGAGGCCGTGGCCCTGAATGCAGGCTACCTGGTGGCCAGTGTATTAGATGTGCAACCCGGCAGTATGCCTAATGTGATTATCGACGCCTCGGTGCCTGCCCACATGCCCGATGTACTGGAAATGCCCTATCGGCCGCACATTATCGGTTCTGGTGAGCCTGGAGAAAAAGCCTTCACCTGCCGCATCGGCGGGCTTTCCTGCCTGGCTGGCGATGTGGCAGGCGAGTACTCCTTTACTGCTCCGCTTGGGCTGGGCGACAGGGTAGTGTTCACCGACATGGCCATCTATACCATGGTGAAAAACAACACCTTCAATGGCGTGCAACTGCCCTCGATCATCCTCTACCATCCTGGAAGGGACGAGCTAGAGTTGGTACGTTCTTTTGACTATGAAGACTTCAAGGGCAGGCTCTCATGAACAGGCAGCCTGATTTTCTTGCCTCGGAGTGCAGGCTAACCGGGCCAGAGGCCAGGTTCCACGTGCTGCCAGTGCCGCTGGAATCCACGGTATCCTACGGCGGCGGCACAGCCGCAGGCCCTGCAGCCATTCTGGAGGCATCCCAACAGTTGGAAGATTGGGATGGCCGTTCTTGCCCTCTGGACGAAGGTATTCACACCCTGCCGGCCATTGATTGCCGCGGCCAGATTGAAGAGGTGCTGACGCGGATTGAAAGGGCAGTGGCCGCGGTATTGCGAGCAGGTCGCCTGCCGGTGCTCCTGGGTGGTGAGCACACCGTTACCCTGGGTTCTCTGCGGGCCCTGGCACAGGGCCTGCCCAAAGGAGCAATTGGTCTGATTCAAATCGATGCCCATGCTGATCTGCGCGAGTCCTACGAAGGCAGCATCTACAGCCATGCCTGCGTGGCCCGGCGTGCACTGGAAGATTTGGGTATGCCCATTTTCCAATTTGGCGTGCGCGCACTGTCGGCGGTCGAGGCCCGTTTACGCAACCAGGATGCGCGCATCAGCTTTCTGGATGCTGCGACCTTTGCCCACAATGGCCTGCCGGCAGAACTCTTACCCGCGGACTTCCCCAACACCGTATACTTGAGTTTTGACGTGGATGGGCTGGATCCCTCGGTGATCCGGGCCACCGGCACGCCAGTGCCGGGCGGACCAGGCTGGCACGATTGCCTGCGCTTTGTGGAGCAGGCCCTGCGCGGTCGTCGTGTGGCAGGTTTTGACGTGGTGGAACTGGCCCCGCAGCCGGATGATCATGCCTCCTCCTTTGCTGCCGCGCAGCTGGTGTACAGCATCATGGGCATAGTGCAGCGTAACTGAAACGTGCACCGCTCACCAGGCAGTATCTGTTTTCCGCCTACTCAACTCCAAAAACAGATACTGCCTGCTTTACGATTTCAAGCCTCAAATCCCGAACAACCTGTACCGGCCAATGCAACCAGCAGTCGTACCGTGACCATGGACTCTTGCGCCAGAATTCCATCGCCATTTTCCGCAGCAACTGCAGTATCTACCCCTGGCGGCCAAGATAGGAAAAATCCATACCATTCATTGCGGTAGTATGGCGCAGTAGCATCAACAACAAGTGCCTCTGCCACCGCAGTCACTGATGTAACTGGTGTCACTGGCACCGGCGGCACAACACTCGTATAAATCAGCATTCTAAACCAGCATTATCGTCCCAACCGATCAACAACAGAGCCCAAGGACCCAAGCCAACGGCGTTCAGGCCAATATCTCGCCATACTTTGATCATGAAAACTCTTTGTGCACCACGCTTTATTCGACGCTATTCCACGTTCTATTCATATGGTGGCAGTGGTGATCGTATATGTACACTGCCCGCCGCAGAATGCCGTCGGGCGAAAAATGCTGCATAACACGCACAGGCTAGCAGTGCACCTTTGTAAAGGATGACAACACCCTATTTCCAGTTGCATACTTTTTATACAAAAATTATCCAAGACTTGTATTTTTGTACAATACAGGTAATTTGGTATGTTTTTCTAAAAAACTATGCTGTTTTTATAAATAATTTTAAGGAGTTGAACATGTCAGCAAACAATACCTACACTAAGGTGAGCCATACCAACTGGTCCTCCCGCATCGGCAAATCATTCCAGGGCATTGGCCTGGGACTGGTGCTGATTGTCGTGGCCACTGTCCTGCTGTACTGGAATGAAGGCCGTGCCGTGCGCACTGGCGATGTCATTGGCGAGGCACAGCGCAGCACTGTGCCCATGCCAAGCCCTGCCACGGTGGATCCTGCATTCAACGGCAAACTCGTCCATGTTACGGGTCGGGCAACCACCACAGATGTGGTGGCAGATCCGCTCTTTGCTGTGCAAGCCAATGCCATTAGTGTGGAACGTAAGGTGCAGTACTATCAGTGGGTTGAAAACAGCAAGAGCGAAACCCGTCAAAAGCTGGGCGGCGGCGAAGAAACAGTCACCACCTATTCCTATGAGCAGAAGTGGGTGGATAAGCCCGTGGATTCCCAAAACTTTCACCAGCCGACAGACCACCGCAACACCATCAAATTTCAGGCCGAAAACGCACGCTGGTATGCACCGCAGGTGCAGCTCGGGGCCTACCGCTTGCCCGAATTTCTGGTTCACTCCATGGGTGGCGCTGTGCCGCTGGATACCGGCCTGGGTGAGCAAGAAAGAAAATCATTACAAAAACAACTACTAGGCTCTGCAGCTTTTGACTTTAATCATACGGATGGGGTCAGTACTGCGGTAGTCCCCGGCCAGACGCCCATGGTGCATGTGCAGGGCAACACGCTCTACCTGGGGCGTAATATGCACCAACCGCGCATCGGTGATGTCAAGGTGGTGTTTTTCACTGTACCGCAGGCCGAGGTGTCCATCATTGCCCAGGTGAACGGCAACACCTTTGAACCTTTCCTCGCAGCAAACGGCAATACCTTCAGCCAGTTAAGCATGGGCACTCTTGGCATGGACAATATGTTCCAGCACGCCAAAGATGCCAACACCACCCTCACCTGGCTTGTGCGGGGTGTGAGCATCCTGCTCGTCATTGGCGGTTTTAAGGCCCTGTTCGGGCCATTACAGGTGCTGGCCAGCGTCATTCCGCTTCTGGGCAGTATTGTTGGTGCGGGTGCTGGCCTGGTTTCTGCTCTACTGGGCGTGGCCTGGTCGCTGGTGATTATTGCCCTTGCCTGGCTGCGGTTCCGCCCCATACTGGGCATCGGCTTGCTGGTGGTGGCCCTGACGCTCCTTGCACTGCTCTTTTTCAAGGGCAAAAAAACCAAGACCGCCTGAATAAACGTATTCAAGCCAGGTGCCACTGAACCAATCAAGCCCACAGGAAATCCGCATGTCCTCTTTGGCTTTACGTCCCCTTGCCTGCCTGCTACTGACGCTGCTGCTTGTTGTCCTGCCCGGCTGCGCTGTCAAGCAGGCCGAACAGTCTGAGTCTACTCTGCACCTGAGGCCGCCACCCTGTTGCACGATTCAGAGCAAAATCTCAGCGATGTAGTACGGGAATATATTGGCGCGCATTCTCCGCTGCCAGTGCAACTGGACAAACGGATTATCAGAAAATAGCAGTATCTAGCATAGCGCTGCTCTAGCTAGAGTGCGGACGGATGCTCAAAAAATCGCTACCAACGGCAGCAACGACAGCAACGACAGCAACGACAGCAACGACAGCAACGACAGCAACGACAGCCATAAGCAGCAGCAAAAATTTCTGCAAAGAAACTTTGTGCATCAGTACTGTGGAATAACAGAAAAATATGCAGCCACAGCAGCAATTCCCGTTATGCCCTGTAGCCCAGCAATAGCGTAGAAGGCGGCATCGGG
>JABMJC010000119.1 GCA_013201405.1 Desulfobulbaceae bacterium
GAGCCGGATGTGACGAAATTGACAGCTCGACCCGTCCAAAGCGGGAGCAGCTGGGTATATGTTGCGATCAAGCATCAAGAGGGGTGCTTTATATCAGACAGGAGCCTTGCCCTTAGTGCTTTTATAGTTTTCCACTGTTTCCTGGAGCGTATGGTTTAAGACCTGCGGTAATAGAAGTATCCTTCTCTTTGGGTGCCAGATCTATTCTTTAGAGGTGGATGTGGCGCATAAAGGGAAAGAACTCCACAGAGATGGCAAGGAGCCGTATTTTACGAGAGGAAGGAATGTCCATTCTAAAAAATTATACATTCAGGAATTTTTTTAAGGAACGAATCATCCAGTTGCATGGTGTTTTTGAATACGCCAAAAACCATCCCTACACCATCCTGAATAAGGAGGCCTGCGACTCTACCGTTGAATTTATCAAAAAAGAATGCCCCAGGGCTGTTGGAGTGAGGTCGCCCAGACAGTTGATGGATATATCCCTGGCAAGTGTCTCCCTCCCAGGGCCATACTTGGAGTTCGGTGTTTTTAAGGGACAATCTCTTCGATATATCGCCAAGAAAAATCCTGGCAAAGCGATTCATGGCTTTGACTCGTTTGAAGGGCTGCCAGAATCTTGGGCGCATAACCCCAGAGGAGCCTTTACCACCCATGGCAAGCTGCCCAAGGTGCCTGCAAATGTAAAAATTTGGAAGGGATATTTTGAAGATTCACTGCCTGTGTGGTGCAAAAAACATCATGATCCGATTGCCTTTTTACATGTTGATTGCGATCTCAACTCTTCTACAAAGACAGTGTTGACGGAGTTGGCAAGTCAGATCAAACCAGGAACCGTAATACTTTTTGATGATTACTTTAATTTTCCTGGTTGGGAGGAAGATGGGCATGCAGTTTTTACTGAATTTCTGAAGGAGTATGAATTTGCTGTGGAATACATAGGATATGCCTTCAAGGAGTTGTCCGTTATCGTACGATAGGCATTCGCCTCCAGCAACTGGGCTGTGAGTGCAATCTCAAGGCCTGCCTGGAGAGTTAACAGCAAGATGTAGGGAGGCTCCCCAGCTGCCGGTGTTTTTTCCTTCTGTGCAAGTCGCCTGTTTGCCCTGTATCTGATGCGGCTCCTCTTCAGGCAGTCGGGCCAAAGGCGGGCGGGCCAAGCACATCCCGATAGAAGCAGTGCAGTTTTGCACGATAGGCTGGCCTGGAATAATGCTGCTGTGCCCTGCATTCTGCTGCCCGACCCAGTTGTACCTGTAACCCCTTGTTATTGATCAGGGTGTGCATGGCGTGCATGAAGGCTGCTGCTTCCGGTTCACAGAGCAGGGCAGTGTCTTCGTCCAGTACTTGCGTATGGGTCGGCAATCTGGTGGCAACAACGGGTTTGCCTGAGGCAAGGTAAGAGTAAAGCTTCATGGGGGTGTTGTTGCCCTGCACCCTGGGCGAGACCAGGATGTCGGCCTGCTGCAGGTATTGCCCCAAATGTTCAACCGGTTTGGGGCCAAGAAAGTGCACCCGTTCTGCTATACCAAGGGATAGACTTTTTTGCCGGTACTTGTCGATGTCCTCGTCCCGACCGCCAATAAGAACAAGGTCGCTTTCCTGCTGTTCCTGCGGAAGAAGGGCAAAGGCGTGCAACAACAGATCAATGCCCTGATACTTCTCCAAATTGCCCACATACATCAGTATGCTGCCGTTTATTTGGTATGCCTGGCGGATGTTGTCGACGATTGCATTTTCTCCTTGTTCATCAAGTAGGCTGATGTCTTCCAGCACGGCGACCGGTATGGCTGGTGCTGTTTTTTGTACAGTCTTTTTTAGTTCATCACACACCACGAGAACACCCTTACTCTTGCGCATGGCCCATTTCTCGAACCACTGCAAAAGACCACTGTACCTTCCTATCCAGGGAAACATATCAGCAAGTTGCCGGGAAAGCAGTGAGTCCATGTCATAGATGTAAGGAATGCGAAAAAACAGGCAGAGCAGCAGGGCAATAAAGACACTTTCCTCCACTGCGTGCAGGATGCGGTAGTGTTTTTTTCTGACCAGACCAATGCTTTTTATCAGCATCAGGCCGTCACAGATAATTTTCTTCAGGGAAAATCCAGGCTTTATCCCGTGGATGCCAGGTGGTGCAGGGATGCGGTGCAAGGCGACTCGTTCATGCACAAAGGGTAGACCTTCATGATAGGTTAAAAGATCAACCGAATACCCGGTATCAGCCAATTCCTCTGCCAGCAAACGGACGGCAATGGGCGTGCCCCGTTCCTGATAAAAGGGTTGTGGAGCCAGGATCAGTACATCAGGCGTCTTGGGAGATTCATGCTGAGTTGTCATTGGTGCACTCGCCTCCAGGAGTCATGACCGGACAGGATTGCGGGTGGCGCAGACAATGATTGGTGAACCAAACAGGGTGGTCAGGCCGGTGGCGCGTGCCGGTTGTTCAATGCTGGCGGAAAGGGCTCTATTCTGCAGTTGCCTGTGCAGCACCATGGGCCAAAAAAACTGCGGTTGAAAACTGATCTGGTCCAGGCCATGCATGGCAAAGGCAGCGGCTATCTGCTTACGCTTGAACATGCGGTAGGTTCTGGTGTTGCCTTCCATCTTCTTCTTAAGATGAAAAAGGAGATGGTAGAAGAGGTTGAAACTCCGGATATCCGGATAGTCTATGATCACCATTTCTTTGGCCACCCGGCAGAGTTCGGCAAGTAATCCCAGCCAATTGTCTGCATGGGGCACAAGGCGGAAGGAGAGAACCACCGAAAAAGAACGGTCGGCAAAGGGGAGCGCCAGTGAGTTGCAGGTAAGGTACGAGAAACTGCCAGGAGGAAGCCGCTCTGCGGTTCGCTTGCCACAGATTGGGTCGCTGCCTGTTATGGTAAGATTGTAGCCCCTTTCAATGAGCGGTTGTGCCAGTTGGCAATGTCCACCGCCCACGTCCAGTACTGTTTTATCCTTGCAGTATTTAAGGAACTGCAGGGTGGTGCGGGTCTGTTCCTTGAGAAAGAATTGGCCGACTGCACCTGAAAACCGCGCTGCATAATCTGATGAGGATGTTTCTATATCCGCTGTTTCCGGGAAAGATGCGGCATCCATAGTGTTGCCTCTCTTGTCTGCAACTACTTGCAGGCTTACTCCACCTGTTATTTCTATTTTGCCACCGGAGGAGTTGTGCTGTCCACAGGATTTTTATGGGCAGCACAGCTCAGTATATTTCATATATGTTCATATCAGGGCCGTTTTTTTTGCCGGGCTGCTGCTGTCTTTGCCTGTGATGAACGGGCCTTTGCTGCATATAAGGTGCCCTGTTTGTATCGTGGCAGCGGTTTGACAAAATCATGTACGTTCCCTGTTTTGCTACGGCCATGCTCGGCTCAGATGTCCACAAAGAGGATTTCGCCGCTTTCTATGCTCTCTTGGCGACGGTGGAGCGAAAGCTCGCGGCGCAGTTCATTGAGCAGGCCGCGTTCTTCGTTTTCCTCTGGTGCAAGAGATTCAATGAGGTCCATAATGTCCAACTCCAGGGCATGCGGTGAGTATCCCTTCATGATGACCAGCAGGAAGCGCAAGGGTGCTATTTCAATCAGCCGCAGGCCAGACAGTTTATGGAGACTGGGACAGGGGGCAATGATGATCAGACCAGCGCCTTCAAGGACCTTGATGATCTCCACCTGTTTTCTGTCAGCAAGCGCGGAGTCGACAAGCGCTTCGGTGCATTTGACGATGGCCTTGGCCCGGTCCTCATCAACCTGTTGTAAGGCGGCTAAAATACGCAGTGGCAGCGTGACCGTAACCGGGCTACTTGCCTCCGCAAATTTTGGCGGCCTGCCAGCTGTTGTTTTTTTTGTATTTTTGATGGCCATGGCTATTTCTACGTTGAAATTGCGGTCATTTTGTATTTTTTTATGTAGAAATTCAAGCTAAATTTATTATATTCCCCTTGTAAGCGCTTTTCGTGGTTTTGTAAGAGAGCGACAGCTCTCGGCGTACTCACATACAGCTTACAAAATGTGTACAGGGATGAGCAAGAATAGTCATTGCCTGATTGAAGCATATAAAGTATTTGTTGGCTTTTTTGGTAAAAGAGAACGAGCTGCCGGTTTTGAGCTTTTTCTACGTGTATGATGCAGAAGGACGGGATTGGAAGATGTGCGGAATTTGCGGGATGACCTGGCACGATGAGATTTTGGTCAAACAGATGGCCGACCAGCTTGAACATCGGGGTCCAGACCAACAAGGGATGTACTGTGCAGAGGGGATTTCCCTGGCCCATCGCCGTCTCTCCATTATTGATTTAAGTGAAAACGGCCGGCAACCCATGGCCAATGAAGACGGCACGCTTTGGCTCGTTTTCAGTGGAGAAATTTACAATTTTCAGGAACTGCGGCAGGAGCTGGAGCAGAAAGGCCACCGTTTTGTCAGCCGCTCGGATAGCGAGGTTGTTATCCACGCCCATGAGGAATATGGGCTCGATGCGGTGCAGCGCCTGCGGGGCATGTTTGCCTATGCCCTTTACGACACGAAAGAACAGCGCCTCGTGCTGGTGCGCGACCGCCTGGGCATTAAGCCGCTCTACTATGCGCAGTGCGGCGACAATCTGATTTTTGCCTCGGAAATCAAGGCTATTTTGCAGTATGCAGGGGTCAAGCGGCAGGTTAATTATCAGGCGCTCTACGATTACCTGGGATTTGAGTTTGTGCCTGCGCCGAAAACCATGTTCAGCGGTATTCACAAACTGCCGGCCAGTCATTTGCTCATCCATGAAAACAAACAGGTGCGCCAAGAGCAGTACTGGGATCTATCCTTTGTCGTTGAAAAGCGCCCCTCCTTTACCGAGGCAGTGACACGCCTGCAGGAGCATCTTGATTATGCGGTGAAAAGCCATTTGCAGGCTGATGTGCCCTTGGGTGTGTTTTTGTCCGGCGGGCTGGATTCAAGCTGCATTGTCGCGCTCATGCGGCGGCATGTCAGTGGGCCCTTGAAGACCTTCACTATCGGCTATGAGGATGCCAGCTATTCCGAGCTGGACTATGCGGATATCGTGGCCCGCCATTTCCAGACCGATCATCAGATCCTCTATCTGGATTCGCTCAATGCCGATTATGTGGAAAAAACGCTCTACTATCTGGACGAGCCCATGACCGATCTCTCCGTCGTGCCCCTCTACCTGCTCTGCAAGCAGGCAAAGGAGCAGGTCACGGTGTGCCTCTCCGGGGAGGGGGGAGATGAAATTTTTGCCGGATACGATCGCTTTAAAGCCAGTCGCATCGACAGCTATTTTCGCATGATACCAGCTGTCCTCCGCAAAAATCTACTTGGTAGCATAGTGCAGCGCCTGCCGGATCAACCCCAGAAAAAAGGGGCGATCAATATGCTTAAGCGTTTTGTTGAAGGCTCGGAGCTGCCGACAGACGGTGAGCACCTGCGCTGGCAGTATTTCCTCAATTATGGTCTGGAAGAACGGCTCTTTCAGGATTCTTTTCGCGCAGCAGTGGAGTGCGACCCCTTTAGGCAATTGCGCTGGTATGCGGCCCGTTGCAACGCCATGGATCAGGTAAACCGGGAAATTTATCTGGATATGCGCTTTATGATGGCCGACAGCGTACTCATGAAGGTGGATCGCATGTCCATGGCCTCGGCCCTGGAGATTCGGGTGCCTCTCCTGGATCATGTGTTGGTCGAGTATCTGGCGGGTTTGCCCGGAGACTGGAAACTCAACAAATTGACTACCAAGCATATCTTCCGGGCGGCATTGGAGGATCTTTTGCCTCGTGAGATTGTATATCGTGGCAAACAGGGCTATAGCTTGCCGGTTAAGCACCTGCTGCGGGGCCAACTTAAGGATTACATGGTGGAGCGGCTGCACGATTCCAGCCTTATCCGTGAATGCATGCGTGTTGATGCTATTGATACACTGATTGAGGAGCATTGTTCCATGCGGCAGAACCATAACCATGTGTTGTGGGCCCTGCTGAATGTGGCAATCTGGCACGACCGTTTTTTTAGTTAACCGACAGGTGCAGGAGGAGAGGATGAAGGTTCTGGTAACAGGAGGAACAGGGTTTAC
>JABMJC010000120.1 GCA_013201405.1 Desulfobulbaceae bacterium
GCGCTGCTGTTCCTTGCTCCGGCCAAGACTCATGACAATCTCCGTAAAAATATCAGCCTGCTATTCAGCTTTCCTATTATGCCCTGACTGGTGAGTTTTTCAACAGGCTGCTAAGACATTTGCGTTCAAGGATATATTCTGCACTTCCCAATTGAACCGTTCGGCAATCATTCTTGCATAAACAACATCACGCGAATCTGAAGCGCCCCAAGTGATGGCAACTACGTATTTAGGGCTATCTGTTGAAATTTGCAATGACCGAATGATGCCGGCTACGATTCTACTATCCATGCCCCCACTCAACAATATTCCAACTTTCCTAGCGCCATTAACATAATCTGCAGCCTCATCAAGGAGAGCATCCTTGAGAAGTTGGGTATAAACGTCAGGATCGGGCCTTTTGTAACCATGTAGGGGCAATTCGGCTATTGAAAACCTTCCATCATTATCATAATGGTAAACCCATGGAGCGCGGCGCACACCTTGAACTAAAGTTCGATCACCCAACATATAAGGTAAACAGACTTTGCAGGCCAAGCCGACTGGGTCAAGATCAACAGGTAGATCCCGATTCCGACGTTGCTTTATGATATCCGTAATATCCAATGAAAATTGATCAGGAAAATCTATATCGTAGAAAGGATAAATTGCACCGAGATGATGGGAAATTTTCTTCCACCACTCTTGATAAACGAGATCTTTTAGAAGATTTTCAGATTTTTTTTTAAAAATCATAGGATACCTTGTTAAAAAGCAAAATTGTGATCACGAAAAATTGACAGACGTTTGTCGAAGGCTGAATAACTGCAAATATCCTGTTACCGCACGATCAACACCAAAATCCGCAGCGCGAGCCATCACATCTGGATGAGTCGTTTCATCCAGTGTAGCCAAGATGGCTTGCGTGAGCGCTTCAGCATCTCCCACTGGAACCAACCTGCCCCATTTACCGTTCTCCAAAATTTCTGCAGATCCACTGGGGCAATCAGTACTGACCACTGGAGTGCCGCAGGCCATAGCCTCAACCAAAACATTGCCAAAACCTTCCCAGGCAGAGGAGAGGACAAAAAGAGAGGACGCGCGCATCCAGGCAAATGGATTTTCAACAAAGCCAGGAAGAGCAACATGATCCGCTAAATCAAGTTGCCGTACCAACTCTTCAAGTTGCGACCGGAGTTCACCTTCACCCAGGATAACAAGACTTGCGCGGCGCTGCTTCCTGACATTGGCAAAAGCCTGAATAAGCGTCTGGAAATTCTTCTGTTTTGTAAGACGGCCGACAGCCAAGACAATCGGTTGTTCTTGATTCTTTAAACACGACATGTCAACAGGTTGACGGCTGCGTTTATAAACATCATCCGTCGCTACAGGGTTATACACCACATCGATACGCTCGCGTGGCAAGCCAATACTCAGAGCAAGATCATCGGCAACACCCGATGAGACCGCGACCACGCCGTTTGCAGCAGGGTATAGCCACCTCATGAACCAAGGGACGTACTTTCCTCGACCTGAAACCACTCCACGCTGCGCATGAGAGAGTGTGTTACGTTCAGACACTACGATCCGAGTATCAATATTGGCTATTTTAACTGCTGAAATGGCAACAACATTGGCATGATTGAGAGCAGAGAGCAGCGCGTTAGGTCGTGCCTTACGTAAATACCGAACCAGGGGCAGCAATGAGAAAAGCACACGCGAGGCACCGAGGTCGATGACTCGCACTGTTGGTATTACGTCCTTGAGGTAAGGGCCTTCCGCCTTTGCTAAAACCAAATCCACTTGATAACCACGATCGGCAATGCCGTTGGCAAGCGTCACCATGACCCGCTCCGCGCCGCCCCCACGCAAAGATGGAAGGAACAGTGATATTTTCGTGTTTTTTCTGGTCATGATCCAGGCCATACCTGTTTAAATATTATGCGGCGGATATCACAAACATTAGCAAAGAAAATCGAGCCAACATACACAGTCCCCCCTAACAAAACCTGTAATATGAGGGCAGTCAGGCCAAATTCTCGATGAAGCAACAACAGGCATGCGGTCATGATTCCGCCGCTTAGACAAATCTTCGCGGTGTCACGGTTTAGAAGGGAAATGGAAAACAATCTCCGTCCCCAGAACAAGCTCAGTAGCATTGCAACTAGGTAAGCGACTAGTGTTGCATATGCTGCCCCAACGATACCGAACATTGGGATACAAAGGTAATTAAAAATAATATTGGTTAAAGCTGCGATGCCAGTGACGCCGACTTGGTATATAGTTTTGCGACTTAATTGGAAGACAAGGTCAAAATGGTAGGCGCGTATACCAGCGACAAAGGCTGCAAGAGCTACCCAGGGAACAAGAAGTATTGCGTCTTCTCTAAATTGCTCGCCCAGAAGCACAAAAGCTATCTGGGGGGCAAGAGTCAGAAAGACGCACAATACCGGAACAGCAACCAACAGAAGCAAAGTACCATTTTCGATGAGTTGCAGTCTAGCCGCCTTATGCCCTAAACCCTCCATCTGTTTGACTGCGAGGGGATAGCCGGCAAGATTAACAGTGACCATCACCAGGGTGATCACTTGGAAAACAATATCATACCCCGCTGAATAAATACCTGCTGCGGCACCCCCAAGCAACCACGCAAGAATGAGCCGATCAGAAGTCGCAACGACGAACGCCAAGGCAAAAGAGGCCATCAGGGGCATGCCGTAAGCAAGTAACGGCCAAATTTGCTGCTTGCTGGGGATGCTCAAGTGTGTCGAGCTCCAGTTTTTTCGACAAAACCCCATAGAAGCTGCCAACATCCCCACAAATAACCCTAATAAAGGGCCATAGAAACGACATCCTAAAAAAACAAACATTATCCCGCATCCGAGAAAAAAAACAGCCTTTGTAGTCGACATGATTCCGTAACGAACCGGATTCAATCGACTGCGAGTGAGTTCAAGATTCAGCTCGAACCATGCCTGCACCCACGTTAAAGGTACTGCTAAAAGAATCAGTTTTTTCCCGATTGGATCGGTCCAGGTTATATAAAGAACAAGACCAATACATCCAGTCGCCAGTACGATTAAAATATACGCAAACAAAATAACCCCGAGGAACCTGTCGGGATTATCTTTATGAGATTGAAAAAAACGTAGTAAAGCGAGGCGCAGCCACTGAAAACAAACCACATTGGCCAATCCAATCCATGCCACGACTACAGCATACACACCGTAATCACTAGGTGTGAGCATTCTGGTGTATACTGCTATGGCAAAAAAATTCAACAATCCTGGAACAATACGGGCCAAAGCATAGTATGCGGTGTGACGGATCAACACAACTCGTTATCCTAATAAAGGGAACACTGGCTTTGTCGGTGGACTTGTGGTTTGCGTTGGGTATTACTTGATACTGTTTTTAACCTGCTTTTTGATCCGCTGGATATGCCCGCGGCCCAATCCTTTAACCTCGCAGCCCAGTTCGAAATAACGTGCGATGTGCTCGTCAGTCAACAGGCCAAAGCAATCCACAATGGCGGCCGGGGCACCGATCATTTCAACGACCTGGTCTGGTGTCAGGGCCTTGTAGGGCTGGTGGGGCACGGCCAAGACTACTGCATCTACTCCGGCCAGGGCACTGGCCAAATCTTCCGCCATTTTGAGGTTTGAGAGGCCTTCCTGGTTGCGGAAAAACCGTGCCCAACTCTTGCCTGGTCCTGGGTAGCTCTCCTGCCGTTCAAGTTCCCACCAGCGCTTGACGTATGGATCGTGCACCACTATTTCACCGCCCATTTCGGCGATTTTGCGCACCACGATTTCCGAGCCGCTATAACGGGTGTCACCCACGTCCTGGCGGTACGAGGCGCCTAAGATAGCGACCCTGGAGGCAGCCACGATTCGGCCCATGTTGCGCAGTGCATCCCGAACCAGTTGGGCCACGTGCAGGGAACGGGTGTCGTTGATATCTATGGCCAGCGGTGTAATTTTGAAGATGTCATCCTCAAAGCCCATGAGTGTATTGTAGGCCCAAACGCCCAAGCCGCCGTCCTTGGGCAGACAGTAGCCACCGATGCCTGGTCCGGGAAAAATCATATTGTCGTGCGTAGGCCGCACCTTGATGGCTTCGATAACCTTGAGCAGGTCCACCCCGTTTCGCTCGGAAAAGCGGCTCCACTCGTCCATGAAGGCGAGAATGGTGGCGCGGTAGGAGTTTTCCACGATCTTGCACGTCTCGCTCTCTATGGGGCGATCCAGCACAGTGAGAGGATATTTTTCCACATTGAGCACGTTACTCAAAAAACGTACCACTTTGTCCCGGGCCTCGGGGTTGGTGGCAGCGCATACCCGCCAAAAATCACGGATCGAGGCTACATACTCGCGTCCGGGCATGACCCGTTCATAGCTGTGGGCCAGCAGGGGCTCGACACCTGGCTGATGTTCAAGAACCAATTTTTCGGAATTTTGATCGTTTTCTGGAACGTCGAGATTAACACTAAGTCCACGGGCTTCAAACGCCTTTTTGAGGATAGGGTAGGCTACGTATTCCGTGGTGCCAGGCGGTACAGTTGTTTCGATAACCACCAGGCAGTGGGGCGCAATTTTTTTACCGATGATCTTCAGACTCTCTTCCAGTGCCCTGATTTCGGCGTGCCCATCGCGTACATCACCCAAGGCATTTTTGTGGTAGTCACACTGTACATCCACCACCACAATGTCGGCCAGGGCCAGGGCGTCGTAGGAAAAGGTTGCGGTCATGGTTTGTTTCTCGTTGACGCAGCGGGCGATCAGCGGCGCGACTTCCGGGTCCTCGGCCTCGACCGGGGCCTGGCCGCGGTTCAGGTACGGAATTTTCCAATAGGAACGCGGGCTCGGACGCTGCATGCCGATGACGAAGTACAACGGCTCGCCCGTCTCCCGGTGGACGGCATCCGCCACCACGCCGGCCATGACCGCACCCACGAACCCCACGCCCATGACCACGACGATTTCGCGGCCCAGGGCGCGCTGAGCACGAACAAGCTCTTGTAGACGCTGGTTTTCCTGCGCAAGGTCAGAAGGTGTTGGTAGAGAAAAAACCTCTCCCTCGGGCGAAACAGAAACCTGACCGCGCGGTTGGGTTGCATTGGTGCCAGGGGGATGTGAAGTACTGTTCATTGGTTGATGACTCCTGTTGGGTGATGGGTTTGGTATGTAAAAACGATAAACGCAACAATGTTCAAGTTTTTCGAGTCAGACTGTATTAGCAGGTGGAATAATCTGCCGTGTATTCATCCACCATCTCGTGCAATACATTTTTTATGCCTAGGCTGTTTTGCTGGGCAGCCAGGCTGGTCAAGGCTTGTAGCTGTGCGTGCAGCTGCGGACATAAGGGACGGGTGTCGCTTTTGAGCACCATAATTTTTTCGTGTAAGGTGGCCACAATACCTTCGCCTTCAGTAATGAGTTCTTCGTAGAGTTTTTCGCCTGCCCGCAGGCCGATGAATTCGATAGCAATCTCTGTATCTGGCTCTTTGCCGCACAGCCGGATGAGCTCGCGGGCCATGTCGGCAATTTTAATGGGTTGGCCCATCTTCAAAATAAAAATTTCACCGCCCTCGCCCATGGCACCAGCCTGAAGAATAAGCTGGGCTGCCTCTTCGGCTAACATAAAATACCTGGTTACCTCGGGGTGGGTTACGGTCACTGGCCCGCCCCGTTCTATTTGGCGGGTGAACAGTGGGATAACCGAACCAGAAGAGCCCAGCACATTGCCAAAGCGCACCCCCATAAACCGGGTGTTGTGTTGCAGGGGTGCAGTTTTGTTCCAGCCCGTGGTGAGGCACGAGCTTTGCCAGCACTGGGCATTGTACGTCTGCATGAGCAGTTCTGTTACCCTTTTTGATGCACCCATCACATTGGTGGGCCGTACGGCCTTGTCGGTGGAAACAAGCACAAAACGCTCAACCCCGTATAAAATGGCAGCTTCGATCAGCAACTGGCTGGCAAAAATATTGTTATAGACGGCTTGCCAGGGATTGCGTTCCACCAGGGGCACATGTTTGTAGGCTGCAGCATGGAATACCACACTGGGCTGGTAC
>JABMJC010000121.1 GCA_013201405.1 Desulfobulbaceae bacterium
GCGCTGCTGTTCCTTGCTCCGGCCAAGACTCATGACAATCTCCGTAAAAATATCAACCTGCTATTCAGCTTTCCTATTATGCCCTGACTGGTGAGTTTTTCAACAGGCTGTCAAGCCCTGTTGTAGTCCAGCTGCATCTGCCGGTTCTTCCAGGCGCTTGTTGCTCTTTCCCTCTATCTCTATCCTCCAGAACACGGTATGTACACATGGCTACAGGCAACTCTGGCAACTCTGGCAACTCTGGCAACGATGCAATCAGCCGCTTCTATCTGCAGCATCTCCCGGGCGGCAGCTTAAAAAATACTATCCTGCAGGCACCTTGCCCCTTCTGCACGACCACAAGCAGCGCTCAAAGCGGCAATCAATTGCCCGGCCAGCAAACAGCAAGTTTAATTGTTCTCCTGAATCCGGAGAGTTTTTTTCACGGTTACTTCCGCTGCCGCAAACGCTGCATCCCCGGTGGCTTTCCCCTGCATTTTGCCCGCTCACTGGGTATACCGCTGGCCACAGTGCCCGGTTTTGAACCGGATCGCGAATATTTTGGCCGGGAAACGCACTATCCGGCAAGCAACCTGAACCAAGAACTCATTCGTTTTGCCGACAAACTCACCCAGGAACTCAAGCAACAGTTCCAGCAGGAAGGTATCCTCGAAGAGACTCTGGCGGAGTTACAAATCGGCTACAATGGCCGCTATCTCCTCTATCCGTATGTGCAGGCAAACGGCAACTGCTATGCTGCCCGCTGCGTGCATCCCCACAAGCCGGAAGACAGTTTCTGGTACGGTGATGAGGCATTTTTTGGCGGCCCATTCCAATTGTTCAATGTGGAGGAAATCGATCGTTGCGAAAACGGCTCACTTTTTGTGGTGGAGGGCGAGCGCAACCTGCTGGTACTCAAACAGCTCGGTTTTCCGGGCATAGCCGTGCCCAATGCTGCGCTACTCGACGAACTGGAGGCAGAGCGACTGCGCTGGGTGCGTACCATTTTTCTCCTGATGCGCCATAACGTGGAATCTGCAGCCATGGCCCGCTCCTTTGCCACCAGAACCGGTTTCAAGGTGCGTATACTCCACTGGCCCGAGGATACCCCGCGCAACATGGAACTGACCAGTCTGGCCGCCGAAAACCCGGCAGCCCTGCCCCAAAAGGTTGCCAGCATGATTCGCGCAGCCCGGGCCTTTTCTCCCTTTCCCAGCCCTGCGCTTGAATTTCAGCGCTTCAACCAACGCCTGCATCAGGAAAGCAGCAGTGCCTATCAACAGCTGCACAGTGGCTTTGCGCGTCTTGACGCGGCAATCGGCGGCATCCATGGTATCAATATCCTGGGTGGCACCCCCAAGGCAGGCAAATCCACCTTCTTCATCCAGGCAGCCGCCGACATGGCCCTGCGCCGTATTCCGGTTATCTACTATGATTTTGAAAACGGCCGCCAGAAAATCTATCTACGCACCTTGAGCCGCATAAGTCGCCTGCGCACAGAGCAAATTCGCAGCAAACAGCTGCACAGCGAAGAACAGGCCCGACTGGCACAGGCCAGCCAGCAACTGGAGCAGAGCCTGCACTGGCTCAGGGTGGTGAATGACCGCAAACTCTCGCCGGAAATTATGCGCCGTCACATTGATTTCATCCGTCACGAGACCAAGGCCGACTACACGGTGGTGGTGATCGACAGCCTGCATAAACTGCCATTCAAGGATATCAGCCAGAAACGTTCCGGTATCGACGGCTGGCTGCGGCAGCTGGAGGCCATCCGTGATGAGCTTGGTGCCGGCTTCCTGGTCATTTCCGAGTTGGAACGCGGTCAGGATGGCCAATTTGAACAGCATCCACAGCTGGGCTCCTTCAAGGGGTCAGGGGATATCGGCTATTCCGCCGACAATGCCCTGGTGTTGAGTACCCAGTGGGACCCCTTTGCCGAACAGGCGCCAGAGCGCCGCATCAATGAGCTGTGGCTGGTGGCCAGCCGCGAACATCCGCCGGGCAAGGTGGCCGAGTATCGGCTCGACTATCCCTTTTGGGGTTTTATTGAAATGCCTTGATATTTGTCTCTTCCAGCAATTGATGCTGCCAGGCATCCACGGCGGCAAGCGCGGCTTGCGCCCGCAGGATGCCCCGCTGTTTTTTGGGGATGCGGCCCGCAAGCGGGACAAAGAGTGAGAAGTTAATGTTCGATGGCTGGAAATGGGCCGGATCGCTCTGGTTGAGATGGCGCAGCAGCGCTGCGTGGGCACTTGCTGCAGGTGGCGCTGAAAAGGCCTGTCCCAAGGCCTTGCGACTGGCATTTATGCCGGCCAAAAGGCCCGCTGCGGCTGATTCCACATAGCCTTCCACTCCGGCTAACTGCCCGGCAACATACACATGGGGAGCAACGCGCAGGCTGAGGTCTTCCTGCAAAACAGCCGGCGCACAGACAAAGGTGTTGCGGTGAATGGAGCCCAACCGCAAAAACTCTGCCTGCTCAAGCCCTGGCAGCAAACGAAAGACGCGCTTCTGCTCGCTGTAGGTGAGTTTGGTTTGCAAACCCACCAGGTTATAGGCGCTTTGTCCGGCATTTTCTGCCCGCAACTGCACCACGGCATAAAAGCGCTCGCCGCTGTGCGGGTGGGCCAGACCCACCGGCTTGAGTGGACCAAAACGCAGGGTCTCGGGGCCGCGCTGTGCCATCACTTCAACTGGCAGGCAGCCTTCAAAATAGCGCACCTCTTCAAAGCTTTTGAGAGGTACCTTTTCGGCGGCAACCAGCTCAGCAACAAAGCGCTGATACTGCTCCCGATTCAGTGGACAGTTCAGATAATCTCCGGCTGTTTCTTCGTTCCAGCGGGACTTACGGTACAACACCTGCATATCCAGACTTTCGGCCGCAACAATGGGGGCAATGGCATCGTAAAAGGCCAAATGTTCCGTACCGGTGATGCGTTGCAGTGCACTGGCCAGCTCTGCGCTGGCAAGCGGACCGGCAGCGACGATCAGGGGATGGTATGCTTTTGCCGCAGGCAAGGTGCACAGCTCCTGGCGCCGCACTGTGATAGCCGGGTGCTGTTCGATTTTTTTGGTAATCCAGGCGGCAAAACGGTTACGATCCACAGCCAGGGCCGCCCCTGCGGGTACAGCTGTGGCATCTGCCGCCTGCATGATCAGTGATCCCAGCCGCCGCATCTCCTCCTTGAGCAGGCCCACCGCCGAATCGATACGCGCAGCCCGCAGGGAATTGGAACACACCAGTTCCGCCAGGTTCGGATTTTCATGCGCCGGGCTGAAACGCTGCGGCTTCATCTCGTACAAAAAAACCTGCACTCCACGCTGTGCCGCCTGCCAGGCTGCCTCGCAGCCTGCCAATCCAGCACCGATAATGGTAACAGATTTTTCTTCTCTACTGTGTGTGGACATGACCTTAAGATCAACCTCCGGCATGGTCAGTTCCTGCCAAAGCTAAGGAACAAAGAGTTAGAGTACAAGCACAGCACCATACAAAGCAGTTGCGGCAAGCAAAGGCACGTCGTATCTTGCATGCATGCGGAAAGAGGGCAAGACCCTCACCCCAAGTAGCACAGGCTGCTTTCAAGCCAATTTTGCATAAGCAACAGAACAAGCACCAGGTTACAAGGAGAAAAAATGGGTATTTTATCGTGGATTGTTATGGGTCTTATAGTTGGCACCTTGGCCAAGCTGATTATGCCGGGCAAGGATCCGGGCGGCTGTATCGTCACCATCCTGATTGGTATTGCCGGTGCCTTTGTTGGCGGCTTTCTCGGCTCACTACTGTTTAACCTGGGCCCAGTGGACAGAATCAGCATTGGCAATATTTTCATCGCCACTGCTGGCGCTATTTTACTGCTCCTGCTTTATCGCCGCCTTGGCCGCGGCCGTTGATCCAGCCACCTGATTCAGCTACCTGATTCGGCTACCATTTGTGAGTGTGGCGCAGGTTTGAATTATCCTCCTGCGCCATTTTTTCCTGTCTGCACAGATCCTGTCCTCCTGTATGACTGAATTTTCAAACCCCGTTGATCTCCGCGCGCTCACCCAGGAAAAGCTTATTCGCTTTGTGGTGGAGCTCGGCCAACCAGCCTTCCGCGGCAAACAACTGCTGCCGTGGCTCTACAAGCCTGGCCCAATAACCTTTGCCGATATGACCGACCTGGCCAAGGAGTTCCGCGCACTTTTGGCCCAGCACGCGCGCATCAGCTCGCTTGTGCCCTCTGCGGTGGAACAGTCACGTGATGGTGCAGTCAAATTCGCCTTTTGCCTGGAAGATGGACGGACAATAGAATCGGTACTCATACCTGAAGAAGATCGAAACACCCTGTGCCTCTCCAGCCAGGTTGGCTGCGCCATGGGTTGCAGCTTCTGCCTTACCGGCACCATGGGATTTGGCCGCAACCTGAGCGTAGCGGAAATGGTCAACCAGGTGTGTGCAGTGCGCGACTGGATGCTGGAGCGCAACATGTCGCCACTCACCAACCTGGTGTTCATGGGCATGGGTGAGCCCCTAGCCAATCTCGACAGAGTGCTGGACGCCATCTCGCTGTTCACCGAGCAGCGTGGTTTGGATTTCTCCAACCGGCGCATCACAGTGTCCACCTGCGGCCTGGTGCCACAGATGCTACGACTGGGTGAGGAGAGCGAGGTCAACCTGGCCATTTCTCTGCATGCAGCAGATGATGCCACCCGCAGTCGGCTCATGCCGGTTAACCGCAGCTACCCTTTGAAAACGCTCATTGAGGCTGCCCGCCAGTACCGGCAAAAACGACGCAAGCGGGTGATGTTTGAATATACCCTGCTTGCTGGCATCAATGATTCCGATCAGGACGCCCGTGCACTTGCCCGGCTCCTGCACAACGTGCGGTGCAAAATCAACTTGCTGGCAGTCAACCCGGTGGCAGACAGCACCTTCCGCAGCCCTGACATGGAGAGGATCCTGCGCTTCCAGGAGATCCTGCGCCAGCAGGGCTACACCGTGTTTATCCGCCAGAGCAGGGGCAGTGACATCTCCGCTGCCTGCGGACAACTGGCCGGCAAAACAAGTACCTGCCGTCCTGCCTTGACCCTAGGCAGCGAAACACCAGAATTTACATGTAAAACGCCTTGAACAGCCGTGCTACCTGCTCAAGATCCAGCCAACAAAAAGCCCGGCCACAAAGGAGAAACCCACCGCCTGGTACGGGTTTTCCTGCACAAAGGTTTGGGCCTGCTCCGCCCTGTCGTGCAGTTCGTCTTCCAGATCAATAGCCTTCCAGCGCGCGTCTTCCAGGCCATCAAGCAGGGCGTTGCGGGCGCTTTGCACACCTTCGTCCAGCTTATCGGCAGTGGCATCCACCAAGAGCTGTGCCCTGTCTATGAGTTGCTGCAATTCTCCGTACCTATACGTAGAGGTAGAGCTGTCAGTATATTTCCGCACGATTTTCTCCGCCAGATTATGAATAGTATTATACGGTTCTGGAACAGAACCTGGCCAGGCTCGTTGGCTGTGGCTGACAGAGACAACGGTAACCGTGCCTGGACACAACCCTGCCAACGACAAACCTTGCCACCTTTGCACAAAGGTAGGCATTTTGCTCCCACACCGCAAGCAACAGAAAAGTCAGGATCCCATCCATCGCATCATCTGCACGCCTCTGCTGTGGAAGGCCTGCGCCACCAACAGGGCCCTGCCTGAGCTTTATCTGCAAAAAACTGATGCAAACGCAGCGACCAAAACAACTTAACGCAAATAATTCTGTGCGCATAGAAAAACTGGTGCACGGTGGCTGGGGCCTGGGCCGCCTGACCGGAGGCAAAGTGGCACTGGTGGCAGAAGCGTTACCCGGCGAAGAGGTGCGTATCCGCCTGCTGCGCGAGACTGGTGGCCATGTAGAAGCAACAATCGACACCCTGCTCGTTGCCAGTCCGGAGCGGGTGGAGCCACCCTGTCCGTACTATGCAAACTGCGGTGGCTGTAATTTACAGCATGCCGGGTATGCGGCCCAGTTGCGCATGAAGGCAGCCATTGTGGCGGAAAATTTGCAGCGCGCTGGCCTTGCGCTGCCACAGGGCTGTCTTGCC
>JABMJC010000122.1 GCA_013201405.1 Desulfobulbaceae bacterium
CCGTGACCAGTTCCTGGCTGACGATTTCCCATGGTTCCTGCAGCCCGAGCCCTAAGGTGATGATATCCCGACTGTTCATGAAGCCTCCCGTCATTTGGTGTGGATTTGATCCCTGTATACATCAAATCCACACCAAATGACGAGGAGCCTTTCTGCATCCCAGAGGGAGAGCAGGTGTGATGCCTTGAAAATCATTTCCGCGGCCCTGTCGGCTTCAGGGCTTGCGTTACTATAAACCAAGGGCAGAAGGACGGCCGCAGCCTTGGTCGCATCCTGTTTTTTACTGGAGAGATTAAGGAAATTCATGGCAGGCACCAGGTGTAAGTGGCGTGCGCAATTCAAGCGCCCTGGCGGCAGGAGCCGCTGCAGGGCGCAATGGGCAGGAGTTCAGTCGTAATCTTCGTCAAAGTCGTCTTCTTCGCTGTCTCCTTCGTCATCCAGGTCGTCGTCGAGCAGGGTAAGGCGCAACGGGTCCAGCGAGTGTACCAAAAATTCGGCCTCGCAGTCGTTGCAGTAGACAATGTCTTCCTCTTCACAATCGCTGTCGATATAAATGTCCCCACCACAGATGCTGCACTCTTCAACGAGCGCATCTTCATCATCCTTCTCTAAATCCACCATGCCTTTTCCTCTGTTGGCCAGGCAGAGATGCCTGGACAATTGCTGTTGAAGTCCCTAGCCAATCACAATACAGCGATGGAAATATACCCGCTGCGCTCTGTCAATAAAAAAACATAAAAACACCGAAAACAAGCGTAATCCGACGCCTGGAAACACGCTCAATGGGCTGGGTGTTTTTTAGAGACTGTTACATGGAGGCAGCTTTGCTTGGTTGCCTTAGTAAACATTGGTTCTCGCTGAAAATCAGCCTGGATGGCTGTAGCGTTTTTTTGAAGGAACGGTGCTGGAAAGGGCAATCAGTGAATAAAAAAAGCCCTGCCTGGGAAGAGGCAGGGCTATTGCTAAAGCAAAATAAATTTACTTACCACCAGCACACGGTTTTGTCGTTGGCGAAAATTTTTTGCAGCAGCGCATCGTAATCAGGATTGTCTACGTAGAGCTTGAATTCATCCGCATCCCGATCCCGATTGAGGATGGTGACCAGCTTTTTGACATCTTCACTGGGCTCGGAACGGTACACCTGTAAAATTTTCATGTGTGCTTCTCCTATTCGCTGCAGGAAGGTGGCGGCTCATGGGCTTGTTTGGGCAGGCCATATGGAATAATAATATCCGCCTCCCGCATCCTTTCTCCCAACTCTTCCAAAGAAATGTTGGTAATGGTGGTGTCTTCCGGCAGATCTTCCGGGGCATCTGCGCCGCAGCTAAAGATTTCACCTTCCATATCGGCAATCCAGGCGATATTCTCCGTCATGTATTCGGTCATGCGGGGGAATTCACCATTCATGATCACCGGATAGGCATAGTGGTTTTCCACGGCAAGGCCCAAGCCGGAACGGATACCGTCATTGTAGACCCGATTGGCAATCAAAATATATACCTTCAAAGATTCCATATCGTGGCCTCCTACATGACAATATATTTGCCGCATTCAGCCAGAATGGCCCCATGGAACGCCTGGGTGCGCATCTGCTTGTCTGTCATGCCGCGGGGAATGTCGTTGACATTGTCATACCCTTCACAAATGTAGCTGTCGGCGCAGATGGCAATATCCTCGGCGTCGCACAGCTGGGAAAGGGCATAAAATTCAGGGCTTTTGGTGAGGTGGATGGATTTAAAGGTGAAAAACACCTTCACTGTTTTACCGGCGCGCTTGGCAGCCTCGGCAAGGCCGAGGATATGGCGCATATTTTGGGCTGAGGTGACAAAAATCCCCAGCTTGTTAGGATCAGCAGCCATGAAAGAATGCTCCTTGGTTGAGGAAAGGGATAAAAGGAATCAGCCTTTCTTGATGTAGAAGCTGATATAACCGGATTCTTCCTTCTCACCAAGATAGTCATGACCAGCGCGCTCGCACCAGCCAGGAATGTCGTTGCGGGATCCTGGATCAGTGCCCTGCACTTGAAGAACCTGGCCACTCTGGATCTTGCCAATCTCTTTTTTGGTGCGCAGAAGCGGCATGGGACAACTCAAACCTCGGGCATCGAGAACTGCATCAGCCGTTACACCATCGGGTGCTTTCTTTACATCACTCATGATTGTCTCCTTGAGCACAGGTTGATAAAACAAACAGATAACAAATATAAAAGTCCATCCAGTCTAAAGAGAAAGGCTTTTCTTGTCAAGAAAAGAAAGGGCTACTTTCCCAGGATGAATCTGATTCATACCCGGATAAAGTGAATTTGCAGATATTTAAAATGATGGTCTGCCGAGGTGATCATATTGACAAAAAATTGGGCGGACGGTATCGTTTTTAAGTTTATATACGTGGCTTAACGTTCAGGCTGAAATCGCTTTCCCATAAAGACAACAAGGAGGCTGCAGGAATGGAAGATGTCAAGATTCTCTGGCAGAAGTTCAAGGTGTTGTACAAGGGATTCTGCCAGGAAGAGTGGAACCCGATCTTTACCGGAATTCTGGTCGCTTTTTTCACCATTCTCATTGCCGCCTGGTGGCGACCTTGGGGTGCGGTTGGCGCTTTCCGCAACTGGGGCGACTGGATGCTGATCAAAGTGGGTATTTATGGTGAAGGCGTCCTGGATGTGATCGGTTTCCTCGACAGTGAGGGGGCGATCGCACTCACCAGGCACACTCTCTTTAATACCGGTTCGGTCATTGGCATTGGTCTGATTGCCGGGGCCTTTATCTCGGCTTGCCTGGGGGGCCAGTTTGCCTTTCGTTTCCCGCCGGTGCGTGAGTATGTCAAGGCAATGATCGCCGGTGTGCTCATGGGTATTGGCGCGGCCCTGGCCGGCGGCTGTAATGTTGGCGGCATGTACAACGCCATCGGCAACCTTTCCGCCGCTGGCTTTGCCATGTGGGCCGGTCTGGTTCCTGGCGCCATCTTTGGTTTGTGGCTTTTGTACAAGGAGATGGAGCACATCACCTGGGGTTCGGGCGGGTCGAAAACTTTTGAGATTCCGTATGTGGCGCAGATTGTGATAGGTATTGCCGGGCTTGGTGGTCTGATTTGGCTGGCCTACTACTATGGCAACTTTGATGGCGACTATGCAGAGGCCATCAATTCCTTGCCAGGTCTGCTGCTCCTGGCCACTGCCATTGGCTATGTCATGCAACGCGGTCGCTGGTGCATGATCCAGGGTTTTCGTGAACCCCACATGACCGGCGATGCCAAACTGGCTAAATCAGTGGCGCTTTCCATTGTTATTGTCGCCATTGGCATGGTGATCCTGAAATATTCGGTCCCCACCCGTTTGGAAGGTGACCCGGTTTTGAACCCCATGTATTATGTGCGTGGTACCTTTGGTTGGGGTGGCTTGGTTGGCGGTTTTATTTTTGGCCTTGGCGCCATGTTCGCTGGCGGTTGTGGTTCTGGTACCCTGTGGCGCGTGGGTGAGGGACAGATCAAGTTGTGGCTGGTCGTGCCTTTTTTCGCCCTGAGTAACTCGCTGGTTATTGCCCTGTTTACCCGTTTTGAGTTGGAGGAAAGAGGATTTTTGGGCAAATACGTTTATTTGCCAGAAGTTATGGGTTATGGACCCACCTTGTGGCTGATCATCGGCTTTGCCTTCCTGTGGTACATGGTGGTGTCGTGGAATGAAGAAAGCAACAAGCTGATTCTTCCCATGTAAACAGTCTTAAAATCAGGATCTGGGCGGTTCACCGAACAAGGGGAACCGCCTTTTTTGTAGGGAACTGATCTTTGCCTGGCCGCCTCCTGTCTGAGTCCGACGAGATTGTGCAGAAGCGTGCACAACTGCGCGCCTGGGCGCGTCAGCGCCGGGATAGCCTTGCCCTGCAGAAGCGGCTGTGCGCCAGTAGGCGTATTTGTCAGAGCGTGTGCAGCCTTGCGGATATACGCGCAGCCACCAATATTTTTGTGTACTGCAGCTTCCGCAGCGAGGTGGCAACAGACAAAATTTGTCGCACCCTGCTAAAGATGAAAAAAACCGTATGTGTTCCTTTGGTTGTGCCCGCAAAAAAGGAGTTGCTGCCCATTGTGCTGGATAAACAGTTTGAAGCAAATAGTTGCCTGCGGCCCGGTTATCAGGGCATTCCTGAACCTGTTTGGGAAACGAGTAAAATTTTTGCCTCTGAGTGCCTTGATGCGGTGTTGCTGCCAGGCCTCCTTTTTGACCGAGATGGTAATCGCCTGGGTTACGGTGGCGGTTTTTACGACCGCTTTCTGGCGCACAAGGCGCCGCAAGCCCTGCGTATTGGTCTTGCCTTTTTCTGCCAGTTGATCGCATCCATGCCAGTGTTGGCACATGACATGCGCCTGGATATACTGGTCACCGAGCAGGGAATCCTGCGTTGGCCCAGGAAATTTGTTGCCAGGTAGCTTTTCCCCAACTCTTGCCTGGTTGTTACTTGGCACACCAAGGTTAGCCGTCCCGAGAGAGTATCTTGTTAGAGATGTCGCGGGAAACTTGTTCTTTTCCTTGCTTCGCTGTATACATGGCGCAGTTGTCTTTCTCCTTTTCCTTTTCAAATTGAAACCATGCTGACTCGAGAAGAAGTTGCACATGTGGCCCAACTGGCCAGGCTGGATATGGATGAAACAGAGTTGCACCGCATAACAGGGCAGCTGAGTGCCATTCTTCGTTATGTTGCCAAGTTGGATGAGGTGGATATCAGTGGGGTTGCCCCCACCACCCACACCCACGATGCGGTCAATGCCCTGCGTGATGACGAAATCCAGGCTTCGCTGCCACGGGAGCAGGCCTTAAAAAATGCCCCGAAGTGCACAGCCGAGGCCTTTGTTGTGCCGCAGGTTCTTACATGATCTTGGCTGTTTTGGCTTCATCAGCCACGGCTTGGCCCCTTTCCTTTTGTTTTTTTGTTGGATAGTCCATGGAAACACTCTATTCCCTGGGCCTGCAACAGGCCCTTACCCTGCTTGACCAGGGCGAAATCAGCTCCGTTGAATTAACTCGCTCGCTTCTGCAACGGATTGAAGAGGTGGATGGTCGCATCAAGGCCTATCTGTCGGTGGGTGCTGAACAGGCGCTCGACCAGGCCCGGCGCGCCGATGCCGAGCGTGCCCAGGGGCGCGCTGGTCTGTTGTGCGGTGCGCCGCTTGGTCTAAAGGATTTGTTCTGTACCACAGAACTGCCCACCACCTGCGGCTCCCGTATGTTGGAACACTTTACTGCCCCCTACAATGCCGCGGTGGTGGAAAAACTGCTGGCTGCCGGCGCAGTAATCCTGGGCAAACAGGCCATGGATGAGTTTGCCATGGGTTCCACTTCAGAACACTGTGCCTTTCAGATTCCGGAAAATCCCTGGAAGGCCGGACGAATCTGCGGCGGCTCCAGCGGCGGCTCTGCGGCAGCAGTGGCTGCAGATGAATGCCTGGCTGCCCTGGGCACAGATACCGGCGGCTCAATCCGCCAGCCAGCCTCTCTGTGCGGTGTGGTTGGCCTGAAGCCGACTTATGGTCGAGTATCCCGCTATGGTCAGGTGGCCTTTGCCTCCTCATTGGACCAGGCCGGGCCACTGACCAAAAACATTACCGACTGCGCGCTCATGCTGGAAGCCATTGCCGGTTTTGACGAGCGTGACTCCACATCAATACGTCGGCCGGTTCCCAATTACCGTGGGGTTTTGGGCAAAGACCTGCAGGGCATGCGCATTGGCATTCCCAAGGAGTATTTCATCAGCGGCCTGGACACCGAAGTGGAGGCCGTGGTGCGCAAGGGCATTGCTGCCCTGGAAAATGCTGGGGCACGTCTGGTGGAAATCAGCCTGCCCCATACCGAGTACTGTGTTGCAGTGTATTGCCTGATCGCGCCTGCCGAAGCCTGCTCGAACCTGGCTCGCTTTGACGGGATTCGCTACGGCTACCGCGATCCGGAGAGCAGAGATCTTTTGGAGCAGTATTGCCGCTCCCGCGCCCGTGGTTTTGGAGAGGAGGTAAAACGCCGC
>JABMJC010000123.1 GCA_013201405.1 Desulfobulbaceae bacterium
CGTCGTGTACTACTCATGGGTGTCTCTCCTGATTTGGGATGTACAACCCACCTTAACACTCTGTCTAAAATCCAGGGACCACTTCTCTGGCCGGCGGAGCAGGCGAAGGATACACAGACCCGCTCCGCAACAAAACAGACAAAAAAAGATCAAGAAGTGGAGGGCACCCTTGATTTTACTCGGTACTCTTAGTGTTCTTCCACATTCATTTTGGCGATATCCGCCACCTGCAGAATCATTGCCTTCAGGGCGGTGAGCAGGTTCAAACGATTTTGACGCTGCTGTTGATCCTCTGCCATAACCATGACTTGATCAAAAAAGCGATCCACCGGCTCCTTGATGAGCAGCATCGCGCCCAAGGCCTGCCGGTACTTGGCGGCGGCCAACAGCGGCTGGCTTTTCTGACGCAGTTCGTTCAAGGCAGCGTACAGGCCATGCTCGGCTTCTTCTGTAAACAGCTCCGGCTTAATGTCTGTTGCTCTGTTGTCCTTGACGATATTGCGAATACGCTTAAATGATGCCGCAAGCACTCGAAAATCCTCTTCTTTTTGCAGCTCGCCTAAAGCCTTGATGCGCAGCAGACAGTCGCAGATATCGTCAAAGCGGGCGGCAGTGGCCGCCTCCACCAGTTCCTGGGGCCGACCCTCTGCAATCTCTTCGTTCTCAAAACGCAGGCGGATGAAATTGAGGACCTCATCCACGCAGGTGGATTTGTCTCCAGGCAGATCACTGTACAGGGCCAAGGCCGCCTGGGCCAGTTCGCGCAGGGACAGCGACAACTCCTGCCGGCGGATGATATTGATCAGGCCCAAAGCCTGTCGCCGCAGGCCAAAGGCATCCTTGTTGCCAGTTGGTTTTTCGCCAATGGCAAAGCAGCCCACCAGGGTGTCCATGCGGTCGGCCAGGCCAACCAGGGCACCAAGCAGGGATGACGGCACCGCCTCTCCGGCCCGGAGCGGCATGTAGTGTTCTGCAATGGCCAGGGCCACGACCTCGCCTTCGCCATCATGGCGAGCATAAACCCGGCCCATGATTCCCTGCAGCGACGGAAATTCCCCCACCATGCTGGTGAGTAAATCCGCCTTGGCCAGCTGTGCTGCCCGACGCGCCGCCTCTTCCTGCTCCGGTGCCAACTGCTGCGCCATGCGGGCTGCCAAAGTGCTGATGCGCTCCATCTTTGCCTGCATGGTACCCAGCTTCTGCTGAAAAACAATGCCATCCAAATCCTGACAGCGGCTGGCAAGCGGCCTTGTACGGTCTTCATTGAAAAAGAAGAGGGCATCTTCCAGGCGAGCGCGCAACACCCGCTCATGCCCGCTGGCAGCCAGCTGCCGGTCGGCGACATTGGTATTGTTCACTGCCACAAAATACGGCAGTAAGTTGCCGGCTGCATCCTTCACCGGGAAATACTTCTGATGCTCGCGCATGGAGGTGATGAGCACTTCGCTGGGCAGTTGCAGAAATTTTTCGTCAAAACGGCCACAAATGGGGTAGGGATATTCAACCAAATTGGTGACAATGTCCACAAGTCCCTCGTGCAGCACGGCCTGCGCGTCGGCAAGCGGTACCTGCTCGTGCACCGCCCTTCTCACCTCGGCCTTAACCTTCTCCCGCCGCGCAGCTATATCAACCAAAACAAACCGGGATGAGAGCTCTTGCAGATAGGCGTCCAGGCCGGTGACAGCAAAGGGTTGCGGTGCAAGGAAGCGGTGCCCCCTGCTGCGTGCACCACAGGGAATATTTTCGATGTGCAACGGCAGCACTTCACCATCATAGAGGGCCAGCAGCCACTGGATGGGCCGGGCAAAGGACAGGGTGGAATCGCCCCAGCGCATGGACTTGGGAAACACAGTTTCCCTGACCAGGGATTCCAGCAAGGCCGGCAGCAAAACGCGGCTCTCCTGCCCCTTGATATCCTCGGTGGCCATGAGGTATTCCCCCTTGGCCGTGTTGACTACCTGCAACTCTTCGGCCTGCAAACCATGGGAGCGGGCAAAACCAAGTGCAGCCTTGGTCATGCGACCCTCTCCATCGATGCCAGCAGCTTTGGAAGGGCCGATATGTTCCTGATGTCTGTCCGGTTGGCGATTTTGCAAGGCACGGATGGCCAAGGTCAACCGCCGTGGCGTACCATAGGTTTCGATGTCCCCGTGGGCAAGGCCAAGCTCCTTTAGCTTGCGCGCTGCCCGTGCCGCCATGCTGGTAAGGGCTGGTTCAATGTAACTGGCCGGGATCTCTTCGGCGCCGATTTCAAAAAGGAGTTCACGCATGGTGCTGGTTGCGGTGTTTGCAGTCATTGCGGCAGTACAAGGCTAAGGTTGTGGGCCGCAAGCGGCCCGGCAAAGGAGGAGGCCTGCAAGCCATGCGCAGAAGCCGGCCCATCATCGGGCCATTCGCAGGCAGCAAAGCTTGCATAGCCACTGGCCTGATTTTTCACAAATACTGTATACCAGCTAAAGGCCTGGCTCGCCTGCAGGGCCGCCTCAATGGCGGCGCAGCCATTTTTTACGGTAGGCGGCTGGCTGTGGGCGCTCACCAGTGCCTCTTCGATCAAGGCAATCAGATCCTCAATCCACAGAAAGCGGTGCATGCGTACCGAAACCGTGGCCTGGCCCCACAGACCGGGCGCATTGTCCGGAGCATCGTCTGCTGAGGATCTGGTAGCTATCGGTACATCCACCTCGACAATCAAATCCAGGCTGGTGGCCAGCGAACCATATAGCCTGCAGTTGTAGCGGGCCAGTACACCTTGGTCTTTTTTATTGGCTGTAAAAAAGTAGGGAAAGCCCATTTCCAGGTGGGCGGCTTCCGCATTGAGCCTGTCTTTCATCTCTTCCAGGATGCGCTGAAAGGCAGCTAGGGTGAAACGGTCGTGGAAGCGGTTGAGGATTTCCACAAAACGGCTCATGTGCGTACCTTTGAAATGATGGGGCAGATTCACGTACATGTTGACCAAGGCAACGGTTTTCTGCGCACGGTGTGCCTTGTCCAGCACAATGACCGGATAGCTGACCCCTTTGACCCCCACCTTGCGAATATTGATGCGCCGGCTGTCGTGCTGATTTTGAATGTCTTTCATGATCCATGATATGGGCAAATGACAGTCGGGCCAATCGTGGTGCCCGGCCACTGCGGCGGGAAAATCAGGACAAAAGCTTGCGCACCATGCCCTTTAATTCGTCTATGTCAGACGACTTGACCACATAGGCATCCGAGGCCCAGGCACCAAGATCCTGTTTGAATTCCTGGTAGGCGGAATTGAGAATAACTGGTATATCCGGCTGCTGCTCCTTCATCCGCCGCAGCACTTCAATACCATTGAGGCCAGGCATATTGATATCCAGAATCACCAGATCCGGAGGGTTGCGGCTAAAAACAGCTAAACCATCCTCTCCGTTGAACGCCTTGTCCACCACATAGCCCTCATCGGTAAACTCTTCGTTGTACAAAAGTTGAATGGCAGGTTCGTCATCCACAATCAAAATTCTTTTCTGAGACATGCTCCCTCCTAAAGTTGCACTTCCTTCAGATAGGAACAACTCTGCTCCGGCGGCATGGGATTGATGTAAAAACCAGTGCCCCATTCAAAGCCGGCAATGGATGTCAGCTTGGGTACTATTTCAAAGTGCCAGTGATAGTGTTCCATATGTTCGGTGCGCAGCGGCTGAGTGTGTAAAACAAAGTTATACGGGATGTCGGCGATACATCCATCGAGGCGGCGCAGTGTTTCGGAAAAAATGCGGGAGAGCGAGGGCAGCCAGGCCTGTGGCATATCAACATAGGAAGAGCTGTGCTGTCGGGGAAGAATCCACAGTTCAAACGGAGATCTGGGAGCAAAGGGTGCCAGGGTAACAAAGTGTTCGTTCTGGCAGACCAACCGGATATCCTGTTGCAGTTCCTGACGGATGATATCGCAATAGATACAACGATCTTTGTACCGAAAATACGACAGGCAGCCCTCCAACTCCGAGGTGATCATTCGCGGCAGAACTGGCAGGGCGATCAGTTGGGAATGGGAGTGTTCCAGGGAGGCGCCGGCGGCACTGCCATGATTTTTGAACACCACCACATAGTTGAAGCGGAGATCATTGGACAGATCAAGGATCCTGTCACGGTAGGCCATAAAGGCCAACTGTAAATCTTCGGGTGGCAGGTAGGCAAAACGGGCATCGTGGTGTGGCGTGTCGATGATGACCTCGTGTGCGCCGATACCATTCATGCGGTCGTAGAGACCTTCTGCCTCCTTGTCCAAATCCCCCTCAATCACAAGGGCCGGAAACTTGTTTGGCACTACCCGCAAGGTCCAGCCCGGACTGTTGGCCGGGCCGTCATGGCGGCCATAGGCCAGCACCTCAGGTGGGGTGGTTTTTTCATTGCCCGGGCAAAGCGGACAGAATCCACCCTTGCTCTTGACGCTGAGGTCAACGTAAAAATCCGTGGGACGTTTGCCCCGCTCTTGGGCGATAATTATCCAGCGGCCCAGTATCGGATCCTTGCGCAACTCAGGCATGGCTACTTAGCGGCCCTGCTCTTTTTCACGCTGCTCCTGCTTGGTTTTGCACTCAATGCACAATTCGGTCACCGGCCGGGCCTGCAGGCGTTGTATGGAGATATCCTGGCCGCAACCTGTACAGACACCATAAGAACCGTCGCTGATGCGTGCGAGTGCCTCATCTATCTTTTCGCCCAGTCTGCGTTCTCGTTCACGAATACGCAACTCAAAGCTTAAGTCCGACTCCATGCTTGCCCGATCGTTGGGGTCCGGAATATTACCGCTCTGGGAAGTCAGCGTATCCAGGGTACGCTCCACATCGGCATTGATAGACTCCTTCATGCCCTCCAGCTGCTTTTTGAAGATCTGCAATTCTTCATTTGTCATGGCCTTCCTCCTCTATGCCAGGGTGCACGAACAATCCACTTTTGCCGCCGCTCTTGCGGACAAGTCGGATGTTGTCGATGGTCATGGCTTTATCTACAGCTTTACACATATCATAAATGGTCAGGGCAGCAACTGCAACTGCTGTCAGTGCCTCCATTTCCACTCCAGTGCGGCCCAGAGTGGCCACCGTTGCCGTGATAGCGATACGGTGTTCCTGTTCGTCCAAGGTCAAATCCAGTTCTACACCGGTAATTGCCAAGGGATGACACAGAGGAATAAGTTGGTCCACCCGCTTGGCCGCCATGATGCCGGCAATGCGAGCAACACCCAACACATCTCCCTTGCCCACGCTTCCCTCCCGCACCAGGGAAAAGGCTCGGGAAGACAACCTAATACTACCTTCTGCCACGGCTTGGCGCTGGCTTTCCTGCTTGGTGCCCACTGGCACCATGTGGGCTGCCCCACTCTGGGTAAAATGGGTGAAGCGTTCTTCCTCAGCCATGGGCCGCCCGCTCTTTGCCGCCTCTACCCTTTTTCTTCGACCTGCCCAGCTGACCAGGGAAGAAACGACTGAAAAAGCCGCCTTCCTCTTCCTCCTGGCTCAATTCGGCAAAACGCTGCAACAGCTCTTTTTGTTCCTTGCTGAGGCGGGTGGGGATTTTTACCTGCACCTCGACAACCATGTCGCCACGCGCACCACCGCGCAGACTGGGCACTCCTTGGCTGCGCAGGGTAAAATGGTCACCGGACTGTACCCCGGGCGGAATCTCCAGCTTGCTCTGCCCATGGATGGTGGGCACCTCCAGTTCACAACCCAGAGCTGCGGAGGTCATGGGCAGCGGCAGACGCAGGAAAATGGTTTGCCCTTCCCGATGGAAATGTTCGTGTGCCTCCACGTGCAAGACCACGTACAGATCTCCGGAGGGACCGCCCCGGCGACCGCCTTCACCTTCGCCGGAAAGGCGCATGCGCGAACCATTGTCCACGCCGGCGGGAATACGCACACTCACCTTTTTGCTTCTGCGCACCAAACCTTCTCCACCACAGTCTTGGCAAGGCTCGGTGATTACCTGACCAGCACCAGCACAGTGCGGACAGGGTGTGCTCACTTGAAAAAACCCCTGGGA
>JABMJC010000124.1 GCA_013201405.1 Desulfobulbaceae bacterium
CGCGCCGGTCACCGGGTGGCCCTGTGCGAACAGGTGGAAGATCCAAAGACAGCCAAAGGCCTTGTCCGCCGCGAGGTGGTGCGGGTGATTTCCCCGGGGGTGACCACTGAAGATCAGTTGCTCGATGAGAAAAAAGACTGCTTCCTCTGTGCCCTGGTATTGGGCCCGGCAAAGGCGAAACAGCGTTTGGCCGGCCTTGCCTTTATCGATGTGTCCACCGGGCATTTTTTGTTGAGCGAGGCTGCGGCAGCACCGAGTTGGGAGCCCCTTGTGGATGCCATCAGCCGTATGCAACCGGCGGAGTTGCTTTTGCCCCAGTCTGTTCTGGACAACGAAGCCGGCCTGCTGGAGCAGATTAAGGGGCGGCTTGCGCCCATTTGCCTGACTCCCCGGCAAGACGAACACTTTGAAGCAGTGGCTGCCCAGCGCACTTTGCACGAGCACTTTCGTACCACCAACCTGGATGGTTTTGGTTGCGGTCAGCTGACCGTGGCCCTGCAGGCTGCCGGCGCCCTGCTGGCCTATGTCCAGGAAACACAGAAAACAGATATCAGCCATATTGATCGGCTTGCTCCGCTGCATTCCGGTGATTTTCTTATTATCGACGATTCCTCCCGTCGTAATTTGGAGCTGACCGAAACCCTCATCGGTGGCAAAAGGGAAGGTTCCCTGCTGCATACCCTGGATATGAGTGCCACCCCCATGGGGGCACGGCTGTTCAGGCACTGGCTCCTCTTCCCCCTGCAGGAAAGGGAAGCCATCAATGCACGCTTGGACGTGGTGGAGGAGCTGGTTGGGCGGCCCAATCTGCGCACACAACTGCGCGAATTGTTGGCACAGATTACCGATGTGGAACGGCTCTGCAGCCGCTTAGCGCTTAACCAGGGCAATGCCCGCGATCTGTATGCTTTGCGTCTGTCGCTGTCCCAGCTGCCCGAATTTCATGGCCTCTTGAGTGATTGTTCGGCTCCACTTCTGCATGCCATGGCCGAACGCTTTGATCTTTTGAGCGATGTGCATGACCTCATCGCTGCCTCCATCCGTGAGGATGCACCTGTGGCTCTGAAAGATGGCGGGCTCATCCGGGAGGGCTATGATGCCGAGTTGGATCGTTTGATTGTGCTGGTGCGCGATGGCAAAAAGCTTATTTTGGCGCTTGAGGCCAAGGAGCGGGAGCAATCTGGGTTGGGCAAACTGAAGGTTGGGTATAATCGTGTTTTTGGGTACTACTTCGAGTTGAGTCGTTCCCAGGCCGATCAGGTGCCCGAGTATTTCATCCGCAAGCAAACCCTGGTGAATGCAGAGCGCTTTATTACGCCTGAGCTCAAGGAGCTGGAAGAGTCGATCAGCACGGCCCAGGAAAAGCGTCTGGAGTTGGAGTTTGCCCTGTTCTCTCGCATCCGTACAGCCATTGTGCAGGAAAGTAAACGGCTGCTCAGGGTGTCGACCCAGCTGGCCACCGTGGATGTGCTGGCCGCCCTTGCCGAGACAGCGGTCCGTTACCGCTACTGTCGCCCGCAAATCAACGACGATCGCTTTATTGCCATTGTTGAGGGCCGCCACCCCGTAATCGAGCGTAGTATGGAGCCTGGTCGCTTTGTACCCAATGATGTGCAGCTCGATCATGATCGCCAGCTTCTGCATATCATCACTGGCCCGAATATGTCCGGGAAATCCACCATCTTGCGACAAACTGCACTGATCGTGCTCCTGGCGCATGTGGGCAGTTTTGTACCGGCAGACAGTGCCAACATCTGCCTCGTTGACCGGATTTTTACCCGGGTTGGCGCCATGGATGACCTGCGCCGGGGACAGTCTACCTTTATGGTGGAGATGAATGAGACTGCCAATATCCTCAACAACGCCACCGAGCACAGCCTGGTCATCCTTGATGAAATCGGGCGGGGCACCTCCACCTACGACGGCCTGGCCATTGCCTGGGCCGTGGCCGAGGAACTTGCAGACAAAAACGGCGTGGGTATCAAAACGCTGTTTGCCACCCACTACCATGAACTGGTGGATTTGGCCGCCAGTTGCAGCAGGGTGCAGAATTATTCAGTGGCGGTTAAGGAGTGGAGCGACAGTATTATCTTTCTGCACAAACTGGTCAGCGGCGGTACCAACCGAAGCTATGGAATCCAGGTGGCAGCCCTTGCCGGCGTGCCCAGCCATGTTATTCGTCGGGCTTCAGCTATTTTGAAAAAGGTGGAACAGGCGAAGCCAGAGGGTATCCGACGGAGGAAACTGGCAGATCCTTTGGCGCCGCAGCAGATGTCCCTCTTGCCTGCCAGGCACTCTCCTTTGGAGGATTTGCTGCACACGCTTGACCCTGATGAGTTGAGCCCTAAAGAGGCCCTTGCTGTGCTCTACCAAATCAAGAAACTACTGGCCCAGGAAGAGTAAGGCTTGGCAGAGTGGCGCTGGCCGACGTCAGCATTATGAGTCATAATTTATATGAAAAAATAAGTCTTTTTGCCTGCACTACTCATACTGCGCTGTTCATAGCAGCGCTTTTCAACCAGAGGAGAGTATGCTGGGTAGTCTTTGTCATGCAAGAACACGTGGGGCAACATTCTTGCCGGATGATTGTTTTTATCTCTTGAAGTAAATACAGTATCTCTTTGATATACTGTGCTCATTGACTGGCTACGCTATGGCATTTTGTCCATCAGTATACAGAGACAAAGGATTCGTTTGCGTCTGCAATTAGGGCATATGTTGCGTTTATTGTGGGTCTGCCTATTTTTTTTAACCGTACAGGGTCTCTTTGTTTTTCTGGCTCCTGCAAGTGGTGCTGCGCCGGTGCCTGTACGGGTTATGCCTATGCCCGAGCCTGTACAAGTACAGCGGGCAGTGGCTCCTGCAGAAAACCAGTATGTTGAAGCAAAGGCATTCCATGCCCGGCTTGTACAGGATGAGAATTTCGGTAAACACCGGGAGAATTGGCTGGCAGGAGTGCGGCAGTTCCGCAAGCTACAGCTCATGCACAAAAATGAAGAGCTGAGTGCTGGCAGTCTCTTCATGCTCGGGCGGATGTACCGGCAGATGTACGAACGCTTTCAAGTACCGCTAGATTTAGACAACGCCATTGATTCTTTTCAGGATGTTGCTGGCCTGTATCCTAAAAATTCCCTTGCCGACGACGCCCTCTACAATGCTGCACAGGTATCGCTGCTGCATCCCGTCAAAAAACAACAGGCCAAGGAACTGCTGCGCAAAATTGGCCAGAGCTATGCAGGAAGCGATCATGCCCAGGCTGCCGCCGACTTGTTGAACCGTTTGTCTCGTTCAGGTCGCACCGAGTCGGTGGCCACCCAGGCCGGCAATGCCAGGTCTGGCAGCCTGCAGGAGCGCCTGTCTGCCACTGATCCTGTGCCTGTGTCAGCACCCCCTGCTCGCAACCTGGTAGCACAGGCGCAAAAAAGCCCCAGTTCAGGGGTACCACAGGGTAAGGCCCGTGCCGTTACCTCTGCTGCCAGCATTTCATCTGCCAGTGCGCTGGAAAGTGGGGCATCCAGTTCACCAGCAGCACAACGGGCCTGGATCCAACCGGTAAAGTACTGGTCATCTGATACGTATACCCGGATTGTCATCCCGGCAAGCGCAGCTGTACCATATACTGCCACATTGCAAGAAAAAAGAGGAACAGAGCCGTGCAGGCTTTTTGTCGATTTTGCCCAGAGCATGCTTGCCGCTGGTCTCCAGGAACCTGTGGTGGAGATTGACGACGGCCTCCTCAAGCAGGTTCGTTCCAGCCAGTATGCCATAGATACGGTGCGAATAGTGCTTGATATGGAATCGTTGTCTGATTACGCAGTGTTCAGCCTGCCTGATCCCTTTCGGGTGGTTGTTGACGTGCATGGCACCAGGGCCTCTGGCAGACAAACGAGAGAAACAGGTACCGTGCCCCAACAAAACATTGTGCCACGGGCCATTGCTAAAGAACCAGAACCTTCCTCAGTGTCCCAGTCAGAAGAGTCGGTGAGCTCAGTGAATGTCGTTGCCCTGCAGGATCAAAAGAAAGTAGCGGTCACCATTACCCCGGTACGAGCGGGCAAGCAGGAAAGCCTGTCCCTGGCACAACAACTGGGTTTGGGTGTCCGTCATATTGTCATTGATCCGGGCCATGGCGGTAAAGACCCAGGGGCTATAGCCTTTGGTCTGAAGGAGAAGGATGTGGTGCTGCGTCTGGCCAAGATGGCGGCGAAAATTTTGCAGGACACACATGGCTATCAGGTGTCCTTGACCAGGACGAAAGATGTGTTCCTGCCCCTGGAAGAACGTACCGCCATGGCCAACACCAAGAAGGCAGATCTGTTTTTGTCTCTACACCTCAATGCCCATCCAGACAAGCGGGTGGGGGGAGTAGAGACCTACTTCCTCAACTTGGCAACCGATGCCGATGCTATGCGGGTGGCTGCGCTGGAAAATGCCACCTCCACTCACAATATTGGTGAGTTGCAGGATATTTTGCAGGACATACTAAAAAATGCCAAGAACGATGAGTCGTCGCGTCTGGCGCAGTTTATTCATCGCAATTTGGCTAAGGGCCTGGATCAGGGCTATAAGATTAAAAACTTGGGGGTGAAACAGGCCCCTTTTTATGTGCTTATCGGTGCAGAGATGCCGGCAGTATTGACTGAAGTCTCTTTTATTACCAATCCTAAGGAGGCGGAGTTGCTGCAAAAGGAAAGCTATCTGCAAAAGATTGCAGAAGAAATAGTAAACGGTCTTATCTCCTATGTGGAGCATCACCACAGCGCAGCCCTGCAGTATTAAGATAAAAATAGATTCTGTGTGTCTGCAATAAAAAAAACCGTCTGGCCATTTGGGAGCAGACGGTTTTTTTGTTGCACTAGGGGAGGTATGAACAGCTTATTACAGTTTGGCCCTCTGCGCGGTTTGGATGCGAGCCAGAGCGCGATGCAGTGCGGCCTCGGCACGGATCCGGTTGATGTGCTCATCACCCTGGGCTGCCTGGGCTAAGCGTCTTTCTGCACGCTCTTTGGCCTGTAAGGCGCGCTCCACATCAATAGCAGTGCCAAATTCCGAGCTTTCCACCAGAAAGGTCGCCCGGTTGCTGGATACCTCCACAAAACCACCGCTCACCATAATATACTTGGTATCCTTGTCTTTTTTGTAGCTTAGGGTTCCGGGTTTGATGGTGGTCAAAAAGGGAGCGTGGTTGGCCAGGACACCGAATTCACCTCCGGTTCCCGGTGCGGTGACCACATCCACGTCTTCACTAACCACCGGCCCGCTGGGTGTCACTATCTCCAGATGAATTTGTGCCATTGTCATCCTTCCTTAATCAGGTCGCCAACTTAAGCTGCAGCAGACTGGCGGGCTGCGGCTTTTTCCAGGGCCTCGTCAATGGTACCAACCATGTAGAAGGCGGCTTCGGGGATATCGTCGTGCTTACCTTCCAGGATTTCCTTGAAACCACGTACTGTCTCATCGATTTTGCAGTACTTGCCGGGGAAACCGGTGAACACCTCGGCCACGTGAAAGGGCTGGGACAGAAAACGCTGAATTTTGCGCGCCCGGGCAACAGTAATCTGATCTTCTTCGGAAAGTTCGTCCAAACCAAGGATGGCGATGATATCCTGAAGTTCCTTGTATTTCTGCAGGGTAACCTGCACACCGCGTGCGGTGTTGTAGTGCTCTGCACCCACCACGTTCGGATCAAGGATGCGGGAAGTGGAGTCCAACGGATCCACCGCCGGATAGATACCAAGCTCTGCGATCTGGCGGGAAAGAACCACCGTACCGTCCAGGTGGGCAAAGGTCGTGGCCGGGGCCGGGTCGGTCAGGTCGTCTGCCGGTACGTACACACACTGCACTGCAGTGATGGAGCCCTTGTTGGTGGAGGTAATGCGTTCCTGCAGAGCGCCCAGATCGGTGGCCAAGGTCGGCTGGTAGCCAACCGCAGAAGGAATACGGCCCAAGAGTGCCGACACTTCGGAACCTGCCTGGGTA
>JABMJC010000125.1 GCA_013201405.1 Desulfobulbaceae bacterium
TCGGCCACCCGGATGTCCCGATCGCGCAAATAGGGCACAGCACAAACAATCAGCTCTGGCGCTTTCTGCTCATTACGGAGCACCAGCACTTCATCTTCCGGGTTGGCAGCGCTACCAACCACGTGTACATCCAGGGCTTTGAGCAACTCTTTTGGGGCATTGAGGAAGGAGGGCGAATCGTGGTTGCCCGCCACAATCACTACATGGCGACATGTCGAGGCCGCCACCCGGCACAAAAACCGGTAGTATAGCTCTTGGGCACGGTTACTTGGAGTGCTGGTGTCAAAGACATCGCCAGCCACCAAAAGGGTGTTGATTGCGTTTTGCTGTATCGTTTCAGCCAGCCAGTCCAAAAAGGCCTTGAATTCCTCGTAACGTTTTCTCCCATACAGAGCTCGGCCGATGTGCCAGTCGGATGTGTGCAGGATTTTCATGGAGGCAGTCAATTGTCACAGCTTTTTTCGAGAAATTTCTCGTTTTTGCCAACATTTTGGTGGATAAAAGTCATGCCAAAATTTGCTTACCAGGTACGATAAAACGGTCTTTCCTTGTGGAGGATACTCACTGATGGGCCCACTGCATTGTAAGGCAAGCATCACAAAATAATGCTCAGGTGGCCACTCTTGTGGAGGGGCTGGCGCATTATAACAACAAGGCGCGCAGCATCTGCCAACGCGCCTTGTCAAACCTCTGCTGTTTTCCGGCATCAGCCCGCAGCCGGGATGGGCACCCGTATTTCGCGGGTTTTTATCTTACCAAAGTCCTGCCAGTCTTCCACGGCATCCACATACTCCTCTTCAATAACGATGACCAGTCCCTCCACCGCCTTAAGGATAAAGTTGCTCAGAGCCGTGGCCTTTTTTATGGGAAAAGAGTCTGGTCCGGCCGGGTCGTACACTTCTACTGAAAAGCGGCCATCCACCTCTGCCGCTATTCCGCGCGGCTGATCTTCAAAACGTGTGAACACAAATCGGTGCGGGCCAAGCCAGATGCAGGGGCCGATGCCAGGTGCTGCAAAGCTGCGCACATCCGCCATATCGGTGAGGATATAGGTGCCCACTATCCCGGTGCCGACCTCCATCACCACCTGGCTTGCGCCGGGGTTGAAGTAGAGATTCCGGCAGTACCTGGTTTCTTCCGTCAGGTAGGCTGAAAACACCCGTTCCAAATTAGCTGAAAAGACCTGTATACCCGGGTTTTCTCCCCGCGAGCAGGGGTTGTCCGGATCGGTCTCAAACCAGAAGTAGTTTTCAGGAGCCCAGCCCTCCTCCTCGGGTGGCACATTGGCTACATGAAGTTGCACCCCCTCCAGCAGGCAGGTGGAGCCCCGGTCTTCCTTGAGCGCGCGCAGCCGATACTCGGAAAAATTTCCGGCCCAGGCCGCGCTGCCAAATGTCAATGTCAGCATCAGCGCTACAGTCAGAGCCACGGTCAGCGCCAGCGTCATACCCATCCGCCACTTACCTTGCATTGTCGTCATCTCCTTTTTCTGCCAATGGTCATCTTCATGCCAGTTCCAGATCAAAGAAATGCATCAAGGAGGCAAGGAAAATCCGACGCAGGTACATTTTATAGGTACTCTGAGAAAAATTTTCTGATGCCGACCCAGATAGCGTTTTGATATGGCATTGGAATGAGGGCACTTGTCAATAGTTCCTATAGTTCTGCTCATCATAATCTGCGTCATGCCCGGTGCGGTCAAATTCGCTTTGCGGGCGACGCACTTCGGTGTAGGTGGCTGCATTATTGGTAACAAACCACAGTCCCTCATACTGGCGCACATAGACAGAGCGCGGATTGTCTGCACCGGTGCTGCGCAGTCTCACCTGCAAATCACCGGAAGAATGCCCATCCCATATTTGCATGATGTCGAGGCGGTAATTGTCCGGCGACATGGCGTATCCATTGTGTACGGAGGTGCCTGCCGCAAAGCTGCGGAAGATGTGAGTATAGCGGGGGTCGCGCATGCGGTCGACAAAGGTCTGGTAAAAGGCCGAGCGCTCCCAACCCTGGCGCATGCGCATGGAATAACGCAGCATTTTTGAGGCTTCATCCCTGGTGGCCGGATTGATGTAGCAGAAAACCGCGTCGAAATAGAGTTTGACTGCACCTTCTGGCGTGATGCCTTCGCGCGCATACCTGGCCTTAAAATCTTGATAATCCACGGGCAGGCCGCCTGAGCGCACAACTCCGGCAGAACTGGAGTGGCCATTCTGTTGCTGGATTTCGTAGCCGGTATCGGCATCGTAACGGCCTTGGTGGTGCTCATCATGGCGCTCATTGTAGCGTTCATCGCTCGCCCTGGCCGCTTGTGCAGAATCTTGCTGCCGCCCCGTCGCGTTGCTCGCACCCTGCGCCTGCCTGCCTTCTCCTAGGCCTGGAAAGATGTTGCTATAGCCCTGCCGGATCTCCTGACCGGTACAGCCGCAGCTAAGCGCCAGCACGAGCAGCAGTACGATCGGCAGCACGAGCGCCATTCCCACTCCAGGTAGAGAAGTGGTGCTGCAACTTTGTTGTCTTACCTTATTAGTAGTGTCATTTTTTTCCATAAATTCTCCAACCGAAGCAGTCCGTGGGCAAGTGGATACCAGGCCTCTCATGCCTGTCGCACCAGATCCGTGTCATGCCAGCAAGGTAACGGACACCTCCGCTCCCCGCACATAGCGTCGAGATAGCGTCGAGTAAAAGAGCTGGGGGAACTGGGCTATGGCCTTGCCTGTGCTGCCTGTCTTACCCGTCTGCAGTATGCACACAGAATGTTTTGTTGTTCCTTTCCTTGCACTCAAACTGGATTCAGCGGTGCTCCTCCCTGCTCCTTTGCACCGCTGCCACACCGTTTTGATAGTGCTGGAATGCCTCTTGTAAAGCTGCCCGTAACTGTTTCCAAGCACCTTCCAGTTCCTTGTAAAATCTATCCTTGTCTTGATGGGGGTGCAATACATTGTTAACAGGCCCATCGGTATATATAATCTTATAGTTTTTTTGATATTCTTTATAATAGCCGTCCAGGATGGTGTGCATCTCATCTGCACTGACGCCGATCATTTCTGTTGCCAGTTTCCATGCCCCTTCTGGAACGAGCTTGTTCTGTTCCGCCAACCAGCCAGAGAATTTTTTCCAGTGTTCCAGGATGGTTTTGAATCGGGCATCCAGCTCGATAAACTTACTCTTTTCTTCGACCAAGGTATTGCGCAGGCCATCTGTTACCCTGATGTTGTTTGATGTTGCGGGAGAAAGCTGACCACTTGAGAGATAGCGCGCATCCCGAGCAAAGAGAAGCGCATAGTCGCCTTTGTTGTATCCCTTATCGCTGAAGGATGCCAAGGCAAAACGGTAAAGATCTTGATGCGCTGTGGTGGAAGAATCCTGACTATATCGTACAACAAATTTGCTTGCCTGTTTATTCCAGTCTTCAAGATTCATCGAAAAGATTAAATTTATATCCATATGAAGTGTTTGTGCAATGCCTTCGATCTTGCCATTAAACACTTCAATACTGTCTTTTAACTGATGATGCGATGAGGTTACCCGCCGCATGAGATTGATGGTCGTGTCGATAGAGTTGATATACGTTCCAAGAATTTGCTGAAACCTTTCATCCACAACCAGCGGCCGTTCTTGCCCGGAATACTCTGCTCGCTTGTGTGCCCGCTTGGAAGTTGAATCCAGCAGATCCCCAAGCCGAATATTCTGCTGAACCATCTTCTCTGATGTGGCCAGCGTGAAACCCTCATCTGTTATCAGGTGGCCAAAACTGATGAGTTTTCCCAGACTCTTGAGGTACTTTGTTTCCCTCTCTTCTTGTGTCTGGATGGCCTGTTGCTCTTTTTCCTTCTGTCGCGCCCTGGCCTGCTCCTCTTCAAACTCTTTGGTGAAGTCAAAGCCTATAGCCTCCCCTTCATCGGCCTTAAGAGAAGGGCAGCACAACAAGGCCATGCACGCGAAGGCCACGATTGTACGCATGAATATCGACATGTTTTTTTCTCCCTTCCTCAAAACGGAATATCGTAGGTTTCGATCATCCAGCGGCCGCCGTCCACCCGTTTAAGCGTGTACTCCTTGGGCGAGCCGTATTGCCTGCCGTTTTCGTCCCAGGCTTTGCAATCCACATAGGCATACTCGACTTTGGTTCCCTGAATTTTCCGGGCCGTCTCTTTCTGGCTGTCGCTCAAGAAATAGCTGTCAGCATCGTCGCCTTCGTCAAACCCCTTGTTCACCACAATACGTGGCTCATCAAAGGTGACCGCCACATAGTGTTTGCGAAAGCGCGCCTGGTGCAGATCCCAATGAAAACCCTTGACCATGGCCTCGCCATAGCGCCCTTCCAGGCGGGCAGGATCGATGCACTTGAGGTAGAGATCAATATTTTTCTCTTTAATAGCCGTAACAAAGGTCTCCATAACCTGGATGGGCGTGGCGTGTTCGGGCAGATCCTTCACGGAATAGCCTCTGCTTTTCAGCTCCGCGACCTGTTCTTCTCCGGCAAACTTGCCACTTTGCGCCTGCTCGGCGGCATACAGGGCGGTTACCTTGCCGGGCGCATGGATGGCCACTGGCCTGACCACCCAGCCCCACTGCGGGGCCATGGTTTTTTTCTCCTCGGCCTGGGGAATTTCCACAGCTAAATCGGTAATGCGGGCCAGCACGGTCCAGCTTTTCTGTTCCTCAAGCTCAGAATCTACTTGACGTCGGTAGCGTTTAACCGCCTCCCAGGGGCCAACCCACTGCCGCCCGCCGCTGTTTATAAACCAGTAGCCCTTTGATGGAGCGCCCACCGCGATAAATTTGCCGGTCGCGCCGATGAATTCATCCATGGGCCAGCGCACATCGCTTAAAACCACAGAGCTGTCGCGCAGGCTTTCCAGGCTGACTTCCTCCCAGTTGGGGGTGGGAAAGACCGTTTGCACCAGCTTGGCCTCCTCTTGCTGCAACAGCTCCGCCCAGGCCTCATCCGCTATGCGGGCAAAACGCTCCTGCAAATTCTTTTCCTGCTCGCGGTAGGCCAGCATCTCTGGAGTAATGGTGATAAAATCACCCTTGGAGCCCATGAGCGCCCCGCGCATCCGCTCAAAGAGCGCCTGCACGCGCGGATCGCCAGGATGGCGTTCGTGCAGGGATTTGACCCGCTCAGACGCCTCCTTTTTGTTGAAGTAACGCTCGGAGCGACCGCCGCGCAGACGTTTAATCTCTTTTTCAAATTCGGTGACGTAGTACTCGGCCCGGTTGATCTCACGATCAAGCGCCTTGGGGTCTTCCGCTGCCAGCAGTTCTGCCCCGGGCAGAGCTGTGACGCAAAGAAAAAGAAAAACAGAAAGAAAGGTTGCAAACGTTCTTTTCATACCCATATCCATCCTTGACGTGATTACACGTGACAGAGACCATGCCTGCCGGTTAGGGGAAGCACAGCCGGAATGCTGGCAGCAGATGGAGGCCCCGAGCCTACACCGTCGTGCACGGTATGTTGATGACTGAAAAATCGCCACCAGTTGCTGTTCTCGCCCGAGAAACAGATTTTTTGCACACAGCCCAGCAGCCATACTATCTTTTCAGTAGATTTCATGGTCTTTTCTTAGTTTTGTTTTACCGGGTATGAAACTGTACCGGAAAATGCCATAAAGTTCTATTGTTTCACGAGCGTGGCCAAGGATGGTCTTTTCCGCATTGGTTGGTATGTACAATTATTTAGATTTCCCAGGACTTATAGCCTACCACCTGCTGCGCAAGATCAGGTCGTTTGGCTCTTCAACCTGATCAAACAGGCTGACACTCCGGTCGGCGGCAAATGGCCCGATGCTGACAGGGGAAAAGCCTCCCGGCCAGGGTGCAAAC
>JABMJC010000126.1 GCA_013201405.1 Desulfobulbaceae bacterium
GTGCTCTAAAGCAGGCAGATCCGCCAGGTAAGCCTGCGAGCAGCACGGTTTTTCACCACCATCCATAGAACGCCCCAACTCGGGTAGGAACAAGCAAACAAGGGCCGCATAATAATGGAGATCAAAGGCAAGTGCAAGCGTGGCAGAACAGGTGAATAAAGCCACGCCATAAAGAAACTGATAAATAATTGGCTAGGTTTTTATCTGCTCAAGGTAGAGCAAGGCCTAATCGAAGAACACATCCGGGTTCATTTCTGCAGGCGATTTCCAGTCAATGCCGTGTTTTTCCCACAAAATTCTTTTGACGATTGTCCAGTACAGGTGACAAAATCCCATTTGGCCGCGCAGTGGATCATGTTTAAGCAGTTTTTCTGCTTCCCGTTTTGCGGCCTTAATATGTACGCGCATTGCCGGGTCCTCATAGAGTGGATCGTCTTGCACAGGCCGTCTCCATACTTGGCTGACCAGGACGTTTCACCGCCCTGCCCTCATCAGGTTTAGATATGATACTTATGTCCAGCCTGGATGGTGCAGGCGCGGTAGAGCTGCTCTACAAGGAGCAGGCGGCTGATTTCGTGGGTAAAGGTCATGGCAGATAGCGAGAGCCGGTAGTCAGCCTGATCCAGCACGCTGCGGTGCAGACCAAGGTGGCCGCCGATGAGAAAGGCGATCACCGCCCTGCCCTGTTCCTGCCAGCGGCTGAGCAAAGCAGCCAGTTCTTCTGAAGAGAGTGCTCTCCCCGCAGGGTCAAGCGCCACCAGCAGCTGTGCACCAGCGCAGCAGGCGAGTAGTTCCTCGGCCTGGCGCCACTGGATGCGTTCGTCAGGAGCGCCATGCACATGCCGCTCCTTGAGGAGTGGCATCTCCACTTCGGCATAGCGGCGCAAACGCCCGGCATAGTCACGAATGCCCGCATCAAGATATTTTTCCCTGGTTTTGCCCAGAAGAGGTACAAGAAACCTCATTCTTCTTGTGCCAAGGATGACGAATCTTCCAGCAGCTGCCGCAAAATTTGACAGAAAGCTGCATAACCCATACTGGTTTTCAGGCCGGGGCAGGATTCGGCAATGCTCTGGAAATTATTTTCATCGTTCAAGATGCTGGGGTGCAGAGGCCATTGGCGGCAGCGCCAGGGTCGACCCGCATGCACGCTGCAGCCGCGCCCTGCCTCGTAAAAAATGCAATGCCCATCCTGCACCTGCATCTGCACCACTGAACCGGTAATACGCCAGAAACGACGTGCTACCTCTTCCTGCGGCAGGTTGAGCTGCTGCACCATCCGCTTCTGGTCGGCTTCGTTTAAGGAGACTGTAGTCTGCCCCTGGCAGCAGAAGCCGCAACGCGTGCAGACAAAGATATCAGAAATGCTGGCAAGATTGGGAGGAGGTTGGATGCCCATGGCGGCAAAAAAAAGGAAAATTCAGGCGTTACCAATAAAATCGCCCAACAGAGTGATATCAATACCAAAGGCACCAGCCGCCTTTTTCCATTTTTCTTCAACTGGAGTATGAAAAATCACGTCCATGTCTGCTGGCACCACCAGCCAGCCGTTATCGAGCAGTTCGTTTTCCAACTGCCCTGCTCCCCAGCCAGCATAACCCAAGAGGAATAGAAAGTCTTCTGGCCCTTCCCCCTTGGCAATATCTTCAAGCAGGCGGGAGTCACGGGAAACAAAAATACCCGGTTGTACTTCCATGGCGTAATGGATGGCAGCCTCGGAACGAAAGAGAATGAAACCCGCTTCCAGTTCCACAGGTCCGCCAATATAAACAGGTGCAGGTGTCCCTGCGGGCGCAGCCAGACCTGCACCCACAAGGACATCCTGCAAGGTGAGATGCGCATTGAGGTTGTTGACCGCAAGACCCATGGCTCCGGCTTCATTGTGGGCGCACAGGTAAATGACCTGTTCCCGGAAACGCGGATCAGGCATTTGTGGGGTTGAAATGAGAAATTTTCCGGCCAAACTTTCCATGCGTATACAAAGTAAAATATGTTGTAGTGTTACTTAAGGTATAGCACGCTGCTTCTTGTGCGGTCAAGCCTGAAGTATCGGCTGGGCATGACCAAAACACAGGGATACATCCCATGTTGAGAGCGTCACTCCATTGTTGTTTGGCCCGGCATGATAGAGTATACCAACACTTAAGAAGAACATATCCTTTGACCTTTGCTACCAACAAGGAGCGCAGCCATGAGCAATGAATCCCCCTTGAGCAGCCGCTCGGATAAACTCAAAAAAGCCATTGCCTGGGTTGCCGAAGCCATGCAAGACAATCCAAACCAGAGCCGCAACAAGGTACTCAACGAAGCTCTATTTCGCTATGATCTCTCCCCGGCAGACTGCGAATTTTTACTCAAGCATTTCAGCGACACAGAAAATAGACCCTGACCCTGCACTCCGCACTGCGGCTTCTGTATCACTAAGCCCCCTTTTCCCCTTGCATCATGCGCAGCAACATCACCCTGATTGGCATGCCCGGCGCGGGCAAAAGTACCATTGGCATCATCTTGGCAAAAAATCTGTCCCTCGGCTTTATCGATACCGATGTGCTTATCCAGATCAATCGACAACGCTCGTTGCAGCATCTGCTCGAAGAAGGCGGCCACCTGTACCTGCGCCGCATTGAGGAAGAAGAAATCTGCAAACTCAACCTGACGCACCATGTCATCGCCACCGGCGGCAGCGCTGCCTACAGCGAAAAGGCCATGCATCATCTGCAGCAATCCTCGTTGATTATCTTCCTGCAGGTATCCTTTGCCGAACTACTGCGCCGCATCCGCAACTTTGAATCACGCGGCATTGCCAAGGCACCTGGGCAGAGCTTTGAAGAACTTTTTGCCGAACGGCAGACTCTCTATCAGCGCTATGCGGAAATTACCATCCCCTGCGACGGCCAGAACCAGGAGGAAATCGCCGAACGTATTGCCGCAGAGCTGTGGCCCCTGCGCCTTTACTCGGACTCGGGCGTGCCGCTGTAGTTTTTTTGTTGTATTTCAACAACACCCCTTATTCCAGTTTCAGATCAAAGATGATTTCAAGGAGGCGAGGGAAATACGACGCAGGCGTACATGAGTGTACTCCGAGGAGTATTTTCCGAAGCCGACACAGAAAACGCTTTGATATGGAAGTGGAATTACAAATCAAGAAAGGTGGTGTCGCGATTGAGCACTTCGCAGCCCTCTTCTGTGACAATCACCATGTTTTCCAGGCGGATGCCGCCCCAGTCGGCCAAATAAAGCCCCGGCTCCACGGTCACCACCATGCCTGCTGCAAGGGGAGCATGGCCATGGAGAGAAAGACGCGGGGCCTCGTGCACAGCCAGGCCCACGCCGTGGCCCAAGCCATGACCAAAGGCCTCGCCATAACCGCCGTCACTGAGCACCTTGCGCGCAGCCGCATCCACCTGCGCCCCTGTCACCCCGGCACGAATAGTGCTGATGGCTGCCTTTTGGGCTGCCCGCACCAAGCGTAGCCGCTCCATAAAAAGGACATCTGGCTTGCCCAGCACAAAGGTGCGACTCATGTCTGAACAGTAGCCATTGAGCACCAGGCCCATGTCGATGAGCACGGTTTCGCCCGGCTGCAGTTTGCGCTCCGAGGGCACAGCATGGGGCCTGGCCGCATTCTCGCCAAAGGCCACGATGGTGTCAAAACTGGGTCGCTCTGCCCCCAGATCCAGCATGGTGCCTTCAATCAGACGAGCAATTTCCCGCTCGCTCTGACCTGGGGCAATTTGCTGATACACCTGCGCAAACACCTGCTCGTTGAGCTGGGTGGACTGGCGGATCAACTCCAATTCCTCGGCAGTCTTCACCACCCGCAAATCTTCCACCAGATTGCTGAGCGCCAGCAACTGTACAGAAAGCCTGATTGCAAGTTCCTGCAGGCGCAGGTAGTTGGCGTACAGAAAATACTCTGCCTCAAACCCCAAGCTGCGCACACCAAGCTTTGGCAGCAACTCCTCCAGGGCCTCCAGCAAGCCACGGCGGTACACGTGGATACAACAGGCGCTTGCCTCGGCTTCAGCCTGCAGGGTAAAGCGCGAATCTGTGAGCAGGTACGGTCTTTCGTTCTGGGTGACTAACAGATGGCCTGAACTCTCCTGAATGCCATGATCCGGCGCCGTGTAGCCACTCACATAGCGCCGGTTGTCCGGCTGCGACACGATCAGGGCATCAAGGCCCCTTACCTGCAGCTTATGTTGCAGTTTAGACAGGGCTTCTGAGGTGGGGTGGGCACTGCGCATCTCACACTCCTGAGAGGCGAGAGAGTTCTGCCCGGTACTGTTCCAGTGCCTGACCGTACTGCTTGTTCAACTCCGCCTCAACATGGGCCCATTCTTCAGCATAGCGTGGATCCATGGTCGGATCGATCTTGTTGGCGTCAACCTTCATGCCGGTTTCCCGGGCAAGCGCCTGCTGAATCTGGCCACGCAGCTGTTCCATGAGCTGCTCCTGAATCTGGGTGCGGTGCTGACCGTAGCGCTCGGCAACCTGCTGCAGTTCCCGGCAGAGGGCGTCGACCTGGGCAGAATCCCCATTGAGGGCAACCAAGGCCTGCATGGCCCGTTTCACCCGGTTTTTCCCGTCCTCGTCACGGGGGAGGAAGAGGTTGCGAAGCATGGTGGCCAGCATTCCCATTCTAAGGGCCTTGCGCTGTTTTTCAGACGTGTCCTGCAGAAGCTCCTGCAGATCTTTGCTGCTCATCGTGGGTGTATCGAGAAACTCTGCACCCAGCTGCATGCCCCGGCGCTGTTCCTTCTCATCCTGCAACTCTTCGGCGCTGGCCGTACCCATACGGGCGGCGCGCTCCATCACGAGATCCATGGTGGATCTGATTTCTGCCATGGTCATTCTCCTATCGTAAAAAAATTGAGTTGTGAACAGTGTGCAGTATATGCACTCCCGGGCGGGCTACAAGGTGCGGCGCAGGCGGCAGGCAAAAAAACCATCGCAATTGTCTGTGGGCAACGGCGCAAAAAAACCATCACTGCGCAACAGGCTGCGCGCCTGTTCCGGCAGATAAGCAGCAGCGTCTTCCTGGTAAAAGTTCGGATTGCTGCCGAGAAAACGTCCGATCAACTGACTGTTCTCCTCTGGCTCAAGGGAACAGGTGGCATATACCAACGTGCCCCCTGGTTTAAGCAGGACACTGGCCTGCTGCACAAGGGTCAGCTGGGTCTCGGCATAGTGGGACAAATCTTCGGGTTGACGATTCCAACGGATATCGGGCTGGCGGCGAATCACCCCGGTTCCGGAACAGGGCGCATCAACGAGGATGGCATCAAAGGCCTGGGGTCTGCTGGCTGCAAATTCGGCCAGAGAACCCTGCACCGGCAACACCTGGCTCTGGTGGCCTAAGCGACCGATATTTTCCAGAAGAAGACGATAGCGGCGCGTATCCGGTTCCAGGGCCAACACGGTGCTGCCTGCAGGTAAAAGCTCCACCAGATGCCCAGTTTTGCCACCCAAACCCGCGCAGGCGTCCAGCACTCGGCAAGACTTGGGCATCCCCAGCAGCATGGAGGCCAGTTGGGCTGCATCATCCTGCACCTGGAAAAGACCACTGGTATAGCCATGCAGACTGGGCACCGGGCCAGGATAATTAGTTACCACCAGACCAACCGGCGACAAACTGCTTGCCTGCGCATTGACCCCACTTTTTTGCAACTCTGCCAAAAAATCCGCCCGGCCAATTTTTCGGGTGTTCACCCGCAGGCACAGAGACGGTTCGCTGTTGTTGACAGCGCAGATAGCTCGCATCTTTTC
>JABMJC010000127.1 GCA_013201405.1 Desulfobulbaceae bacterium
AAGTACAAAAAGACGTTTGCGGCTGCGTAGGATGTTGTTGGACATTGCCAGTTCCCAACGTGCGTGGTAATGCGCACCAGTTAACATAAACCGGTACAGGTCACGAAAGAAATGCATGGTGTACTCCTTTTGTCGATGGACGGTTTGTTAAAAAGCTCGACCCTTAGCTGGGCCGTGCCATATCCCTTTTTGTTTGAGCCTGATCTATTTTTTCCTGCTGAATTCGCTTACGCTCGTAGGCTGCGTCGAGTTTTTCCACAAGTGACTCAATCTCCATGGGTTTCATCAGGTAGTCGAAGGCACCATACTTAATGCCATTGATGCCGGACTCCACCGATGCGTGGCCGGTGAGCATGATCACTTCGGTCATTGGTGCAAGGCGTTTGATTTCGCGCAGTGTTTCGATGCCGTCCTTTCCCGGCATTTTCATGTCCAGCACTACTATGTCATAGTCACGGGCCTCTATCATCTGCAACGCGCTGTCACCATCGGATGCACTCTCGCAGTAGACATCACGTCTGGTTAGCTGTTTTGTCGTAATTTCACGAAAATCAACTTCATCATCTACAATGAGTACGCTATAACGTGTCATCGGTTTTATCCTAATTATCCTAATAGAGTTGAGGGTGTCATACTGTTGATGGGTATCTTCACGGTGAAAATGGCACCAGCCCCATCGGGCTTGTTCTCTGCTCCCAAAGTGCCGCCCAGGGAGTGAATGATGTTCTGGCTAATGGAAAGACCAAGTCCTGTGCCTTTGCCCTGTGCCTTGGTGGTGAAGAAGGGGTTCCATATCTTGTTCAGCACCTCCACTTCAATACCAGGTCCATTGTCGCTAATATCAATGCGGATGGTTTTGTTATCGTGGCTGGTGCGAATGTCCACCTTGCCATCCTGTTCCACGGCGTCAAGGGCGTTTTCAATCAGGTTGAGCAGTACCTGCTGTAACCGGTTACCTTCGGTCATGGTGGTGGGCAGATCCTGATCCAGGAGCAGGTTGATCTCGATATTACTGCGCTGTGCTTCCTTGTCCAGGAAGGACAACGTTTCTTCCACCAGATCGTTGATCTGTACATTTATTTGCTCTTCGCTGATCTTGCGGGAAAAGCCGAGCAGGCGCTGGGTTATTTTAGAGGCGCGGGACACGTGCTGTTTAATTTTGCCGACGCTCTGATTGTATTCTTCCAGGTTATGCAGGCAGGTGGGATCTTCATCCTGCAGTAGTTCGTCAAGCCAGCTGGCCTGGGAAAGGATCATCTGCAGGGGGTTGTTGATTTCATGGGCAACACCTGCGGCCAAGCGGCCAATGTTGGCCATTTTTTCGATATGGGCCATGTGCTGATCCAGGTCGGTAGCCTCCTGATCGGCTTTGGCAATGCGGGCAACAATGAAGCGACTGAGCCCAATGGAAATGATAAAGAAAATCAAGGCAGTAATGGCAATGACCGCCACTACCCGAAGCAGATGTTCCTGGTAGCTGCTCAGCATATCATCGGTCTTCATTTTGAGCAAAAGCAGCCATTCCCCATGGTTGAGCCAAGTGCTGGCATAGAGATATTCTCCCCAATTGGTGAGCGAGGTGCCGCTGTGGGGACGGATGAGCTGTAACTCTTCTTCCGTAAGAGAGTTGTGCTGCCCCTGCAGGCTCGGGGCCTGCAGTTCGCCACGCTTGTTAACGATGAAAACCTCACCATGGGAATCCACTTGGGTGCTGTGCAGAAGGGCGTTGAAGGCACCGGAATTGATGGTGGCGCGCAAGATGTACTGTTTGAGTGGATCAATGAGGGCGATGACGAAGTGGGGTGTACTCCGATAACCAGTGAAGATATCACTGACATAGGTGCCCCGTACTAAAGTTTCGGCAAACCAGCTCTGATCCTTGAAATTTTTGTCCTTCACTTCACTGCTGAAGGGGCCGACATAGGTAAGCGGATCACCGTTGGTGTCAATAATCTGTACATCTACCAGATTGCCAGATTTACTCAGGGTCAGAAAGAGCCGGTTCAAATGCTCCTGCTGCTGCAAATATTCCAGGGGATAGAGCATAGTTATGGTACTGAAAAGCTCCACCTGGTGGTCGAGAAAGTTGTTGATAACATTCTGCCGGTGTTGCACCACCTGGGCGGCGGTTTGCTCCAGTTCTTTGACCGCCATTTGTTTGGAGGTGTAGATGGAGGTAGTGCCAATGATAAAAATGGGAATAATTCCGCAGAAGAAAAAGCCTGCAGTCAGTAATTGGGTAAGGGTGTTGTAGTGCTGCCGTTTCATGATATTTTTTGGCACTTAGCGGGCAGTCAGTGATGCTGTCTGCTGTTCCACTTCCGAAGGATGCAGACACTCAATGCTGGCCTGGGGAGTAAGCAGCCGTCCCAGGGCAGCCAGAAGCGTGTCGGCGGCCTCACCTGTTCCCAACAACACAATGCGATCAGGTTCAAAGGTGATGACCTTTAATTCAGTGTGTTCTCCATGGCGGATAAAATCGACGATACAATCCTCCTGGTTGCGTAGACGATGGAGCAAACGGATGGCAGCAGCAGCAAGTTTGGATTCCACCTGTTCATGCAAGGCGATGAACAGGATCTTTTTCCGACCACCTTGGAGCAGTGCTTCGGGAATACGAATATTGTGGTTAATGAGATGTTGGATTAAATCCCGAGATTTGACCATTTTTCTGCTACCATGTCGGACCACCGGTACCAGACCTTGGTGTATCCAGCTCTCAAAACGCGCCTCTGACACGCAACAGAGTGCTGCAGCCCGGGCCGGGCTCAGGAACTCGTGCGCTCTTGCTATATCTTTTGCCGAGGCTGGTTGGGCCATGATGCTCTTTTGTGGGAATGACGCTCTTTCTACAACCTGAAAAAACAACATGCATTTTTTGTGCCACCTTACACTTTTTGCGTATTTTATTATTTATAACACGTATAATTAATAAGATAGGCGGGGAGGTTCTAAGTGTGCCATAATTTTTGGAATGGTCCTGTAAGCGTTGCAGGTGGTATATGTATGGGTTTGGTAACATGAAAGCAGGTATAGATCCTTTTTAAAGGAAAAATCACTTTTTTTATGTGTAAATTTGGTGACAGCAGATTGAAAGCAGGGCATTGTGTTACCTGGAGGTAACATGGGGAGGGGGTGTGGAACAAAGAACGATCGCCATTTTAGAAAAGCAGCGGCAAGATCTGGTTGTACGGGTACTGAAAAAACACGAAGAAGCCGAGGCCGGGCGCCTCTTAACCGAACGGATTCTCGCAGGAATCAGTGAATTTTTTTTGCTTTTTGATGGAAATTTCAAATTGCTGCAGGTGAACCGCAACCTTGCTTTGCCTGGTGGGCAAACAATCTTCGCCCAATCTGCGCAGCCTGGCCAAGACAGTGAAGCAGCAGGGACGTTGAGTCTGCATAATTTTTTTACCCCAGAAGAAAGCACGCGCATTACAGAACGCCTCAAGATCGGGGATACAACGGAAATCGAAACACAATTACAACTGGAAGGCGGTGGGGTACCAGTGCGGTTGCGGCCACAGATACACACTACCTCCGGAGGGCGTGTCCTTTATATCTTACTCTGTAGTGACTTGAGCGAATTTTACCAGCTCATGGAAAGGGTGCGGGAAGGGCAAAGGCAGCTTTTACACTCCAGTCGTCTGGCCAGTTTGGGCGAGATGGCCGCGGGTATCGGACATGAGTTGACTCAGCCACTCAATACCATTTTGCTTCTGGCCAGAAATGCTTTGAAGGTGATGGATTCCTCACTGGGCAGACCAGAGCTGGTACGGGAAAACCTGGAGCTGATTGTAGACAGGGCCGAGAAGACCGGAGCCATTATTAATACCATGCGCAACCTGGGTCGACGTGTGGAAGGAGATATGACTGTGGTGGATGTCAACGCACTTTTGCGCAAGATTGTGCACTTTTTGTCCGGACAGCTACGCATCCATGAGGTGGAGGTAGAGATGGATCTGGCCGACGGCGCCTTGCCAGTGCAGGTGATCGAAGTGCGCTTGGAACAGGTTTTTCTCAACCTGGTGCAAAATGCCATCCAGGCCATGGGTGAGGTAAAGCATCCCTGCCTACGCCTTAACACCTGTTTACGGGAGCGCCTGGATCTGCAAAGCATGCGTAATGAAACCTGCGTGGTGGCGCAGGTGCGGGACAATGGCACAGGAATAGGTGAAGAGGTGCTGAGTAAAGTTTTCACCCCTTTCTTCACCACCCGGGGTGCCGGTGGTGGCATGGGGCTGGGGCTTGCCCTGGTGGATCGCATTGTGCGTGAATTTTCAGGGTATGTAGAGGTGGAGAGCAGCCCCGGTGCAGGGGCCTGTTTTTCGGTGTGGTTGCCTCTGCATCTAGAGAAAGAACAGCAAGATCCCGAGCAGGTGCAGCCGGCATGAACAAGCAAAAATATGCACTCTCCCAACCCCTTCGTCTCATGGTGGTGGATGACGACCGCTACCTGCTCCTGGCTTTGCGACAAACCCTGGAGTTGGCGGGTTATACGGCAGATACGTTTGCCAACCCGCTGGAAGCCCTGGCCGCAGTGGCAGAACACGCCTATGTTGCGGTCTTGGCCGACATCCGCATGCCCGAACTGGACGGTATGGAACTGTTGCACCGTATACACACCATAGATGCGGATCTCCCGGTTATCCTTATCACTGGCCATGGTGACGTGGCACTGGCAGTGCGTGCGGTGCGCGAGGGCGCCTATGATTTTTTGCAAAAGCCGGTGGACGAAGATATTCTTTTGGGTGCCTTGGCCAGGGCAGTGGAGCGGCGCAGCCTGGTGCAGGAGAACCGACAACTGCAGGAAACACTGCGCGCCAGTCGCGCTGGTCGTTCCATTTTTTACGGCTTAGTGGGTTCGCATCCTGCCATGCAGGAGTTATACACGCTCATTGAGACCCTGGCGCGCGAGCAGGATCCGGTGCTGATCAGTGGAGAAACCGGAACCGGCAAGGAGCTGGTGGCCCGGGCTCTGCATGCCTTGGGTGCAGCCAAGAGTGGCGGCTCTTTTGTTGCGGTCAATATGGCTGCCATCCCTGCCGAAATGATCGAATCCGAACTTTTCGGCCATGAGCGGGGTGCCTTCACTGGCGCAGATGGGCGTAAAATCGGCAAATTTGAATTTTCCGGCCAAGGCACCCTTTTCCTCGATGAGATTTGCTCCATGCCCCTGGGTCTGCAGGGCAAGCTGCTGCGGGTTTTAGAGGAGCGCACCTTTTTTCGACTGGGAGGCAATACGCTCATTCCGCTCAAGGCTCGGATCATTGCCGCCACCAACAGGGATCTGGAGCAGGAGGTAGCGCAGGGCTCCTTCCGTCAGGATCTCTATTTTCGCCTTAATGTGTTGCCTGTTCGGGTTCCACCGCTTGCGGAGCGCAGGGAGGACATTCCCCTGCTTGTGCAGTATTTCCTGGATGAATACAATATGTTGAGAGAGGGTGCGCCGGCTGTGATAACTCCTGCCTTGGTCGAGCAGTTCATGCTGCAACCCTGGCCGGGCAATATCCGTGAATTGCGCA
>JABMJC010000004.1 GCA_013201405.1 Desulfobulbaceae bacterium
TCAAGTTCGATAACAGTGGCAAAGTGCGTGATTTTGCTTACCATAGCTCCAGGTTCTAGCAATGCCTGGCAGGCCACATGTTTTTATACTGCTTGTTTGGCTTCCACTCCTTGTACTCAGCGCCTGTGCCACAGTACCTCCCAATCTTTTTGTGGTTTCAGATACCCAGTTGGAGCGGCGGCTGATCGAAACCCGCCGTTATGGCGGTATCAATGAAACCGATTTACTGGCTGCCAGTGCCAATGTCTTGCAAGACCTCGGTTTTAGTCTGGAAAACTCCGAAACCAAACTGGGAGTGATTACGGCCAACAAGCAGCGCAGTGCACGCAATAGCGGTGAAATCGCTGTTTCTCTGCTGTTTGGCACCTTTGGTGGGGTGCATATGCCGGTTAGTGAAGAGCAGAATATCCGGGTTGCGCTTGTTGTTCGTCCGGTGCTGGACAGCAAGGGAATGGCCATGGAAAAAGACCATTATGTCAGGGTCAGCTTCCAACGGGTGGTGCGGCGGTCTGACAACAGTACCACAGCCCAAACCCTGACTGATCCGGCGCTGTACCAGGATTTTCACGACCGCTTATCCAAATCTGTTTTCATCGAGGCACAGAAAATATGAAGTCCCTGTCAATTCTTGCCCCCTTGTTTGCCGGTCTGATACTGCTGGCTGGCTGTGCCATGCCCTCAACAGACCAGCGCATACTGGACACCGGTTCGGAGAGCCAGTTGCAAAAACGCAGCTACCAGTCACGCATGTTTGAAACTGGCGACAAGGAAAAGGTCATGCGGGCAGTAATTTCCACCCTGCAGGATCTGGGTTTTATTATTGATCGGGCCGACCTTGTGCTGGGTACGGTCAGCGGCACCAAGCTGGACTACAATCAAATAAAAATCACTGTTTCGGTGCGGCCCAGGGGAGAGGAGCAGATGCTCGTACGCGCCAACGCCCAGTTCAACCTGTATCCCATTGAAGACCCACAGCAGTACCAGGATTTCTTCTCATCCCTCGAAAAATCCCTCTTTCTCACTGCCCATGCAGGCGAATAGCCTGCAACAGCCTGCACTTGGGTAAAAAAGCGACAAAGTGACTGGGGGCCGCCTCTGCCCCCCAGTGTACACGCAGTCTGCGTTCCTTTGCTGTGCCCATCCCGTGGGCGAAAAGTGCTGGATAGGCAGCCTAAAAAGCGATAATCTCGGCGTTTTTGAGTAACTCCTTTGCCTTTTCCCGCCAGTCCTGCCCACCAATTCTTTCTGCCAGATACTCGGCCAAGTGTAGAGGTACAGGTCCATTGCCAGCATGTCGGCCCAGGCCGGTCAGACAGGAGGGGCAGTTGGTGACCACCATATCCTGGGGTGTGCATACCTGGCACTGGGCAATAGCCGCTTCTTTACGCTTGAGCATGGCGTCCGTAATGTCCGGCCGCGACAGGGACAGGGTGCCTGCCTCGGAACAGCAATGGGGCAGCGGAACAACGTTGTGCTCCAGGCGTTTGAGCAGGGGTACGCCTTCATTTTGCAAGGAATCGTGGCAGGGTGCATGATACGAGAGTTGTCCATCGCGGCGCTCTACTGATAGCGGAGTGTGTTCCAACACGAACAGGGAGGCATCCTCCAGTCCACAGGAAAAGATATCTTCCACTCCGAGTTCGTGCAGCGCCTCCCGGCAGGTGCCACAGCTGACCACAACCGCATCGAAAACCAGGTAGCCGAGCATATCCCGGATCTGGCTTAAAATGATAGTGTCGCGCAGGGTGATATCACTGTGCATTTCCACCTTTGCATTGGCCTTGGCCGGGAAACCACAGCAGAGATTGGCCGGTGGCAAGACCACCCGCACACCTGCTTGGATGAGGATATACAAGACTGCCCTGGCCACGTCGCTGTACAAGCGCTCTGAGCCGCAGCCCGGGAAGTAAAATACTGCCTTGCCCAACGCCTTGTCGGGGTTGGCCGGGTTGAAAAGGAGCGCTTCGTTGAGCGATGTTTGGGGTAGATAGTCGCGTAGCACCTTGGTTGCAGGTTGGGGCATGGGCGCGGCGAGCATGGCCAGTGGCCGCCATTTTTTCTCCCGCAGTGTAGCGGGTAGTTTGAGCAGAAGCGCTGCGGCCAGGCGCTGCACTGCTGCACCCCCCTGAACCACTGTGGTGTGGAAGAGGCGGTTGAGGGCCCGGTTTCTGGTTTTCAGGTACCAGAGTGACAGGCGGGTAGGCAGGGGAGAATGCTTGTAGCCACGCTCGGTTAAAATACGACGCTCCAGCACGGAGATGGAGGCGGTATCAATGTTGACCGGACATGGCGGCAGGCATTTACCGCACAGGGTGCAGTGGTCAGCCACCTCCTCCAGGTATTTTAGCTGGTTGAAACGGGGAAAATGCGAGCGCTGCATGTCGTACAGCAGGGCTTCGATGAGCGAACCAATGGCCAGGTTTTTGTTGCGCGGGTGAAAAAACAAGGCGTTGGCCGGTGAAAAAACACAGCAGTCTGGCTTGCACTTACCGCAGCGGATGCACTGGGCAATGCTTGCGGCCAGGGTTTCCAGTGAGTTGTGTTGCAGGATGCGCGCCTCCAGTTCCAGCAGGTTGAAGGATGGAGTAAAAACCCGCTCCATGATGTCGGTGGCGTCCAATTTGCCGGGGTTCATCAAGCCCCTGGGATCCACCTGCTTACGGTATTCGCGCAGGGCCTCCAGCCGTTCATGGTCAAGGAACTTGATTTTGGTGATGCCAATGCCGTGCTCGCCGCTGACCACGCCGTCCAGTTCCATGGCCTTGCACATCACTGCATCGGCGGTCTGTTCTGCCCGCTGCATCATCACCCGGTCGTTGGAAAAGACCGGGATATTGACATGGACATTGCCATCACCGGCATGCATGTGGGTGGCGATGATGATGCGGCGTTTACGGGTTTCATCGTAGATGCGGCGCAGGGTAGCCAAGATGCGGGGATAGCCGCGGAAGAGTTCGCTCAGTGCGGCCAGCAGGTTTTTAATGGGCAACTCCTGTTGGAGTACCGTGCGCTTCTTGTCTGCCAGGTACTGCAGTGCAGTGGCACAGAGCTCCTCGGCCTTGGGCATCTTGGCCTCCAGCCAGTCCGGATCTTCAATGGGTTCGGCAATGGTGAGATAATCCATGATTTCATGGATAACGCATTTTTGGCTGAACTGATCTTCATCCAGATTGTAGGCATCCACATAACGGGCAAAGTCAGCCAAGGCATGCAGGGGCAGAACAATATCTTCGTTGAGCTTGAAGGCATTGGTGCGGGCGGCGATGGCACCCAGACGTTTGCGATCGCGCCAGAAGCGGGTCGCCTCGTCACTGTCGGCGGCCACAAAGATTTCAGTGTTGGGGTACTGCTTCAGCAGATCCAGCAGGTTAGCCTTGCCACGCAGTATCTGCTCGGTGTTATGTGCCACCATGTCGATGAGCAACACGGCCTTGGGTGGCATGCTGCGTGCAGCCTTGAACTTGTAGTCAATGGCGCGGATATACTCCTCGTCAAAGTGCTCCAGCGCCATGAGCGCCTCTTCCCCCCGATTGACAAAAAAATCGGAGAGGGCGACAATCACGCGGCTGGCCTCATCCATGCTGTCGCCGAAGAATTCGAGGCAGAAGGTGAGTTTTTTCGGATAATTTTTGTAGAGTATGAATTCCGCCGAGGTAATGATCCCGTCGGTACCCTCCTTTTGCACGCCGGGCAGGCCGCCCAGCGCCTTGTTGGTGATATCTTTCCACAACCCTTTTTTGCGGATTTCATCGCCCCGCAGGCTGATACTGCGCAAGAGGTCGTTCGCCTGGTTGCGCACTTCAAAGACAACGGTATCTTCTGGCAGAATTTTTCGCTGCGGATGCTTGATCCGCTGAACCTTTATTAATCCGGCACCGGGCATGGCCATGGTGTAGGCGCTAATATTGTCGATCGCTGTGCCCCATAGCACCGCAGTTTTGCCGCCAGCATTTTCCGCGATATTGCCGCCAATGGTCGAGGCCCAGGCGCTGGTGGGGTCGGTGGCAAACACGTAACCGCGGTCTTCTGCATACTGCATGGCCTGCTGGGTAATTACCCCAGCCTCCAGCCGGAGTACGGTGCAGGCGGGCAGTGCCTCGTCTTGCGTCGGTAGTTCGCTGATACCCTGGATGCGGTTGAGTTTTTCCGTGTTGATGATCACGCAATCAGCTGCTATGGGCACGCTGCCGCCGGTCAACCCGGTGCCCCCGCCCCTGGGAATGGCGTGTAAGTCCAGGGCGGCAATGGCCTCGAGCAGTGGCGGTACCTGCTCTTCCGCATCTGGCCGCACCACAGCCACTGGCAGAAAAAGACGCCAGTCCGTGGCATCAGTGGCATGGCTGATCAGGGTAAAGGGATCCATGCACACATTATCTGTTCCCACCACTGCTCCCAACCGCCGGCGCATGGCCGCCTGCCTGGTTTTGGCATGGTCGAGATTGATACGCAGCTTGCCCGCTTCCTGTCGACACAGATCCACCAGGCGCAGTACCTTGGCCATGCGCTCTGTGTCCTGGTTATGTTTTTGTGCTGTTTTTTCGATAATGCGCAGATCCTTGAGCATGGCCTCAATGAGGTAGCGGCGGCGTCTGGGCGAATCGATCAGTTCCTGACGCAGGAAGGGATTGCGGTGCAGGATGAACAGATCACCCATGAAGCGCATCAGCAGGCGAGCAGAGCGGCCGGTGACCCGTTGGCTGCGCAGTTCTTCCACATCATCCCAAACAGATTCGCCAAACAAATGGCGGATGATGAGGCGATCGTCGGCAGAGGTAAAATTGTAGGGAATTTCGCGGTAGGTACTCGTTCTCATGGGACTTGTTTCATGCAGAAAGGCTGTTGACGCAGACAGGCACAGCTGCGCTTGGCAGGACAGGACAGGCTGGGCTGAACCGTGGCGTTTTCGGCTTGAAGGTAGCTGTTTCTTTTGCAAAAAGGATGCAGCTTACACCAAATGAAAGAGCTTCAGTACAAGTTTCTTCATTGGTTTGCTCTGCATATCTCTTTTAGGCGTGCAGAGGGAAATATCGAAGCAGAGAAAGGAACTTCCGGCGAGCAACAAAAAAATAGATAATGGCCACTGCAGTCGACAGAGTTCCACAAGGGGTGGAAGGTCATAAATAAAAAAACCACGGACCCGCAATGGTTCCGTGGTTTGTAGCAGCGAAAACAGGAAAATCAGTCAGTTTCGCAACAGCTGCAATTAGGCCAGGGGCTGCATGGTGTTGACCCGTTTGGTAAGGCGGGAGATCTTGCGGGCAGCGGTTTTCTTGTGAATGGTACCCTTGGCTGCTGTTTTCCCGATAATGGGGATGGCGCGCTGCAGGGCAGCCTTGGCCTCTTCTTCAGAGCCGGCAACCAGAGCCTCCTCAACCTGACGAACAGCACTTTTCATGGCCGATTTGTTCATACGATTGCGCAAACGGCGCACCTTGGATTGACGATCTCTTTTTTCAGCAGATTTATGTTTAGCCATGGAGAACTCCTCTCGACTTGTAATAATAGCGCAAGTGAATCTCTTTATATATCAGGGGTTATTCATGCTGTCAACGCAAAACAATCTGTTCGTGCTGAGCAGGATTAATTCATTAATCCGTTGTAGCCTGAGTCGGCATATAACCGCTGGCACCGCTCAGGTCGGCAGAATCAAGGAGGGCGCCGTTAAGGCGGGCGTCGGTCAGGTCAGCTCCGCGCAGATTGGCGCGGTACAAATCTGCCTTGCGCAGATCAGCACCCTGCAACAGGGCACCGCTCAAATTGGCACCCTTGAGGTTGGCGCTGCGTAAGTCAGCCTTGGTCAAGTTGCTGCCCTGGAAGTTGGCCCGCTCCAGGTCAAATTTTCTGAAGCTACGACCGGCAAAGTCCAATTGGGAGAGATTGCAGTCAATGCACTGTTTTTGTTTGAATAACTGTTTGATAAACTGGTCGCGATGCCCATCAACTATCTCTTCCTCCAGTTGCTCTGCTGTGCTGGACGGCGCAGGCATAGCTATGGTTTCATCCGCACCGTCAGGGCTGGCAGCGGGTTCTGTTGTTGGTGGGGCTAGTTCTTCTTCAATCGGTGCAGGTTGTGCTTCTGATGGGACAACGGCAGTCACCTCACTTTGTCCAGGAGGTGCCAATTCGGTCTCAGGGGACTCCTGTGCGACAGCAGGGGCCGGTGATGGCAAGCCCTGTTCGTTCGCACTAGGTGTGTCAAGTGTTCCTGGTGATATGGGAAGCGGTTTGGCCGAGGTATCACTGGTTCTTGTAGAAGATACTGTGGCGTTTCCCTCTGCCAAAGGAGCAGATTTTTCTTCAGACTGGGCTGGCGCGGGCGCTAGCATCGGAGATGCTGTCTCTGTCTGGCGAGCATCAAGAGTTTCTTCTGTAGGGATGGTTGTTGGGGCAACAGGCAGAGATTTACTTGTCACCGGACTGGCGTCTTGCCCTTCTTCTGGCCCTGTAACCGGTGTGGGTTGCGTTTTAAGGGCTGCAGGGGCCTTATGGTAGTCTGTGGCATCCATGCTTGGTGCCATTGCACTGTCCAAGCTGTCCGGGCTTGCAGTGGCAGAGGCAGAGGCAGACTCGGCAGGCAGGTTGGTAACGGGTATCTGTATGCGCTTTTCCGGAACATACCCAGTTGCCGACTGGATCTGTTCTGGGCTGATAAAAGCGCCTTCCAGCACTGCGCCGTCAAGTCTTGCGCCGCTCAAGTCCGCTCTGGCCAAGTCAGCCCCGCCCAGGTTCGCTCCGCTGAGGTTTGCATTGCGCAGGTTGGCCCCAGCCAAATCCGTTAAAAGCAGACGCGCTCCAGTCAGGTTGGCCCCTTCCAGATTGACCCCGGCAAGTTTCATGCGAATGAGTTCTGCTCCGGCAAAATTGCAGGAGGGGCAGGCCCTGGTTACCAGCAGGGTGTCCAGGTTCTTTTGGATTTCTTCTGCAGATACTTTGGGTGCTGTGGCAGCCCCCAGGGCAATGCCACTGGTGGCAAGCAAGACAAGGCAGCAGCTTGCGGCAAGCTGAAATACTGTTTTCATGGTGGATAGAAGTACAAGCGTTCAGGTAGGTGAGACATTGCAAAATATGGCTTTGCAACGGCATTTATTACTTCAACAGGCACAATGTATACCCGATAAGTCTGTGGGATTCAATCAACTTTCATGGAAACTTACATGGATGGAAGGGGAGTTGCCGGCAAGGACGACGCGCAGCAGGGCAGGTTCAAGTCTGCCTCTGCTGCGCGCGCATGGGATTGATTTTATGTGTCTTTACTTGCTGGCGCTGTTGGTGCGTGCGCCACTGTCGTTTGTGTCTCGCAACTTTTTACCCCTGATCGGTGCAAGCTGCTTGGGGACAAGATTGTTGGAGAAAATGGCAGTGCACAATTTGCGACGATCCTTCGAACAGTTGGCAATATTCCAGCATGGAGTATATGTCAGGAGTTTTTTCAATGCCTTGATAGACATACCATGCACATGGATCATTTCGCGGATGCATTCAATCCATTTGATATCATCGGTTGAGTAATAACGCCATTTTCCCCGTCGGGCCGGTTTGATCAAGCCCTCTTTCTCGTAGCTCCGCAGGGTGCGTGGATGCAAACCGAGAATTTCAGCGGCCATGCCAATAGTGAAAAGCGCTTTGCTGTCATCAACCATTTTTCCTCACTTCAGCAAGAACTGCTTGCTGGAGAGATTGTCTGTATCCAGGGTCTGAACTGTTCAAACCTTGTGCGCCTGCATGGATGGGTTTAGTGAGCATCTGTTTCCATGAAGCGCGCACCAAAGTAGCGCTCGCCCTGAACAAAAAGCAGCCCGGTCAGTCCGAAAGCGGCTGCAATAATCAGCCATTCCCAAAAGGAAGGCGAGTAGGGCGCATACACGGCAGCTTGTTCCAATCCAAAGGTAGGATACACAATTTGGCCTGCAACCACCTGGTTCAGGCGTGCGAAAAACATGCCGGTAAGGGCCAACAATGAAGAGAGTGTTAAAATAAGAGGGCTTTTGAGGCGCGAGAGGAGGAGCAGGATTATAGGTGCCGCCAGTCCAGCACCGACCTCAAATACCCAAAATTGATTTGACAAAGGGCCGGAAAGCAGGGCATCGGCTGCTGTTTTGCCGGCCATGGTGCCGCCCACGTAGTACGATGTTATTTTCCAGAAAAGAGAAACGCTGATCAGCACCAGCATGAGCAACAGTACCTTGCCCGCGGCCTGCATGCTGCTGGCAACCTCGCTGGGAATGCTTCTGGCGCGCAGGGCATAGGCAAAGTGGGTGAAACAGATGGTTGCTGCTGCGCCGGAAAGAAAGGCGCAACCCAGAAAGTAAATCGGCAACTGCGCCCCATACCAATATGGGCGTGCGGCCAGAGTGGAAAATACGCCGCCCAGACAGGTGTTGGCCGCAACTTCGGCCAGGGCACCGATTATGCCCAAAGCAATGGCCAAACTGTAGCGTTTTTTAATAATAAGCCAGAATTCCAGGAGGATAAAGACCAGAGCCAGGCCATACAATGTACCCATCCACCAGATGTTGGAGGCTAAATTCGGGGAAATGACATTGTAGATCACCATCCGCCAAGGACTTTCCAATTCCATGCCAATGGCGAAAAAGGCGCTGAGAATGGTGACAATGGAGAGCCAGACCATGCGGTTGGCCAATGGTGCGATCTTGTTGCCACCAAAGAGATGACTGATTGCCGCCAGCAGGCAGAGGCCGGTGGAGGTGATGGCAAAGAAGGCATAGGTGGAAATCGGTACCCCCCACGGAATTTCACGGGTGGTATTAAAGAGATGGCCATGGCCTATCACGAAGCCTGTCAGGCCCACCAGCAGACCTACAAGCAACCAAAAGCCAAAAAATACAGAAAAACGTTTGACCCTCGACCAACTGACAACATCTGTGTGGACAGCAGTTGTTGTGGTTCCTGAAGAAAGCATGGGGTGACTCCTTGATGGATGTGGTGAAAGTGGTAATGGGGTGGACTTACAGACTCAGCGGTTCCTGCATGCCCTCTTGTTGCGCCTTGCGAGCAAGGTGCGCCAGGGCGAGCAAAACAACAGGCGTGCAAAATGGACCGGAAAGAAGAAAGAGAAGGCACGCACAGCTTCCCCACCAGATCTCGCTTACAGTATGGCGATGCAACTGTATCCAGGCGTGTAGCGATGGAGTATCGCTCTTGCACTTGCCCTGACAAATCTTTGGTTGTTCCATGGTATTCCTCGTGGTGTAGCGGGAAAGGGAAAATTGGGAAAAGGGGCGCCTCCCTCTATCTTGGTGTGATGCAAAAGAGATGCCAGGTTTTGTCCGTATTAAAAACCTGGAGACAGGTGCAGAGGCAATATGTTGATATTCTGATTCAAATATTATCTGCCTGTGCAAGCGCATAAGAAATGTACCTACATTCCCAGGAAGAATATCTTGGCCTACGGCTTATTTTGCTGCATTCGCGCAGGAATTTGCGGCAAAATAAGCCGTAGGCGGGCAAGACGGTGTTTTTTTGTTTAGTTGTCACTGGGAAAGGTTTTCATCTTGTTATTGCATGAATCCATAGGGATAGAGAGTGTGCGGCAAATGAAATCCCTGGGCATGGGGCGTTTTTTGAGTGAGCTTCCGTGTGCAGTCAGAAATGGTGTGGAACGTCAGGATTGGTGGACAAAGAGGATTGCTGTTGCGAAGGTGTGTGTTTGTGCAAATCCTACTTAGGGCATCATTTTATGATATTTATATGTTAACAATTTGTTTTACTTAATTTTTTTATTTTTGCATAAATTGTCTGTGTTTGGTGTGAGGTAATATGTACATATAATATGTAAACTCCTCTTGACAGTGTGCGGAGTGAACAGGTAATAAAAAACGGCAAGGCTGTGGCCGAACAGGGAGCATGTAAACCTGATTGGTACGGAGCGCCTGACATGCAAAGTCGCATGAGGACACAACTGGTTCGCGCAGTGCGGTCAGTTCATGTCGCCTTTTTAGCCGGATAGGGAGCATGTGCATGGATATCGCAGCATTTGTCGTTATTTGGGTGTTTTGTGTCGCGACGCACACGTTGTTTGATTTGAAAATCAAACCAGTGCTTAATGCTCTTCTTGAAGAGAGTGATTTGCGCTGACTGGTACAACAGGGTGTGCGCCTGTGTTTTGTAAATACAGCTCACTACTTGGAGGAGGTTGGGTATGGCGGTGCAGGCAGATGTTCTCTCCCACAGCGGAGAATTGACAGGTACTCCATCAGCGGCCTATAAACGGGCGCTTTGGGCTCTTGGTATTTTTACCTTCCTGGGTATTCTTTTTGGCTTGCATTCCATGATTGCCGGCCATGAACACACCTTTGGTGTGTCAAGAGAAGTGCCATGGGGCATGGTTTTGGCTGCGTATGTTTTTTTTGTAGTCACCTCCACTGGTTTGTGTCTGGTTTCGTCCATTGGCCATGTCTTTGGTTATGAGGCTTTCAAGCCCATTGCCAAGCGCTCTGTTTATCTGGCCATCGCCACCATTGTTGCAGGTTTTCTGGTTATTTTTTTCGAAATAGAGAATCCGTGGCGTATGGCGGTATACAACGTTATTTCGCCCAATCTCACCTCCAATATCTGGTGGATGGGTACCCTGTATGGTGCGTATCTGTTTTTTATGCTGATAGAGTTTGCCCTGTTGCAACTGGGCAGGCACCGGGCCGCCGGACTAAGCGGCCTGCTTGGGGTTATCTCGGGCGTAGCGGCACACTCCAATTTGGGTGCGGTTTTCGGGCTGCTCAATGGCCGTGAATTCTGGCATGGGCCGTATTTGCCCATTTATTTTATTGTATCAGCCATGATGTCGGGCTGTGCTACCATCATTTTCTTCCACTGGCTGGCCTATCGCATTAACGGCTGGAAGATGAGTGAAAAGCTGCAGGAATCCCTGCGGGCGGTGGCCAAGCTGGGCGCTTTGCTCTACATTACCATCATTTTTTTCACCTCATGGAAGCTGATTTCCGGACTTGCCGGCAAGGTGCCTGGGAAATATGAGGCCATCATGGCCGTGCTGACCGGGCCATATGCCTCTCATTTCTGGTTTGGTGAGATCTTTTTGGGTTTGGCTGCTCCCTTGATCATCATTTTGGCTGTGCGGGCGCGGCACATCGGCGCAATGGCCTTTGGTTCCCTGCTGAGCATTATCGGTATCTTTATCATGCGCTATGATTTGCTGCTGGTCGGTCAGGTCATTCCGGGCTTCCACACCATGCACCTGCTGGGCGTGCCCAAAATTCTGCCATACACTCCTTCGCTGCACGAATGGATGATCACCTTCTCGGGTTTCACCTTCTGCGGTGTCCTGTTTATGTTGGGAGAACGCTATTTCAAGGGTCATTTGTCTGAAGACCACTGAACCTGCATCGGGGGGAGGAGGGCAAACTCCTCCCCTTCCTGTTCTAGCAGTACGGCTGTTCCCCTGCCTGCAGGAGTTTTCCCTTCTATTTTTTTCGCACCCTGTTTTTTGACTCCACTCCCCTTGGCGTTTGCTTGTCTTGTTTTTTGTCCTTTTTCTTGTGGTCGTGCAAACCGTACGCCGCAATCTTTCTGCGCAGGGTATCACGGGAAATACCGAGTTCCTGGCTGGTGACGTTCCTTTGGCCATGATTGCGGGCAAGGCTCGATAAAATGGCCTGCTTTTCGATTTCGGCCAGTGTTTGACCCTGGCTGATTGGAGTCGCTTCTGTACGATGCGTTGGAGCTTGGTCGGAGAATGGCTCCGGCAGGTGTTGTGGTTGGATATAGCCGCCTGGGCACAGGATGAAGGCAAATTCGATGATGTTTTCCAGTTCCCGGATATTGCCTGGATAGTTGTAGCGCATGAGCAGGTTAAGGGTTGTGCTGGCCAGGCCAACAATGTCTTTTCCCTGTTCCGCGTTGAATTTATTTATAAAATGTTCGGCAAGCAGGGTAATGTCTTCCTTGCGTTTCCGCAGGGGTGGTAGGATGATGTTGACCACATTGAGTCGGTAAAATAAGTCGTCACGGAAAGAGCCTCCCTGCACCAGCGTGTGTAAATCGCGGTTGGTGGCGGAGATGATGCGGACATCGGCATAAATGGAATTGTTGGAGCCCAAGGGTTCATACATTTTTTCCTGCAAAACGCGGAGCAGTTTGGCCTGGACGCCACCGGACAGCTCACCAATTTCATCCAGAAAAATGGTTCCCCCTTCAGCTGCGGCAAAGCGGCCGATCCTATCTTTTTTGGCATCAGTGAAGGCGCCGGCCTTGTAGCCAAACAGTTCCGATTCCAGCAGAGTTTCGGGCAGGGCGGCGCAGTTGACCACGATAAAGGGTTTGTCGCTGCGCTCGCTACTGGTGTGAAGTGCCCGTGCCACTAATTCTTTGCCCGTACCACTTTCACCGGAGATGAGCACCGTGCTGGTACTGCGGGCGATATCCGGCAAAATAGCAAAAATCCGTTGCATAGCTGCAGATTTGGATACGATGGCGTCAAAGGTGTAGCGCTGGTGCAGTTGGGTGCGGAGGGCTGTGATGGTGCTCAGATCGCGGAAGGTTTCCACGCCACCGATAATGGCGCCGTCATTATCGATCAGGGGCGACGCGCTGATACTGATGGGTACCTTTTTGCCTACGTGGTTTTTTATGGTAATGGCTCGGTTGGCCACGGGTTCGCCGGTGTAGAGGGCCTCTGCAATGGCGCAGCTGCTGCCACAGATGGAGGAGTGGAAGATATCGGCACACGACTTGCCTATGGCCTCTTCCTGGCGCCAGCCGGTGATTTGCTCGGCTGCCTGGTTAAATGAGGTGATGGTCCAGTTTTTGTCTACAGTGAACACGCCATCGGCAATGGAATCCAGGATAAGCCGTGCCCGCAACGAGGTTGTCCGGTCTCGCAGAACGGCTATGTTGCCGATGATGTTGCCTAGATCGTCATACAAAGGTTCTGAGCTGGCAGATACCGGTATGGAGGTCTTGTTTTTGTGTTTGATGAAGTGCGTCTGGGTAACTACCTCGCCATCGAGACGGGAGGACCGCTGTGCCAGGCACTGGGTGTCGCAGAGGCTGGAACGCATGACATCCCGGCATTTCCGACCAAGCACCTCTTCTGCCTTCCAGCCGGTCAGTTTTTCCGCGGCCCGGTTGAACGAGGTGATGACGCTGTCTGTATTAATAGAAAAAACAGCATCTGTCACAGATGACATCACCTGTCTAATGTACAATGAATCTGTACAATCGTGAAAACAGAAGACTGTGCCCAGCACCTGCCCTGTCCTGTTTTGCAGGGATGAAGAGCGCACAGACAAGGTGGCATGTCCGCCCTTTTTTTTGGGGAGCAGTACAATTTTGGTGGGTTGACACAGGCCGTACATTCCCTGCAGATCAGGTTGAGCCGCTCCGTTCTGCAGTAAAGCCGGAAAGAGTGTTTCGATGCTTTTTCCAACCGCTTCAGGTCCGCTCCAACCGGTCAGACGCTCGGCAGTCCAGTTCATGGCCACGATTCTCAAGGCCGCATCACCGATGAGCACCCCCTCAAACAGGGTGTCGGCGATTTGCCTGCCAAAGTGGCTGGGCATATCGGGCCAGATGATCAGGAGGTACTGATACGCCCCGGTCGATGCTGTTTCATTCCCTTCCTGTGTATAATTTGGAGGCGCAGGTATGACACAGACAGAGCAGGGCAGGTTGTTTTGTAGGTGAAGATGAAGGGGTGTCTCCAGGTGTGAACAGGCAGTCGGATCGGTAGACAGCTTGTGCAGGCGCTGGAGCAGGGCGTTGTCGTTTGTATCGTGGAGCAGGTCTGCAAGTGGCATGCCCTGTACATTTTTGGCGGGCATGCCGAGTAGTTCTTCCGCTTCTGCGCTGAGCGCCGTGATACGCAAAGCTGTATCAAGAAAAAGTAGGGCAGGGGACGGTGAGATTTTTTCTGCTGTGAAGTGGTTGTTCATAATAAAAATTGAATGATTGAAATAAATGGGATCTGCTCGTATAGACCTTATACCAGCCCGGCCGCTGATTGGAAACCCGTTTGCCTTTCATACGCAGGGTTGGCAGTGTGGCAATACAGAAAGCACTCAAAAACAGACAGAAGCAAAAAAATATATGGGGAAGAACAGGCTGGCTGTATCCTGACATCAGGGAAAAGGCGGCAGCACTCTCACTCGTTTACCTGCAGCGCCTGGTACAGTTTTTCCTTGAAGAATTTTATCAATGTGATTTATTGGCCTGATGGTGCTGGGTCAGTTTAAGTCGAGCAGAAATCTATTGAAAGAGGCATCAGGACACTATCTATGAGCGAGATAAAACATACAATTTGCGGGATGTGCGCTGTCCGTTGCCCCGTTACAGTGCGTGTGCAAGATGGCAAGCCCGTATGGATTGAAGGAAACGCCAATGATGCGGCCATGGGTAAAAGCCTGTGTGCCAAGGGCGGGGCCACCTTTGCCCAGCGTGACGACAAGCAGCGTCCTCTGGGTCCACTTCTGCGGATGGGCAAGCGCGGCGAAGGGCAGTGGCGGGAGGTGACGTGGGAAGAGGCCTTCTCCTTTGTGAGCAGCAAGTTGCAGGGTATTATTGAGGAGCACGGCGGACGTTCGGTGATGTTCTCCGACCGGGGCGGCCCCTTTGCCGACTTGCGCCAGGCCTTTGTCAAGGCCCTTGGTTCACCCAATTACATGAACCATGACTGCACCTGTGGTCGCAATACCCACCATGCCTCTCGTTCTGTATATGGCATGGGGCGTAAGGGTTTTGATTACGATTACGCAAACACGCGTCATCTGGTTTTGTTTGGCCGTAATATCACCGAATCGCTGAAGGTGAAAGAGGTGAAAAACGTGCTCAAGGGTCTGAAAAACGGCGCGCATCTCACCTACATAGATCCACGTTTTTCAGTGACCGCAGGTAAGGCCACCAGGTATTGGCAGATAAAACCAGGTACAGACTATGCCCTGCTTCTGGCTATTGCCCACCATGTGCTCGACCGAGGATACTACGATGCGACTTTTGTCGAGCACTATGTGACGGGCCTTGATGAGTTCAGAACCTTTCTTCAGCCCTATACTCCAGAATGGGCGGAAGAGCAAACCGGCATCAAGGCCAAGGATATCATGGCATTCTGCCATCAACTCAATGAAGATCGGCCCAGTGTGATCTTTCATCCCGGCTGGTTGTATACCCGCTACCAGGATTCGTTCTACGCCTCTCGCATGATGCACATCATGAACGCCCTCATGGGGTCAATTGAGCAGAAGGGCGGGCTTTTTTATGTCAAGGGTGCGAAAGATGCCGGTAAGAAGGGATTGAAAAGCATTGCCGCTGCCGTGCCAGCGGTCAAGGAGGAGCGTGCCGATGGTTGCGGTTCTCGCTATCCCCACTTCGACACCAGTGGTGGTATGCTGCACCTTGCCCTGGAGGCCGCTGATAAGGCAGATCCCTACCCTATCAAGGCCTATTTTATTCACCGGCACAACCCGCTTATCGCCCTGCCTGATCCAGAGGAGCAACGCCGCATCCTGGACAAGCTAGAGCTAATCGTGGCAGTTGATATCAATTACAGCGATTCGGCTTGGTATGCAGATGTTATTCTGCCGGAAAGCACCTATTTGGAACGCAGCGACATCCTGCGCATGGAAAAGGGTTTGAAGCCTGGGTTCGGTCGCCGTCAACAATGTGTGGCTCCGATCAACAATACCAAGGCTGGCTGGGAGATTTACGTAGAACTGGCCCGGCGTCTGGGTAAAGAGGAATACCTGCCCTTTAAGACCATCGAAGATATTTGGAACTACCAGTTACAGGACACCGGCGTATCCATTGAGGACTTCGAGGACAAGGGTTTTATCAAGCTGTGCGACGACCCGATCTGGTACGACCGTGACAAGCTGAGTTTTGGTACTGAATCGGGCAAAATTGAGCTGTTTAATAAAAAGCTCGAAGCACAGGGTATCCCTTCCTTCATTCCGTATGCTGCACCTGATGAAGGCCCTAGCGGCAGCTTCAGGCTGCTGTTTGGCCGTTGCGGTTACCAGGCCCATGGCCAACACCAAAACAATCCGATTTTGTCACAGCTGCTCGATGAGAACCATTTGTGGATTCATCCTACGCCTGCAGCGGAACTGGGCATCAAAGATGGCGATTGGGTCGAGGTCGCCCAGGGAAATGTTTCCGGACGTATCCGCGCCAAGGTGACCGGCAGAATTCATCCGCAGGCGGTTTTCATGCTGCATGGCTTTGGTACGCAGGTGCCGTTGCAGAAGCGGGCCTTGAACAAGGGATTGGCGGATCAGATCTTTCTGCAAGGAAAACTGACCGACTGGGACAAGGCTGGAGGAGGCGTCAATCTGTGCCAGAGTTTCGTCACCATTAAGCCGGCGGCCAGCCAGGAGTTGAAATAATGAGCAAGTATCACGTTCTTCAGGATGTTAAGGACTGTATTGGCTGCCGCGCCTGCGAGGTGCATTGCAAGGAAAAGAACAACAGCGGCCTTGGAGTGTATAATTGCAAAATGGTGGAGGTGGTTGCGCCAGAAGGCGAGAAGATGCGGGTGGATTTTGTCTATCTTTCCTGCTTCCATTGCAAGAAGCCCTGGTGTGTCGACGCCTGCCCCACCGGGGCCATGCGCCAGCGGGATGAAGACGGTATTGTCTACGTGGAAGGGGCGGCCTGTGTGGGGTGCAAAGCCTGCATTACCGCCTGTCCCTGGACCGTGCCACAGTGGAATCCGGAAACGGGTCGAGTGGAAAAATGTGATCTGTGCAAGGACAGAATCGATGCCGGGTTGGAGCCAGCCTGTGTCACCAAATGCACCACAGGCTGCCTTACCTTCACCACTCCGGCAAAGGCTTCGCAGGCAAGTCGGCAGGCCTTTGCCGAGCGGATCATGAAGCACAGACGCTGATGAGGCCCGGTTATGGATTTTATTCCCCGCGAATACTTGGGCATCCTGCTGCTGTTGCTTTTTGCTTCGCTCTTTGGTGTGCTCATCTTGTTCTTTGGCCGATTTTTCCGCCTGAGCAGACCGTATCATGAAAAGTTAATCGCCTATGAGTCTGGCAATGAGCCAACGGAAGAGCCACGTATGCGCTTTTCCATCAAATTTTATCTGATTGCTATTCTCTTTGTGCTTTTTGACGTGGAAGCCATCTATCTTTATCCCTGGGCGGTCACCTATGATTACCTTGGTCTCTTTGCCCTGGTGGAAATGCTGCTCTTCCTCTTTTTACTAATGGTTGGCTATGTATACGCCTGGAAAAAGGGTGCCTTGGAGTGGTCCAAATGAGTTCCGACAAGGTGGTGCACCTGCCTGAAGGTCTACGACTGTTTCCGGGTGCGGGCGCCCTTTTGGGCCCCCTCGACAAATTGGTGAACTGGGGCCGGGCTGGCTCCATTTGGCCGGTAACCTTTGGCTTGGCCTGTTGCGCCATTGAAATGATGGATACCGGCGCCTCCACCAATGATCAGGACCGCTTTGGTATCCTGTTTCGTGCCAGCCCAAGACAGGCGGATTGCATGGTGGTGGCCGGTACACTCACCAAGAAAATGGCTCCTGCCCTGCGCCGGGTATATGATCAGATGCCCGAACCCCGCTATGTGATGGCCATGGGCAGTTGCGCCTGCAGTGGCGGGGTGTTTGACACCTATGCTGTGACCCAGGGGGTAGACCAAATTGTGCCGGTGGATGTGTATGTGCCTGGCTGTCCGCCGCGTCCCGAGGCCCTTTTGGAAGGGTTTCTCAAGTTGAAGGAAAAAATTATGGCAGAAGAGTTCCGATGGAGCAGCGTGCGATAGCCGATACCCTCAAGACGCAGTTTTCCGAAGAGGTGGTGGACATTGTCGAGTACCAGGGTCAGGTTGGGGTGCTCCTTCGCCCCGATCAAATCGTGCCGATTCTGCGTTGGTTGCGCGATAGTGCAGACCTGCGCATGGATCACCTGCGTGCCCTGTGCGGTGTAGACAACAGTAAACGAAAAACATCGTATCCCGAACGTTTTGAGGTGGTGTATCAACTGTATTCCACAGAGTTGCGCCACGAAATTCGTCTGCGCGTGCTGCTGCCCGAAAAAGATCCCCATGTGGACTCCGTGGTTTCCCTGTGGTCGGGTGCCAATTGGCTGGAGCGCGAAGTTTTTGACATGTTCGGCATTCGTTTCAATCAACATCCCAACCTGAAGCGGGTGCTCTTGCCCGATGATTGGGAAGGACATCCCCTACGTAAGGAATATCCCCTCAAGGGTAGAAAGGAGTGGCAGGGGCTGGTAGAACTGAAAGAGCGGATTCAAGAGCTGGATCAGCACGGATTCTATCCTCCCCCGCCTGTTGAGGCGAAAAAGGGTGGAACAGCGAAGAAAGGCGCGAAAAATCCTGTGGAGCCCCAAAAAACCGTAGCACAGGCTGCAGGACCTGCGTCTGCAGGTAAGGAAAAGACAGCCACCGTGGCCGCGGCACTACCTGCCGGTGTCAATACAGGCAAAACACTGCGCGAGAGGGACCAGGCATGAAAGAGCCCAGCAAGCAGACAGTGGAAGTACCGGTCGCCACAGGCGATGAAGACCGCTACCGCCTGCGCATGGGGCCACAGCATCCAGCGACTCACGGTGTTTTGCGGGTGGATTTGGAGTTGGATGGCGAAACCATTGTTGCCTGTGATCCCCAGGTCGGCTACCTGCACCGCGGCATCGAGAAGCTGGCTGAAAACCGCACCTATGCTCAAACCCTGATCCTGACTGATCGGCTGGATTACATTGCAGCCATGTCCAATAACTGCGGCTTTTGTGTGGCTGTGGAAAAACTTTTGGCCATTACTCCGCCCCTACGTGCCCGCTATATCCGTACCATAGTCAACGAGATGTCACGCCTGGCCTCGCACCTGCTGTGGCTGGCTACCCATGCCCTGGACATCGGCGCCATGACAGTTTTTTTGTACTGTTTTCGGGAACGGGAGATCTTGCTGGAACTCTTCGAAGAATTGTGCGGCGCGCGCCTTACCTTTTCCTATCCCCGCATCGGTGGAGTACGTCAAGATGTAAACGCCTACTTTATCGATGGTCTGCAGCGCTTTATCGACATCTTTCCGGAAAAGATTCTGGAATACGAAACCTTGATCGACACCAACCGCATCTGGCTGAAGCGCACCGTGGGCATCGGCAAGGTGTCCAGGGAAAAGGCTCTGTCGCTTGGCCTGACCGGAGCCTGTCTGCGTGCCTCGGGTGTGGATTATGACGTGCGCAAGCACCAGCCCTATGACGCATATGATTTAGTCGACTTTGAGGTGCCAATCGGCCAGGAAGGCGACAGTTATGCCCGTTATCGTTGCCGCATGGAGGAGATGCGTCAGTCGGTGCGCATTCTTCAGCAATGTATCGACCAACTGCCACCTGGGCCTATTGTTGGTGAAGATGCGCCGGATTTGCATATGTCACAACGGATCATCCCATTTCGTGAGGCACGGGTCAGCGCGTATGGCACAGGTCTGATTGCGCTTTCCCACAAGACAAAACCCACCTATCCAGCGGGCGATATTTATGTGGCCACCGAGGTGCCCAAGGGCGAGCTGGGCTTTTACATTATTTCCGACGGCTCACCGCGCGCCTACCGCATGCATATCCGCTCGCCATCCTTTATCCATATCAGTGCGCTGACCGCGCTTTCGGAAGGTGGGCTGGTGGCCGATCTCATAACCAATATCGGCAGCGTTGACGTGGTGCTGGGCGAGTCGGACAGGTAAGACGAAGGGGAACACGATGCATATTCTCATTCTTTTATTATACATACTGCTCCTCTTTACGGTGGTTATGCTGCACGTTGCCTATGCCACCTATTTTGAACGCAAGATTATCGGCCACATGCAGGTGCGTATGGGGCCCATGGAAGTGGGCTGGCATGGTCTGCTGCAACCCATTGCCGACGGGATCAAGTGTTTTTTCAAGGAAGATATCATTCCGGAAAATGTCGATCCCCTGGGTTTTCGCCTGGCACCTGTGGTCAGCCTCACTGCCATGGTTGCCTCGTTGGCAGTGTTGCCCTTTGCCCCGGGCTGGGTGCTGGCGGATATCGACATTGGCCTGCTTTTTGTTTTCGCCATGAGCGGCTTGGCTGGCTATGGTGTGATTTTGGCCGGCTGGGCATCCAACTCGAAGTTCAGTTTCCTGGGCGGACTCCGCTCCATGGCCCAGGTGATCAGCTATGAAATTGCCCTGGGACTTAGCCTGGTTGGAGTGATGCTCCTGTCAGGTTCCTTGAACCTGAGCACCATTGTTGAGGCGCAAGGCGGCACCTTTGGCGGTATGTACATTTTCCCGCAGTTCATCGCCTTTGGTGTCTTTTTCGTGGCCATGTTGGCTGAGACCAATCGGGTGCCCTTTGACCTGCCAGAGGCAGAGGCTGAGCTGGTGTCCGGCTATTCTACCGAATACAGTGGCATGCGCTACGCCATTTTTTTCATGGCGGAATACGTGGGCATGTTGGTGATGTCGTCCTTGGGCACTATCTGTTTCTTTGGCGGCTGGAGCGGTCCCTTTGCAGTGCCGTACTTTCCCGCCTTGTGGTTTGTGCTCAAGGTGTACGCCTTTATGTTTGTTTTTATCTGGATACGGGCGACCATGCCGCGCTATCGCTACGATCAGCTCATGGAATTGGGCTGGAAATGGCTCATTCCGCTTGCCTTGGCCAATATTGTCTTGACCGCAGTGTGCAAGGCGTTGTTCTGAGGTTGAGGCTGGGACAATTTTATGCAGATTCAATACAAAAAAAAGCGCAACCTGCTGCAAAACCTGTTTCTGAGCGAATTGGTTCAGGGAATGTGGCTGACTTTGCGTCGTTTATTCACCAAGCCCATTACGCTGCAGTATCCCCACGAGCAACCGAATGTGCGGCGAGGATTCCGGGGGCAACATGCCCTAGTGCGGGATCCCGAGACCCACACCACCCGTTGCGTGGGCTGCATGAAGTGCGTAATGGTCTGTCCATCCCGCTGTATCCGCATCCGCATCCAGAAAAGACCCGAGCATGGCAACCGCCGCTTTATTAGCGCATACCACATTGATGCGCTCCGCTGCGTATATTGTGGCTATTGTGCAGAAGTCTGCCCGGTGAATGCCATCATCCTTACCGAAGTTTTTGCGTATTCTGCCTTTGACCGCAAGAGTCTCTCCTATGACATGCCCCAGTTGCTTGACAATTGGGATCGTTACCTTGCAGAACAAGGCGAAGATTTGGCACAGTATGTCAATCCCACCTGGCGACCGCGTGGTTTGCCGGAAGGCCCCATGCCCGCGGGCAAACGTTTGCCTGTGCCCGATGATTGGAAGGGGAAAGGGCAGGTGGTGGGCAGGTTGTGGCGTCAATCCGTTCAAGGACAGAACAGGTAGAGGCATGTTTATTCCCATATATTTTTGGTATAGCGCCTTTGTGATCGTGCTCTGTGGCATTTTGGCCATCAGCCTGCGCAACCCGGTGCACAGTGTGCTGGCAGTGCTGGTGCTATTCTTTCACATGGCGGGGTTGTACCTGCTGTTGCAAGCCGAATTTTTGGCGGCCGTGCAGATCATCGTCTATGCCGGGGCCATATTGGTTCTCTATCTCTTTGTGCTTTTTTTGGTGAATTTAAAGGAAGAACTCAAACTCAGTGCCTTTGTTCCCGGTGTGTGGCTGGGACGCGGTATTGCCGCCGGACTTTTTGTTCTGCTCATCTGGATGCTGCCCTCCTTCACCAGTGGTATCAAGGGAAACTGGCCCAGCGCTGCAGTCAGCCAGGCCGGGCACACTAAGGCCCTGGGCGGAGAACTCTTTACCACCTATCTGATCCCCTTTGAGATTGCCGGGCTCATCCTCTTGGTGGCCCTGGTGGGTAGCTTGGTGCTGGCGGCAAGGATCGAGGGTGAGCAGTCGGGTCGTTCTGGGAAAAGAGACCAGAATGAACATCCGGCATTGCCACCGCATCAGGAGGAGGTGCAGCCATGATTCCCTTGCACTGGTATGTCGGGCTTGCCTCTGCGCTGTTCTGTATAGGTGTCTGCGGTTTTCTCACCCGGCGTAACCTCATCATGATGCTCCTGTCCGCTGAACTCATGCTCAATGCGGTGAACCTGAACTTGGTTGCCATGAGCTATTACCTGGAATCCCTGCGCGGTCACGCCTTTACCTTTTTCATCATCACCGTGGCAGCAGCAGAGGCGGCCATTGGCCTGGGGATTGCCATTGCCCTGTACCAGCACCGCCGCAGTGTGCATACAGATTCCTTCACCGACCTGAAAGGATAGCCATGCCGATTTCGCTCCTCGCCATTCCTTTTCTACCCCTGGCAGCCTTTGTGCTGACCCTGCTGTTTGGCAAACAGATGGGGACCAGGGCGCATTGGCTACCCATTGTCACGGTGCTGTTGTCCTTTTGCTGTGCCCTGGCGGCTTTTTTCCGCGTGCAAACAGGCACTGTTGTCAATGCGGATATCTATACCTGGATCAGTTCCGGCGACTTCAAGGTCTCTGTGGGTTTTCTGGTGGATCAGCTCACCGCGGTCATGCTTCTGGTGGTCACCAGTGTCAGTTCTCTGGTGCATATCTATTCTGTGGGCTATATGCGGGGTGAAGAAGGGTACTACCGTTTCTTTGCCTATTTGAGCCTGTTTACCTTTTCCATGCTCATGCTGGTGATGGGCAATAACTTCCTGCAGCTCTTTTTTGGCTGGGAGGCGGTGGGCTTGTCTTCTTACCTGCTCATCGGTTTTTACTACGAAAAGCAATCGGCCAGCGATGCGGGTAAAAAGGCCTTTATTGTTAACCGGTTTGGCGATTTTGGTTTTCTTCTGGGCCTGTTGCTCATCTTCACCCAGTTCGGCAGCCTGCACTACACCGAAGTCTTTGGCATGGCACAGAGCATTGACGGGAAATCTTTCAGCTTGCTGGGCATGGAGGTGCTGCTTCCCACGGTGATCGCCCTGTTACTCTTCTGCGGAGCCATCGGTAAATCGGCCCAAATTCCCCTGCATGTCTGGTTGCCGGACGCCATGGAAGGACCCACTCCGGTGAGTGCTCTCATCCATGCGGCCACCATGGTTACTGCTGGTGTGTTTTTGGTGGCCCGGTGTAATCCGATCTTTGCGCTTTCGCCTTTTGCCTTGGATTGCATTACCGTGCTGGGAGCACTCACCGCACTGTTTGCCGCAACCATTGCCCTGGTGCAGACGGATATCAAGCGGGTGGTGGCCTATTCTACGGTTAGCCAGTTGGCCTATATGTTCATTGCCTGTGGGGTCGGCGCCTATGCGGCCGGGATCTTTCATCTGTTCACCCATGCTTTTTTCAAGGCGCTACTCTTTCTTGGCTGCGGTTCGGTCATCCTGGGCATGCACCACGAGCAGGATCTGCGTCATATGGGTGGCCTGAAAAAGTACATGCCCATCACCTACTGGACCTTTCTCCTAGCCTCGCTCTCCATTGCCGGTATGCCTCCCTTTGCAGGCTTTTTCAGCAAGGATGAAATCCTGCTCATGGCCTTTAATACAGGTACACCTGTTGGTCAGTTTGCCTATTGGATCGGGCTTTTTGTCGCCTTCCTCACCGCGTTTTATTCCTTTCGCTTGCTCTTTCTGGTCTTTCACGGGGAATTTCGCGGTACGGATGAGCAGAAAAAACATGTGCGTGAATCACCTTTGGTGGTCACCTTGCCACTCATACTTTTGGCGTTTGGTGCTGTGGCTTCAGGCTGGGTCGGCATCCCCGCAGCCCTGGGAGGTTCCAATCGCTGGGCACATTTTCTGGAACCAATACTGGGTCATCCCCATGTACAGCTTTCCCATGGGGCGGAGTTGGGTTTGATTCTGCTCTCGGTCGTTGCCGGTGCAGCAGGTATTGTCCTGGCCTTTTTCATGTACAGGAAACGGCCAGAGCTCTCCACTGGCCTGGCCAGCCGTTTTGCAGGCATCTACCGGCTGCTACTCAACAAGTACTATGTGGATGAGCTGTACCAGCTGGCTATTGTCCGCCCTGCCTTGTGGTTCAGTCAGCGTGTGCTGCTTAGGATCGTTGATATGCGTGCCATCGAGGGGGTGGTCAATGGCCTGCCCCGCCTGATCGGTGCCTTTGGGCAAAAGTTGCGTTTGCTGCAAGATGGAGTGGTTTCACACTATCTGGCCTGGATGGGCGGCGGAGCCCTGGTGCTGATCGCCCTGCTGTTGACCAGAAATTAAGCCATAGTCATTCAAGGTTGAACAGGTACCCATGCCTCTGCTCAGTGTTTTAATATTTTTCCCGGTGCTTGGCGGTCTTTCCCTCTTGTTTCTGGAGCGGAAAGCCGAGACAGTGCGACTGGTGGCCCTGGTGGTCAGCCTCTTTGAGTTGCTCTTTGTGCTGCCGATCTTTTTCTTGTTCGATAAAGGTACGCACCAGATGCAGTTTCGGGAGCAGTACGACTGGATTAGCGCCCTCAACATCAATTATGCCCTGGGAATCGATGGCATTAGCGTCCTGTTTGTGCTGTTGACCGCCCTGATCACCGTGCTTTGTGTCTTGGTCTCCTGGGAGAGTATCCAAGAGAAGGCCAAAGAATTCTATATGGCCCTGCTGGTGTTGGAGGGGGCGATGGTGGGGGTATTCTGTGCCCTGGATTTCTTTCTCTTCTACGTGTTCTGGGAGGCCATGCTCATCCCGATGTTCCTGATCATCGGGGTGTGGGGTGGGCCAAATCGCCTCTACGCCACTATCAAGTTTTTTCTTTATACCCTGGTGGGCAGCCTGCTCATGTTGGTGGGCATCATCCTGCTGTACCTGGCGGCCGGACGCAGCTTCGATATCTTGTTCTTGGCTGGGCAGGCCTATCCATTCAAGTTGCAAGTGCTGGTGTTCTGGTTGTTTTTCGCGGCCTTTGCGGTCAAGGTACCAATGTGGCCGGTGCATACCTGGTTGCCCGACGCCCATACCGAGGCCCCGACCGCAGGGTCGGTCATCCTAGCTGGTGTCTTGATCAAGATGGGGGCCTATGGTTTTCTTCGTTTTTCTCTGCCCATACTGCCCCAGGCCACCCAGGCCATGCTCACGCCCATGCTCGTGCTCTCGGTGATCGCCATTGTCTACGGCGCTTTGGTCTGTCTTGCCCAAACAGATATGAAGCGGCTTGTTGCCTACAGCTCGGTCAGCCATATGGGCTTTGTTACTCTGGGCCTTTTTGCCCTCAACCAGCAGGGGCTGGAAGGTAGTATCCTGCAGATGATCAACCATGGTCTGGTAACCGGGGCCCTCTTCCTTGCCATCGGCATGGTGTATGATCGTACCCACACCCGCGAGATTGCCGCCTATGGCGGGCTGGCCAACATCATGCCCCTCTTTGCCGGCTTTTTTATGGTGTTCACCCTGGCAGCGGTGGGATTGCCCGGCACCAATGGCTTCATTGGAGAATGGCTTATCCTGCTTGGGGCTTTCAGGGCGCAGCCCCTGTATGCGGTTATTGCGGCCACCGGTTTGATTTTGGGTGCCTGGTATATGTTGTGGCTCTATCAGCGCATTTTCTTTGGCGGGGTGAACGAGGGACTGCGCCAGCTTGCTCCACTGAATCTGCGTGAAATTTTAACGCTTGCGCCGCTGGTGCTGCTTATTTTCTGGATTGGTGTCTATCCTGACGCCTTGCTGGATTTTCTCCGGGTTTCCGTGGGTCACCTGGTGGAACAGGTGCATGGTGCCGGATTGGCAGAGGCCGGGCGTACAGCCTTGATGGCCATCCCCTGAATGTCAGAAAGGAAGTCTAGACTGAGATGATTGAACAGCTCGTTGTTCTCAATCCCGCCGCCTTTTCCTGGGGCATGATTACCCCGGTTTTACCGGAACTGGTCTTGCTGGCCATTGGTGTGGCCCTGATTGTGCTTGATCTGTTCGCCCCCCGTCAGCGTCAGCTTTTGCCCTGGATGACTGTTTTGGGCGTCTCTGCTGTTCTTCTGGTGAATCTGGGCATGTATACACCGGCTGAGCCAGGGGCTATGCTTCGAAACGATGCCTATTCGGCCTTTTTCTGCACCCTCTGTCTGGCCAGTGTCATTCTGGCCGCCCTGATGCGGGAGTTTTACAGTACGCAGGTACAGTCCCATCAGGGTGAATTCTATAGCCTCTTGGTTTTTTCCGCAGTGGGCATGATGATCATGGTCGCCTCGGTGGATCTGATCACCATCTACCTGGGACTTGAACTGATGGCCCTGCCCATCTACGTGCTCACCGGCATGCACAAAAAGGACCTGCGCACCAGCGAAGCAGCGGCCAAGTATTTTCTCATGGGCGTTTTTGCCTCGGCCTTTCTGCTCTTTGGTATGTCCCTGCTGTTTGGCCTGACCGGCACCACCAATGTGGCGGAAATTGGCGCATATATTGGCAGGAACAATCTTGCTGACAATGCCAGCCTGGTGATGGCATTAGCCCTGCTTATAGCTGGTTTGTGTTTCAAGGTGGCAGTGGTGCCCTTCCATATGTGGACGCCGGATGTCTACGAAGGCGCACCCACGGTGCTCACCGCCTTCATGAGTGTGGGACCCAAGGCAGCGGGTTTTGCCGTTTTCGGCCGCATCATGTTGGCAGTCTTTCCGGAGCTACACGCAAACTGGGGGCCGGTGTTGGCGTTGCTTGCGGTATTGACTATGCTGGTCGGTAATATTACTGCCTTGGTGCAAAGCAGCCTGAAGAGAATGCTCGCCTATTCGGCCATAGCCCATGCGGGTTATGCCCTGTTGGGAATCGCAGCCGGTAGTGCCAGCGGCATGGCAGCAGCCATGAGCTATCTTTTTATCTATCTGTTCATGAATATGGGAGCCTTTGCCATTCTCATCATCTTCTCGCAGGGCGTGGAGCAGGGTGAATCTATTGACAGCTGTCGGGGCATGGCATCGAGAAATCCGGTACTGGCTCTATGTATGTTGATTTTTATGTTTTCCTTGACCGGTATTCCGCCGACAGGCGGTTTTACTGGCAAATTTTACCTGTTCCAGTCTGCTGTGGCTGCCGGATATACAGCAGCGGTGATCGCGGCGGTGCTTTTAAGCGCCATGTCTGCCTTTTTCTACCTGCGGGTGATCCGCCTGATGTACATGAGCGGGCCTGAACAGCAGCCGGCCATCACTGCTCCTTCTGTGGGGATGCTGGTGGTGCTGGGCATTGCCGTGGCTGGCGTGCTGGCCACAGGCCTTGTTCCGGGTGCGCTATTCGACTGGGCACAGCGGGCCATGCTGCCCTGAGCCAGCGTTCTTTTATAAGACACTTATTTTCGGGTCGCACAGTACTGCGCTTGGAGGCAAGAGTCTGGCTTACTGAACTGCGGACCTTGCCAGGAGAACAGCATGCCATATGCGAACATCAAGGTAACCGACGAAGGGGTGAGCCCTGCGCAAAAGGTCGAGTTGATTACCGGTGTCACTGAGTTGCTGCAGCGGGTGCTGCACAAAAATCCGGCGACCACCGTGGTGGTCATTGATGAGGTCGCCACCGACAACTGGGATGTTGGCGGCGAGCAGGTCAGCATCTTGAGGAAGAAATAGGTACTGCTTTCGGTAGGTAAGCGGATGTGGTCGTAGACGCTTTTAGGTCTCCTCTTATTTATCGAAATGAGTTGACTTGGACCACCCCGGTGTAATTTCGTTTGCCGTGGAGAGTTGCATGCGGCACGGTTCTTCACTTATCCTCATTACAGATCCCGCCTATAGTCGGCACGATACCGGCGGCGGCGACCATCCGGAAATTGCGGAACGCCTGCAGGTGATTCGCGAGGCCCTGGACCAGAGTTCCTTTGCCCAAAACATCCATATAGCAGTACCCCGGCCTGCAAGCCGCGCAGAACTCTTGGCCTTTCATGATGAGGCCTGGCTCTTTCGCTTTGAAGAAGCAGTGCTTTCCGGCCGCACCTATGTGGATCATCCTGATAATCAGGTCTGTTACGAATCCTACGCCATTGCCATGCTGTCGGCCGGTGCCGGGCTCAGTGGCATCGACCAGGTTGAACGGGGCCAGGTTGGCAACGTGGTTTTCTGCCTGACCAGGCCGCCAGGCCACCATGCCGAGGCAAACCAGCCCTTTGGTTTCTGTTTTTTCAATAACTGTGTCATTGCTGCCCGTTACTGGCAAAACCATTATGGTCGCACCAGAGTGGCAGTATTTGATTTCGATGCCCACCATGGCAACGGCATCCAGAGCGCCCTGGAATCCGAGAACAATAGTGCCTACGTGTCCATCCATGAGCACCCCAGCTTCAGTTTTTCCGGTACCGGCTGGGAGGAGGAGCGGGGACTCGGTTCGGGCAAGGGAAGCATCCTCAATCTGCCGCTTCCGCCAGGTGCAGGTGATGCGCAGGTACAGCGCCTGCTTCCGAGAATTCGTCTTTTTCTTGAGGAGATGCAGCCCGATGCCTTGGTTGTTGGTGCAGGATTCGATGCCCATGTGGAAGATGACATGTCTGGCTTGGCCTATACAACTCCACTGTATCAGGAACTTGGTCGTTTTGTTCGCGCACTGGGGCGGGATATCTGCAGTGGCCGGGTGGTATCCATTCTTGAAGGCGGTTATCATCTGCCGCGGCTGGGCGAATGTGCTACGGCTTATCTTGCCGGACTTTTGCAAGAAGAATGATCCTGCACCTGCCAGGCGCAGCAAGAGTACAGAACGCAGGGTTTTGGAGGCAATATGTTCATCCATTATCATATGACCCCCACACCAACCACCATGCATCCGGAGCAAACCGTGGCCGAGGCCATTGCTATACTGGAGCACTATCCTTTCCGGCACCTGCCTGTAGTGGATGATGAGGGGGTGCTGCAGGGTATGATTTCCGATCGGGATTTGCGCTCTGCCCGGCCGTCCAATGTGGCCAGCAGCAGTCAGCGGGAAATAGTGGAGAGCAAGGTCATGCAAACAGGGCTTGCACAGATCATGAGTACCAATTGCCGCACCCTTTCTGCCATGGCCACCCTGGATGACGCCCTGTTCCTCTTTGAGGCGAACGCCATTGGTGCTCTGCCGGTTTTGGATGATGAGCGACGGGTGATTGGCATCTTTACCAATGGCGACTTGCTGAAGGCCTACAAGAATCTCTTTGGAGTGGGCGAACGCGGCGCTGCCCTGATCTCCATTGTGGATGATGATGATCCGCGCATCATGAGTAAACTCATTTGCATCCTGGAGGAAAAGAATGTGCACTGCACCCGGTTGCTGCGCAAGGCTGCGACCCGGCGCACTAGGGCCATGATCTATTTGCGGGTGAACACTTACAATATCCGTGCCGTGCAAAAGGCAGTCGAGGCGGCCGGGTATGAGATCCACGTACCCTACGCCACCCGTTGAACTGCAAGTGTCTGTGTACCATCTAAGAGCGCGAGGTCTGTATGCTTGAGAAACTCTTTTCTCCCCAATCGGTTGCAGTTATCGGCGCCTCGAAGGTAAAGGGCAAGGTTGGCCACACCACCTTGCACAATCTTGTCCAGGCGGGTTTTAGAGGGCCGATTGTTCCGGTCAACCCGCAGGGGGGGGAAATTCTGGGTCTTAAGGTATATGCACATCTTGCCGATTATCCCCATGTCATTGATTTGGCCCTGATCACAGTGCCTGCTGAAAAAACCCTGGATGCGGTGCAGGACGCCATTGCCAAGAAGGTGAGCGCAGTGGTGGTAGTGGCTTCAGGATTCAAAGAAAGCGGTCCGAGCGGTGCACAACTGGAAGAGGAGTTGGTGGCTCTGTGTGCCAAGGGAGGAGTACGGCTTTTGGGTCCCAACTGCCTGGGATTGATCAACACGCATCTGCAACTGAACGCCTCCTTTTCCCGGCGTATGCCGCAACTAGGAAAGTTGGCGGTATTTTCCCAGTCCGGTGCGCTCTGTACTGCCATGATGGATGAGGCTGATTCCCGCAGGCTGGGAGTGAGTGTGTCAGTATCCATTGGCAACAAGGCAGACATTACCGAGGTGGATATCCTCTCCTATTTGGCCAGCGATGAGGCCACTAAGGTTATCACCGGTTATCTGGAAGATATTACCGATGGTGACCAGTTCGTCAAGTCGGCGGAGGAGGCGAGTAAGCAGAAACCAGTGGTGATCCTCAAGGCAGGCATCACCGAAGCGGGTGCGCGGGCAGCATCGCACCACACCGGGGTGGCCACTGGCCAAGACACAGCCTATGGGGCGGCCTTCAAGCGGGCGGGCATCTGTCGGGCCGACACCTTTGAAGCGCTCTTCGATTACGCTACAGCCCTTGCTCTGCAACCGCCACCCCAGGGAGACCGGGTTTTCATCCTGACCAATTCTGGCGGCACCGGTACTGTGGCAGCCGATGCAGTGGAAAAGGCAGACATGTTGGTTCCCCAGTTGTCTGAGGACCTGCGTGCGGAACTCACCCGCATTCTGCCGGTGCGGGGGTATATCAATAATCCCACCGATGTGTCGGCCGGAGCCACACCGCAACAGTACGTGGATGCACTCAAGGCAGTCCAGGCCAATCCTGATATTGACGCGGTACTGGTGGTGCTGGCGCCGCAATACATCAACGAACCTGCAGCCACGGTGCGTGCCATTGCCGCCAACCTGGATGGTGTCACCCCGGTACTGGCCTCGTTCCTCGGTAGCCGCGAAGGTATGCCTACCCGGGCCGAACTGGCCGAGGCTGGTTTGCCTTTTTATCCCTCGCCCGAACGGGCCGTAGGCGCACTCAAGGCCATGCACGAATACGGGGTGTGGCGGCGCAGACCTGCACGCCACGTGGTGCGCTTCCCGGTGAATCGCCGCCGGGTGGAGCGAATCATTACCCATTGGCAACGCAGTGGCCATTCACGGCTGGATGAGGTCAGGTCAAAGAGCATTCTCAAATCTTACGGCTTTCGTATCATGTCTGGCCGGCTCACCAGTAGCCCGGAGGAGGCCATAGAAATTGCCCAATTCATCGGTTATCCAGTGGCCATGAAAGTTGTCTCGCCCCACATTGTGCGGAAAAGTGATCTGGGCGGGGTGCGCCTCAACATCGGTTCCAGCGAAGAGGTGGCCGATGCCTTTGACCTGATGATGCTGCGTTTGCGCAAACATGCGCCCAATGCACTCATTGAGGGTGTGTATGTGGAGAAGATGGCGGAAAAGGGCCTGGAGGTGATCATCGGTATGACCCGTGATCCCCAGTTCGGTCCCATGCTCATGTTTGGTTTGGGCGGCATTTTTGTGGAGGTGATGAAGGATGTCACCTTCCATTTGGCACCCATCACCGAAGGAGAGGCGGTGCAGATGCTCAAGTCCACCCGTTCCTATGAGCTGTTGGAGGGCAAACGCGGTACCAAGGAAGTGGACATTGCGGCCATTGCCGTGGCTCTGCAGCGCATCAGCCAGCTGACCACCGACTTTCCGCAGATTGTCGAACTGGATATCAACCCACTCATTATTGGTGAGCGGGAGCTTGAGCCGGTGGTGGTGGATGCGGGCATGACCTTTGCCAGCAATGTGCAAGAAAATGGCAAGGGCAGTTGAGGCTTTATTACCAGGGGGCTGCAATGCGCTACGATCAAGATTGGCAGACACAGTATGCAGATATGGTGGCCACGCCCCAGGAGGCACTGGTCCATTTGAAATCTGGCCAACGGGTGTTCATCGGTACTGGTTGCGGCGCGCCCCAGGAACTGATTGCCGCCATGACCGCCCGGGGCCGTTCAGTCACCGATGTGGAGATCATTCAACTGATCACCAAGGGCGATGCGCCCTATGCCAGCAAAAAACTTTCCGACAGCTTTACCTTGAACGCCTTTTTTATCAGCTCCAATATCCGCGAGGTGATTCAAGAAGGCTTTGGCGATTACACTCCGATTTTGCTCTCTGATGTGCCTCAGCTCCTGGATTCCGGGGCCATGCCCATTGACTTGGCCCTTATCCAAGTGACCCCGCCGGATACTTATGGCCGGGTAAGCCTGGGTGTTTCGGTGGACATTGTTAAAAGTGCCATTGGTAACGCCAGTCTGGTGATTGCTGAAGTGAATCCAAATATGCCCTGGACCCACGGCGACACCTTGGTGGATGTGTTCGACCTCGATATCCTGGTACCGGTGGACAGGCCTATCCTGGAACGGGAGCTTGACCCGCCCAATGAAATTGCCCTCAAGATTGCCAAGTCAGCTGTGGCCCTTATCCCCAATGGCTCGACCATTCAGTTGGGCATTGGCCGGGTGCCGGGGTATGGGCGTATCCCCCAGGTAGTGATGCGTTTTTTGTCGGAACGCAAAGATATCGGTTTTCATACAGAAATGATCTCGGATGCCATCATCCCACTGATCGAGTCGGGTGCGGTCACCGGTGCAATGAAGTCCATTGACCGGGGCAAGATCACTGCCAGTTTCTGCATGGGAACCAAAAAACTCTACGATTATATCCACGACAACCCGCTGTTTAGCTTCCGGCCAACTGAGTACATTAACGACCCCAACGTGATCGGCAAGCACCGGCGCATGGTATCGGTGAATATGGCTCTGGAGATCGATCTCACCGGCCAGGTCTGTTCGGATTCCGTGGGTGGTCGTTTTTATTCCGGCGTGGGGGGGCAGGTTGATTTCAACCGTGGTGCGGCCAAATCAGAGCGGGGCCGCGCCATTATCGTGCTTCCCTCGGTGAGCAGCGACGGTACACGTTCACTGGTGGTCAGCGCCCTGCAGCCCGGTTCCGGCGTGGTCATCAACCGAGCCAGCGTGCACTACGTGGTCACCGAGCATGGCGTTGCCTATCTGCACGGCAAATCCATACAGGAGCGGGCCATGGAGCTGATCTCCATAGCCCATCCGGATTTCCGTGAACAGCTCTTCCGCGAAGCAGTGGCCGCCAGGTACCTGCGGCCCGATCTGGCCCGCTTCGGCAACCGCTTTACCCTGCCTGGCGAAGAGGGCATGCGTGCCACCTTCCTGCTCGAAGACGGCACCCAGGTAAATTTCCGTTCCATCCGCCCCACGGACGAACCGCATATGCGCGATCTCATCCACAATCTCTCGCAGGAAACCATCTACTACCGCTTCATGAGCCATCAACAGCGCTTCACTTCGCGCCAGATTCAGGACTTTGTCTATATCGATCACCGCCGCGATGTGGCGGTGGTGGCCACCCTACCTGATGTGCAGGGTGAGCAAATCATTGCAGTGGGCACCTATTATCTCAACGAAAGTACCAACAAGGCCGAGGTGGCCTTTGTGGTGCGGGATTCCTGGCAGAGCAAAGGGCTGGGAACCTTTATCTTCCAGCATCTGATCAAAATTGCCAAGCGCAACGGCATTGCCGGCTTCACCGCCGAAGTGCTACGCGAGAACGAACGCATGCAAAGCGTATTCAATAATTCTGGCCTGCGGGTGACCAGCAGCCTGGAGGAGGGCGTGTACAGCTTTGATATGTTGTTTTAACTTATCGCACCTCGGGATGATGTACGGATGAGTTCAAACAGACAATACAGCTTACAAACCAAGGCTGTACCTGGTCTGTAAGCTGGTCTTACGGTTTGGCTGCAGTCCTATTTTTTACCGTATTGCTCGATGAAGGCTTCTGTCTTGCGCCGACATTCATCATCATAGTACTGCACTGGTGGTGATTTGAAAAAGTAGGAGGAGGGGGCGGTAATTGCGCCGGACAGCCCATTTTCCAGGGCGAGTTTGGCGCAGCGTACTGCATCAATAATAACTCCGGCCGAGTTGGGGCCGTCTTGCACCTCCAGCTTACCCTCGAAATTGAGAGTCACATCGCCAAAGGCAGTGCCCTCCATACGAATATAGCACCATTTGCGGTCATCAAGCCATTCAATGTAGTCTGAAGGGCCAATGTGCACGTTTTTAGGCTTCATCCCGCCGGGGATCTGGCTGGTGACTGCATCGGTCTTGGATATTTTCTTGCTTTCCAGCCGTTCCCGCTCCAGCATGTTCAAAAAGTCGGTATTACCACCCACGTTCAGCTGGTAGGTTCTGTCCAGACGTACGCCGCGGTCTTCAAACAGCCTGGCAAGCACGCGGTGCAAAATGGTAGCGCCCACCTGGCTTTTGATGTCATCGCCCAAACAGGGCAGACCTTTTTCCTGAAAACGCTTGTGCCAGTGTGCCTCCCGGGCAATAAACACCGGGATGGCATTGACCAGGGCACAACCTGCCTCCAGGATCTGTTCCACGTACCATTCCGTGGCCTTCTCACTGCCCACGGGCAGATAGTTGATCACCACATCCGTGCGGGTAGCCCGCAGGATGGAAACGATGTCAACGGACTCACCAGGAGCTTCCTGCACAACCGGCTGCACATACTTACCGATACCATCAAGGACCTTGCCGCGTTGTACTGGTACGCCCAGGTTGGGCACATCGCAAAATTTGATGGCGCAGTTGGGTTCGGCAAAAATGGCCTCACCAAGATCTTTGCCTACTTTGGTGGCATTGATGTCAAAGGCCGCTGAGAACTGGACGTCACGCACATGCAGGCCGCCCAAGTTGACATGCATCAAACCCGGTACCTTGTCACTATCTTGGGCATTTTTGTAGTATTCGACCCCCTGAACCAGGGCACTTGCGCAGTTCCCTACGCCAATAATCGCTACCCTCACTTTTCGCGCCATATGCGTCCTCCATATCCATTGGCATCATGGCCTGATGGCCTCTGTTCTAAGACTTCCATCTAAAAATAGTAAAGAGCCGCTGCAGTGCTGTTGCCCAAGCTCCCAGGGCAACCAGTACGCAGGCAAGCACAAGTGTGACGCTGCCGAGCATGTCTGCAAGGAACAGGGCTGCTATCATGACCACCAGCCGTTCCATACGGGTAAACAGACCCACAGAGCAGGGAATACCGAGCCCCTCGGCCCGTGCGCGCACATAGCTCACCATAAAGGAGCCAACCATGGCGAGCGAGGCGGTGCACACCAGGCTGGGATGTAGTTTGGCAGCGCTGCCCGCCAATAAGACGATGAAGAGAGCTGCTTCGGCAATCCTGTCCAGACTGGAGTCCAGTGCGGCTCCAGCTTTTGATGCCGTACCAGTCAGTCTGGCCACGCCGCCATCAAGCGCATCAAAGAGGCTGCCTATGGTGAACAGCAAGCCAGCCTGCCAAAAGTGTCCGACCCAGGCAAACCCTGCGGCAATCAGGCAGAGTAGTAAGCCTGCGACAGTGATCGCCACAGGGTGGATATTGAGGGCTGCCAGCAGCCTGACGAATGGATGCAGCAGTTTTCTGCCCTGATCATGAAGAGTGTTGAGATGCATGACAAATCTCCGCACACTGCCCTGGTCACAATCTTTGCCTGCTGCTTCTTCCTGTTTTTATCCGTTACACCGTGGGCAAGTGCAGCAGGGTGTACATTTTTCTCTGTTCTATCATGGGTCGGGATGCCCAAGTATGGCAAAGCCGCGCAGGCAGACACATTGGACGATCCCTGGCAACAGAGGTGAATTGTTTACAATATCAGCGTGTTGTGCCTTATGCTCGTAAAATTGTATCAAATCGGGACGATAGCGCAGGTTAAGATAACTAGCTGATTAAAGCAATAGATTTTATTTGCAGCGGAAAGTCCCCAGGCAAGCGGCACTGTTGGGTGGCTACTGAGCCCAGGTCGTTGGCGTGCAAAAGCCGCGTGCAAGTCAACGGGATAAATAGATACTTGCTAGGCAAGCCGCTGGGGCCGCTGACAGAAGGTGTTCAGATCACATTGATTCTGTATGCCGCAAGCCCAGCGGCCAAACTGCTCAGCTTTTACTAAAGGTTCATGTTACATGATGTGCCACGCATTGTGGTCATTTCTTATCTTGGCTGTAGACGAGTATGGTATATGGTCCAATGGCAACTGTGGCCTGCGCCTGCAGCCCGTCACGCTCACCTGGCTCTGCATGGAGATCGCTGCTAGCGAAGTTGGAAAAATCATCGCTGTAGATGCTGGCATCCGTATTGATCCGCAACTTCCACAGGCCTTCTTCCGGCAGACCGATCAGGTAGTTTTCCTTGGGAGTATTACTGCAATTCACCACGACCACCACGTCGTCCCCTGGACCATGCTCATCCCAGCGCTGAAAAGCGATCATGTTTTCCGCATCATTCACATGAAAGACCTGCAGGTGTTGGCCGCAGAGACCACGGGTGTGGCCCTGCCGGTTCAGGCGTAATGCAGCCAAATCGCGATAGAGACGCACTATGCTGTGGAATTCGTCGTTGAGATCCCAGTCCAGTGGTACGTCATCCCGAAACCATTCGCCCTGGAGAAATTCCTGTCCCTGGAAGAGCATGGGGATGCCAGGGGCAGTAAAGACCAAACCGACTGCCAGGGTGGAGCGTTTTTGTGCATACCAGCCGGTGGGGTCATCGGCATTTATTTCCTGGGGCACCCGCGCCTTACCGTTGGCAACCTCATCGTGGGATTCACTGTAAATGATCCGGTGGAAGGCATCGTCCCCATAGCGGAAACTGATGGCCTGGCGCACCGCCTCCATGGAGCGGTGGGCATCTTCGGCTGCAATGACCATGGCGCGGATAGGGTGCACAAACTGGGCGTCCCATTGACTGTGGAAACCGGCGCCACCGTGTTCGACATCAGCGGTAACCGCATTTTGGTCGTGCAGGTCTTCGGCAATGAGGATACGGCCTGGGAAGCGCTCTCGCACAGTGTCATTAATATACTGCATCAGGGTCCAGCCTTCGGGGATCTCTTCTCCACCGTCTCCGTGCACACTGCGAATATACAAGGTCATGTCATAGCGCAGTCCATCGACGCGGTAGTCTTCCAGCCACATCAGGGCGTTGTCGTGGATGAACTGACGTACCTCGCCCCGGCCGTAATCGGGCCGGGTATCGCCCCATGGAGTTTGTGAGCGGTGATCGTTATAGAAGTAGATGCCACCCTTGTCGTTTTCCTGCCAACCGTCAAACTGCCAAAGATCCAGATCGCTGGGGCCAAAATGGTTGTAAACTACGTCGAGAATCACTGCCAGGCCCCGCTTGTGCGCTTCACGTACAAAGCGCTTGAATTCATCTGGGCCACCATAAGCACTTTCCACCGCAAAGATGTGGGCTGGATTGTAGCCCCAGGAGTAGTCCCCGGCAAACTCGGCAATGGGCATAATTTGCACCGCATTTACTCCCAGTTTGATGAGATGATCGAACTTGTGCAACACAGCATCAAAATCACCAGGTCTGCCTTCCGCATCTGTAAAAAAAGAGCCGATGTGCATCTCATAGATGATGAGTTCATTGTGCGGTGGCAAGGTGAAATCATCACCCTGCCAGTCAAAGCTAGCGTGGTCGTAAATGACCCCATTGCCAACCGAATTGGTGACCTGACGGGCATACGGATCGATGCGCTCCAGTTCCATCTCCCCGTTTTTGATCAGGAACTTGTATTCCTGGCCAGGCTTTGCTCCAGTAATATCAAGGTACCAGTAGCCGTTTTCCTCGCTTGCCATGGGAGCCTTTGTTTTGGACCAGTTGTTGAAATCGCCCATCACAAAAACCTGCTGTGCGTGCGGTGCCCAAACGCGGAAGGCAGTACCGCCCTCGTGGGGTATCGCGCCCATACCGGCTTGTTTTTTTTCAAAGTGATTTGCTGATGATGCGCCCATGGTGTTTCTCCTCAACAACATATTGATATATAAAGAATTTATAACTGATCACAGTTTGCCTTTTACTCCTCGTTCTTTGCCTTTGTTTGCCAAGATACCATAGAAATGGGCGATTTTATATGGCCAGAAAGCAAGAGTCATTACTGGCAAATTAGAAGAACGGTGTAGTTCTTCAAAAAAAGAATGACTTGGGCTGTTCCAACCTTAACTTTTTGAGACGACACACAGAAAAATACAGTTTTTCCCTATGGATGTGTACTGTGCACGACCTGTCACCGTACACACCGTTTGTTAGTTGTTCAAAACGATCAAAGGAGGTCTGCAATGTATTTTAAGCAAATTGCCGTTGAGGGTATGGGGTGTTGCTCATACGTTATTGGTTGCCCCAGGACAAGGCAAGATGTGGTCTCCATTTTCCGACAGTTTGGCGGCAAGTTTAAGGTGGGTTCAAAT
>JABMJC010000005.1 GCA_013201405.1 Desulfobulbaceae bacterium
CTTTCCATTATTCCAGACCGCGAAACCGCCACCGTGGCCATTGTCTGCAGCCAGGACGGCGGCATGGACATTGAGGAAGTGGCAGCCAAGACCCCTGAGCGGATCATCACGGTCAACATCAGCCCGGTCACCGGTATTCAGGCCTTCCATCTCAATCAGGTCAACTTCGGTCTGGAACTGGAGAAAGATCTGCACAAACAGATGAGCGCCCTGGTGCGCAACCTCTACAAGCTTTTTGTTGATTACGACTGCTCCATGGTGGAGATCAACCCCCTGATCATCACTGCCGAGGGGAACATCCTTGCCCTGGATGCCAAGATGGAATTCGATTCCAATGCCATCTTCCGCCATCCTGATGTCCTGGAAATGCGTGATATCGACGAAGAAGACCCGGTTGAGGCAGAAGCTTCCAAATATGGTCTCAATTATATTAACCTGGATGGTAATGTCGGTAACATCGTCAACGGTGCCGGCCTGGCCATGGCCACCATGGACATCGTCAAGATGGCAGGCGCAGCCCCGGCCAACTTTTTGGATGTTGGTGGTGGAGCCAATGCCGAGGCCATCGAGAACGGCTTCCGGCTGATCATGAAAGACCCGGCAGTAAAAGGTATCCTCATCAATGTTTTCGGCGGTATCCTCCGTTGCGACATCCTGGCACAAGGTGTTGTTGCCGCTGCCACCAAACTGAACCTGTCAGTGCCGGTGGTGGTGCGTATGGAAGGCACCAACGTGGCGGAAGGCCGCAAAATTCTTGCGGAATCTGGCCTAAACCTGACCACTGCCAAGGATTTGGCCGATGCAGCTGAAAAAGTTGCGCAGATTGTGAAGTAACAGCAACCTGTTCTGCCTGCGTTTTCTTTTTTTGCATCGATCAACGGTAACCCAATACACTGATAGAGGAATAGAATGAGCATCTTCGCCGATAAAAACACTCGTTTACTTGTACAAGGCATTACCGGTTCGGAAGGTATGTTCCATACCCGTGCCTGCATTGCCTATGGCACCAACGTCGTTGCCGGCGTAACCCCGGGCAAGGGCGGTCAGAAAATGGATGATGTCCCGGTTTTCAATACGGTCAAGGAAGCCCGCAAACAGACCGGTGCCAATGCTTCCATGATCTTTGTACCTCCCCGTTTTGCTGCTGACTCCATCATGGAAGCAGCCGACGCCGGCATTGAGCTGGTGGTCTGCATCACCGAGGGTATCCCGGTACTGGACATGATGAAGGTCAAAAATTATCTGGCCACTCGGCCGCAAACCCGCCTGATTGGCCCCAACTGCCCTGGTCTGCTCACTCCAGGTGAGTGCAAGATCGGCATCATGCCCGGCTCCATCGTCAAGCCCGGCGGTCCTTGGGGCGTTGTTTCCCGCTCTGGCACACTCACCTACGAGGCTGTACATCAGCTGACCCAGGCCGGTTTCGGCCAGACTACCTGTGTTGGTATTGGTGGCGACCCGGTCAACGGTACTAACTTCATTGACTGCCTCAAGGCATTCAAGGAGGATCCCGAGACCAAGGCTGTAGTCATGATCGGCGAAATTGGCGGTCACGCTGAGGAAGACGCCTGCGAGTGGATCAAGAACAACATGCCCGACAAGCCGGTTGTCGGTTTCATCGCCGGCTTGACCGCTCCTCCGGGGCGGCGCATGGGTCACGCAGGGGCAATCGTCAGTGGCGGCAAAGGTACAGCTGCCGCCAAGATTGAAGCCATGAAGGCAAGTGGTGTTCATCACTGCGAGAACCTGGGCAAAATGGGCGAGTTGTGTAAACAAGTCTTTAAAGGATAGGCAAGCCGTCAAGGGCCTGTACACCATGTTCCTGGGGCAGGCCCTTCTTTCTGTTTGGACACCGCAATTCACCTGCAATCCCTGTAAGGAGACAGCATGAGCACAAGAGCAAAATTAGAGGAGCTGAAAAAGAAACGAGCCCAATCTCTGGAAGGCGGCGGCAAGGCTAGGGTTGAGAAAATCCATGCTGCGGGCAAAAAGACAGCCCGTGAGCGTATCGCTGCCCTGCTTGATCCGGGTAGTTTTGAAGAGTACGATGCCTTCAAGTTGCACCGTTGCTACAACTTTGGCATGGAAAAGATCAAGTTCCTCGGTGACGGTATAGTTACCGGTTATGGCAGGATCAATGGCCGCCCGGTCTATATTTATGCACAGGATTTTTCCGTTCTTGCAGGTTCGCTTTCCGGGACCTTGGCTGAGAAAATTTGCAAGGTCATGGACCTGGGCATGAGAAATGGCATTCCGGTTATCGGTCTGAACGACTCTGGTGGCGCCCGTATCCAAGAGGGTATTGAAGCCCTGGCCGGTTATACCGAGATTTTTACCCGCAACGTTCTGTCCTCAGGCGTTGTGCCGCAGATTTCCGGCATTTTCGGTCCCTGTGCCGGTGGTGCGGTATATTCTCCTGCATTGACCGACTTTATCATCATGGTCAAGCAGCAGTCTTACATGTTTTTGACCGGTCCGAAGGTGGTCAAAACCGTTCTCCATGAAGAAATTACCACCGAACAGCTTGGTGGTGCTGTCATGCACACTACCAAAAGTGGTGTGACCGACTATGCAGCCGAGGACGAGGATGACGCCATTCAGTACATCAAGGATTTGCTCTCCTACCTGCCGCAGAACAACCTGGAGAATCCTCCGGATATTCCCTGTGACGATCCCATCAACCGGCCGGCTCCGGAACTCAACGATATTATTCCCGACAATCCCAACGCTGCCTACGACATCAAGAAGGTCATCGAGGCAACGGTGGACAATGGTGTGTTCTTTGAAATCAAGAAGAACTTCGCCCCCAACATCGTGGTTGGTTTTGCCCGCTACAACGGCAAGAGTGTAGGCATCGTGGCCAACCAGCCCGCCTACTACGCCGGTGTTCTGGACATCAACTCGTCCATTAAGGGAGCGCGCTTTGTCCGTTTCTGCGATTGCTTCAATATCCCGGTCATCACCTTTGTCGACGTGCCCGGCTTCCTGCCCGGCTCTGAACAGGAATTTGGCGGTGTCATCAGAAACGGCGCAAAACTCTTGTTCGCTTATGCGGAATCCACCATTCCCAAGGTAACGGTCATCACCCGTAAGGCCTACGGCGGTGCATACTGCGTTATGTCGTCCAAGCATCTCCGCACCGATATCAACTACTCTTGGCCCACCGGCGAAATCGCAGTTATGGGTTCCAAGGGCGCAGTTGAAGTCCTTTACGCCAAGGCTGCAAGAGGCGCCGAAGATCCAGCTGCCTTGCTGGCCGAAAAAGAGGAAGAGTACAACACCAACTTCTCCAACCCCTACTGTGCGGCCGAACGCGGTTATATCGACGACGTCATCGAGCCGGCGGAAACGCGGTATCGTATCATCAATGCGCTGGAATCCATCAAGGGCAAGCGTGATACCATTCCCATGAAGAAGCATGGCAACATTCCGCTGTAAAATTTGTGTGTACGGCCAGTTGTTACGTTGCCTGAACGGCTAAACCCTACATCCAGAGGACACACGAATGGCAGAATTAAAGAAAAAAAAGGTCGCAGCGCTTGCAGCCGTGAATGCTTACCTGCAGGAAGAGGAAGCAGCCGCCCTGCTCGCACAGGCCGTTCCTGAAATACCGGTTACTCCGCCCCCCTTGTGGGCTTTGGCTGGACGTCAGGATATCATGACCATGCGTCGGCTCATTCAAATGAAAGCGTTCTGATTGCAGTATTGAACCAACTATCACCCACCGATAACGAATCACAGGAGAATTCGACAATGAGTGATCAAGTGAAGATGACCGCAATGAATTACGCTCCAGATCGGCCCAAAGCTGAGAATCCTCTTAAAATACAGGATCTGAGCCTGCGCGATGGCCATCAGTCGCTCTTTGCTACCCGCGGCCGCACAGAAGACATGCTGCCCGTAGCAGAGCAGATGGATGAGGTCGGTTACTGGGCCATTGAGACTTGGGGCGGGGCCACCTTCGATACCATGCACCGCTATCTACAGGAAGACCCGTGGGAGCGTCTGCGTGTTCTGAAGAAATACATTAAAAAGACCCCGTTTTCCATGCTGCTGCGTGCCCAGAACCTGGTCGGCTACCGCAACTACGCCGATGACCTGGCCACAGCCTTTGTCGAGCGCGCTGCCGAGAACGGCATGGATGTTTTCCGTACCTTCGATGCCCTCAACGACTACCGCAACTTCGAGACCGTGGTCAAGGGTATCAAAAAGGCCGGTAAGCACTTCCAGGGCTGCATCTGCTACACCATGACCGAGCCTCGCCTCGGCGGCGATGTTTACAATCTCGACTACTATATACAAAAGGCCAAGGCCCTGGATGACATGGGCGCAGATTCCATCTGCATCAAAGACATGGCTGGCCTCATTGCACCTTATGACGCCTACAACCTGGTCAAGGCACTCAAGGCCCAGACCAAGACGCCCATTCACCTGCACAGCCACTATACCTCTGGTATGGCTTCCATGAGCATGCTCAAGGCGGTCGAGGCAGGTGTTGACATCATTGATACTTGTTTGAGCCCCTATGCCCTGCGCACCTCGCATCCGGCGATTGAGCCGATTGTCATGGCGCTGCTTGGCACCAACCGCGACACCGGCTTTGACATCCGTCAGCTGGCTGCCATCAACGAGATCCTCGAGCGTGAGGTTATGCCCAAATACAAGCACCTGCTCGATACCTCCAAGATGTCGGTTATTGATATCAACGTGCTTCTGCACCAAACTCCGGGCGGCATGCTCTCCAACCTGGTTAACCAGCTGCGTGAGATGGATGCCCTGGATCGCATTGACGAGGTGTTCAAGGAACTGCCGCGCGTACGTAAAGACCTCGGCCAGGTGCCGCTGGTCACCCCGACCAGCCAGATTGTTGGCATCCAGACTGTAAACAACGTACTGTTCGACACTCCGGACGAGCGCTATAAAATGATCACCGCCCAGGTGAAAGACCTGTGCTTTGGTCTGTATGGCAAGACCGCAACCCCGATCGACCCTGACGTACAGAAGAAGGCTCTGAAGGGCTATCCTCGTGGAGAGAATCCGATCACCGCGCGTCCTGCAGAAATCCTTGAGCCAGAACTGGATAAAGCCAAAAAGGAAATCGGCGATCTGGCCAAAGATCTCGACGATGTCATTACTTATGCTCTCTTCCCCACCACTGGTAAGAAGTTCCTGGAGTGGAAGTACGGGAAGATCAAAGACGCTCCTGGGGATAAGCCAGTTTCCTTGGATGACGTGAAGAACATGGATGCGCTGATTGCCAAGGCCAAGGCCGGCAAGGTTATGGAGCTTCCTGACAAGGAAATTCCGGAAAAATCCGAGAATGTCCGCACCTTCAACGTCTTTGTTGATGGCGAGTACTTTAGTGTAGACGTCGATCCCACCGGTGATTATCAGCCCGTTGCCATTGCACCGGCAGCACCGAGAGCTGCTGCACCGGCAGCCAAGCCCGCAGCTGCTCCGGCAGCCAAGCCCGCAGCTGCTCCAGCCGCAGCAGTTGAAGGCGGCACCCCGCTGACCGCACCGATGCCTGGTATGCTTATCAAGTATCTGGTTGAGGTGGGTGCAACGGTGAAGGCTGGCGACCCTGTGGTCGTGCTTGAGGCCATGAAGATGGAAAACAACCTGGCTGCACCATGTGATGGTACAGTTAAGGCCCTGACCTGTGGCGCTGGCGATTCTGTTGCCAAAGATGCAGTTTTGGCCGTTATCGGTTAATTCCTACGCAGTCTGCTGTATAAAAAAAGGACGCCCGAGGGCGTCCTTTTTTTATTGCTTTAGTTACGTCTATCTAAATTTTTATTCTCCCCCTAACCCAGGACATCTTTGCCCAGCCTAATAAATCATACAGGATAAGTTTATGGATACAGTTCAGCTTCGTTGAAGCTCGGGGCTGCTTGGTCTTTTGCCGACAAAAGCGGCTTGCCGGTAATGGGCCAGTCAATGGCGAGGTTGGGATCATTCCAGATAATGGAGCGTTCGTGCTCCGGTGCATAGTAGTCTGTTGTGAGGTATAAAAATTCAGCCACCTCGGAGAGCACCACAAAACCGTGGCCAAAGCCTTCGGGCACCCAGAATTGTTTTTTGTTTTCCGCAGACAGATGGATACCCACCCATTTGCCGAAAGAGGGTGAACTGCGGCGTAAATCAACCGCCACATCAAAAACTTCTCCCACTATGACACGCACCAGTTTTCCCTGTGGCTGCTGAATCTGGTAGTGCAGTCCGCGCAAGACATTACGCACGGAACGGGAATGATTCTCCTGTACAAACTTGGTGGCTAGGCTGGTTTGCTCCTGCCAGCGGCGCTGATTGAAGCTTTCGAAAAAAAAGCCGCGCGCATCAGCAAAGACTTGTGGCTCGAGAATTAGTACCTCGGGAATGGCTGTATGCTGTACTTGCATAACTTTTATTCCTTATCCTCTGTGCGTGCACCATACATGCTTTCGTAGTATTTCTGGTACGAACCATTCAACACTCCTGCCATCCAGGAACGATTGGCTAAATACCAGTCAACGGTTTCTTCAATGCCTTGCTCAAAGGTGTACTTTGGTCGCCAACCGAGTTCCCGTTCAATTTTACTGGCATCAATGGCGTAGCGGCGGTCGTGGCCGGGCCGATCGCGGACAAAGGTGATCAGCGAGCGTCGGGGAGCATTGCCTGGTAGGGGGGCAATTTTTTTGTCGAGCAAGTCGCAGAGCAGTTCGACGATGTCAAGATTTGTTTTTTCGTTATGCCCGCCGATATTATAGGATCCGCCCAGGGCACCCTGCTCCAGCACACGAACAATGGCCTCGCAATGGTCTACCACATAGAGCCAGTCCCGCACATTTTTCCCATCTCCGTAGATTGGTAGGGCTTTGCCTTCTTGGGCATTGTTCAGGATAAGCGGGATAAGTTTTTCCGGAAACTGGTACGGACCGTAGTTGTTGGAACAGTTGGTCAGCAAGACCGGTAGGCCGTAGGTGTGGAAATAGGCGCGCACCAAATGGTCAGAAGAAGCCTTGGAGGCCGAATAAGGTGAACGCGGATCATAGGGGGTTTCCTCGGTAAAATAGCCGGTTGGTCCAAGTGAACCGAACACCTCATCTGTGCTGACATGGAGAAAGCGGCTGGCGTCAGTCTGCCGTTGCTGTCCCAGCCAATAGTTCCTTGCCGCCTCAAGCAGGATGAAGGTACCGTTGATATTGGTGCGGATAAAGGCGTCTGGCCCGGTGATGGAGCGATCTACGTGGGATTCAGCCGCAAAGTGCACCACTGCATGCACGTTATGGCGGCTGAACAGGTCATTGACCAGTGCTTCATCGCAGATATCGCCATGCACAAAGCTATAGGCGGGATGGTCGGCCAAATCAGCCAAGTTTGCCTGATTGCCCGCATAGGTGAGTTTATCGATATTCACCACCCGCCAGTCCGGACGCTCGGTAAGCAGGTATCGAACAAAATTGGCACCGATAAAACCACAACCACCAGTGACAAGAACGGTATAAGACATGGCTTTTTAATCAGACTCCTGTAGTAGATAGGATTATGGGAAAATCAAAATTTCACATACTCATAACAGATTGTTGGCAAGGAATATTTTATTTTTCCATAGATTATGCAAATACAGTTCATTATAGAAGGAAAGGTGTAGGGGGGCAACACTCAATGCAGGCAGGGTGAGCAAGCGGTTAGCAAACGAGTGGCAGCCCAGAACTTGCTAAAATTTGCCCGGTAACTGTATCAGGGCATGACCCACGCGGGGTGCCCCACACTTCACCCGACATACCTGCGCGGATTGCGGAAGGTCGGGCGGGCCTGTAGGTTATGAATAATCCGAATATAAAGTGATGCAGTACGAAATAAATCATACTTCTTAATAAGTTGGGGGGGGGGGGGGAACTGATTTAAACTCCACATGCTGATGATCAAATGCCTTGGAAATTAACAATCAACCTATATGAAAACAGGAGACAACAGTCATGAGACCAGGAAAAACTATTGATCAACTTCATATTGGTGACACAGCTGAATTTACCAAGACAGTCACAGAAACAGATATTTACCTCTATGCTGGTATTACTGGCGATTTTAATCCAGCCCATGTGAACGAAGTGTATGCCAACAACACGTTTTTTAAAACACGTATCGCACATGGCATGCTCGTGGCTGGCTTTATCTCGGCTGCGTTGGCCAACCAACTCCCTGGACCAGGCACCATTTATCTGAAACAGGATTTATCATTCCGTGCGCCGGTGCGTATTGGCGATACCATTACGGGGCAGGTAGAAATTTTGGAATTGAATGTTGAAAAAAATCGTGTCCGCTTGAAAACTACTTGTACCAATCAAGAGGGTATTGTTGTTCTTGCTGGAGAAGCACTGGTCAGCCCTCCAAAAACTGTTTGAGTTTGCTTCCCTCCTTGTCGTATTTGAAATGAAAGGGATAAAGTCTGCAAAAAACAAACCGCTGTGGTAGCACACAGCGGTTTGTATAAAGGAGAATGCTTTCTCCCTTCAGGATGTATTGTCGTTTTAGTAAGACTTTAGCATTGTGGGTAAATATACCTTTTCTTGTAAGCAATAGACAAAAAGGAAGTGGTTATTGTACTCATAGTACTTATAGCAATAGCATTTACCTGCTATTTTGATCTTTCCTGCAGCCAGGTGGAAAGTTTTGGTGCGACTTCCTTTTGCGCTCTTGAACTGACATACATGCCAATATGTCCGACCGGATATTCCATGAGCTCCTTATCTACACTGCCAACCGCGTCATTGAGTGGCCTTGTCGCAGAAGGAGGAACAAGGTGATCGTACAGAGCGAGCATGTTTAACAGGGGCATGGTGATATTTTTTAAATTGACTGTGTTGTTTCCAATCACCAATTCGCCCTTGATAAGTTTGTTCTCTTGATAACAATCTTTGATGAATTGTCTAAAAGCTTCTCCGGCCTGTGCCGGACTGTCAAAAATCCATTTTTCCATGCGTAGAAAATTGGCCATGGATTCTGGATCATCCAATTTGTCGATAACGCCAATGTATTTGTCCACCATGAGACCGTAGGGCTTTAAGAGTAGAAACCCATAATTCATAAAGGATCCAGGTATAACCCCATAGGTATCGACAATGTTGTCTACATTCATGGACTTGCTCCATTTAATGAGCAGCCCGTCTTCCACATCAAAATCAACAGGCGTGACCATAGTCACAAGATTTTTTATTTTGTCAGGATGCAACGCTGCATAAATAGCAGAGAAGGTTCCGCCCTGGCATACACCGATGAGATTTATTTTTTCGATCTTATGTTCTTTTCTTATATAATCAACGGCATTGTTAATGTAGCCCTCAATATAATCTTCCAGGGTAAGATACCTGTCTTCGGCAGTTGGGTAGCCCCAGTCGATAAGATAAAGATCTAATCCGGAGTCAATCAGCTTCTTAATGAAGCTTTTCTCCTCATCAATATCCATCATATAGTGTCTGTTAACCAAGGCATAAACAATAAGTGCAGGAATTTTACAAGGCTTCTTGACAGTCGCCTTGTAATGAAAAAGCCGCATTTTGTCTTCCTGATAAACGAGAGTTTTTTCAGTTTTATCTGATCCCTCAAAGTTTATATTCATCAGGACTTCAGCGCCTTTTATCATTTTTTCTTGCATCTGAGCTATTTCATCAAAAAATGATCCTTGGCCCATGTTCCCCTTGTTTTCCATGTCATATCCCCATTATTGAATAGTTACCATCGGATAGTATTCATTGATTTTGAGTAGTCTTGTTTTGTTCGTTCAATTTTTCCAACTCTTTTTTAAGAGTCCGTATTTCTTTCTTTAGATTGTAGACTGTTTTATACAGGCTATCCATATCAGATTTTTTAGGGATAGGAAGGATTGAAACATATTCTTCCATTAGTTTGTCAGATTCTTTTTTGAGTTCCATGGTAGAATCGACAACCGTGCTCATCAGTTTGCTAAAGTCATCTGTTAAATAAATTTTATCAAATGCTTTGTCTATTTCCTTTGCCCAATACTTATGGAATTCTTCCATAGTTTTCGGCTGTTTTCCTTCTTTAAGCATTTCAGTGTAATCAGTAATTACTTTTAGCATTGTTTCCTGACCAACTTTAAAAACCTGACCAAAAAACTCCATGTACGTCGTCATGAAGTTAATGGTTTTGTCAATTCCATCGTACTGCTTTTCTAACAGTTCTCTGTTGATTCCCATGGAAGGCATGCTTAATAATTTTTTGTAACTCTTATCGTAATTTTCTTTCCATAACTTCACTACGGTTATAAACGAGTCGAAGTTTGCCATCTGCGGCATTTTAAAGATCAAATCATTAAATTGATCGGAAGTTTCTGTCCAAGGGACGAAAAAGTTTTTCATCACTGTTTGATATGATTCCGTCATCTCAGAAAACTGTTTGTATGTTTTTTGCATTGGTTCAGGAAGATAGGCCATATAGCTATCTTCTATAAATTTCCAGTACTGGGATGACCATTGATCAAATATTTTTTGCATGCCATCAGCATTAGGAGTGAAAGTTTTTGAGCTTAAACTTTCCCATACTTTATATATGTTGTTATAAACTTCCATGCTCTGATTCATCTTTTGAAAAATTTCAGCAGGACTTCCTGTGAAATTTTTGAACATGTTGTTATAAAAATCAGTAATTTTCTTGAAATTCTCCATTGTATTTTCTTGGAATGCGGAAAAATCCATAAAATCAGGGGTAGATTTAGTCTCTTTTTTGTCCTCACCTGCGCTCGTTGTGAATACATTCTGCCAGGCATCAAACATATTCTTCTGGGCGGTAAAAAATTGATTCAAATAATCAGTTGTCATGATAAGCCTCCTCAGGTTGTGTAAACTTGATTGGGTGCACCCTGTATTGATCAAAAACTGTTTAGCGCCAAATAATGAAGGGTTTCCGGCATCCTAACCCTCTTTTTCTGTTACGTAGGCTGGTTCAACACAAACGAAAGTGTTTGTTGAGATGTGCAGAGTTATTCAGGATTCTGTTAGGTTGCGAACAATAAGATGATAGGCGATGGATAGCCATTTTTCAATGAGATAGATTCCGCTACATTGAATCATTCCGTATTCGATGAGAGACGTTTTGAGTTTGAGTCAAGCAGTGGCCTTACTTCATTGTACATTGTATAAACTGGTAATACTGCTTCTCTTGTTTCACCAGTGGAATATTTACTATCCCTTTCAGGAGCCGGTGATGCTTGGGCCAGCCCATCTACGCAAGATTGCACTTCCAAGCCACACCAAGACCTTGCCAAGAGGTACGACAATTCTGTCTTTTTTCAGCAATAGCCAGGCTTTTCTGGCTGCGGACATCTGAAAACTGTCATTTTAAACCCGCTGCATCTAATAAAGTTCCATCTGCGCAGCTACAGCTCTAATGCGCTCACGCTCTTCTGCCAGCAGATCGGTCTTGGCGCAACGTTTAAGCGCCATGGCCGACTGCTCGCGGGCAGCTTGACGAAACGATGCATCTCCTTGATGAAAAAGGGCCAACAAGACTTTCTGCAGCCGCAACATGACGGAAAAATCGCCTGCACCGTAACGGGCTAGGCCAGCAAAGGCATCTTCAAACAGGTCGGCACTGTCCAGTGGCGGCACAAACACGTGGGGATATTTTGGTTCAGGCAACTCTTCCAGTTGCCTGCGTGCCCAAACCGCCAAGACCTGCTCCTGCATGGCCAGCACCTGAATGGCAGTACCTGGATCGTTGACGCCGGGAGAAAGGGCTTTCATGCCAATTTCCGCAAGCACCACTAGGCCGTAGCGTGGGTCTTGTTCGTGGGTGCGGAAGGGTTCCACAATAAAGCTCTCTCGCAGACGATTACTGTTTTGCTCATCTGGCAAGATATCCACGCTGAGCAAGGGGCTACCTGTATAAATCCATGAGCCAGGAGAAACAGACAGGTATATTGGGGTGTTCATTGCCTGCGCACTGGTCTCAAGGGTGGCCACATCAATAGCTGCAATATAACCCGAGCGATCGGCCTGGACAGTGTAGCGACCCTTGGTTGCGCCATTTGCAGCCTGGCCGCCAAGCAAAGGGTTTTGATAGCGATTCTCCAGGGCTTGCCGTGCGGTTGTGGTGATCAGGTGAATGGATTCTTCAACCCGGCCGAGCCTGGGTAACATGTGAATCCATTTGAGAAAGGTAGCCACCAGCCAACCGACAACAATCAGGGTCACCAGGAAAAGTACCAGCTTGCCACTGTCGTTGTACAGTCCTGCTCCCATACCAATGATGCCGGCAAGGCTGAAGAGAAAACCTCCCACAAAGGTGCCCAGGGCATTTTGCGCGCTGCTATCCTGGCGCAGCAGGGTGGTAATGCGGGGAGTGGTGCTGCTGGCGGCCGCATTGTAGCTGGAGATAAGGGTAGACAGGGAAAAGGTGGCAATAGCCAGCAGACTGGAGGCCAGGATGGTAAGAATCTGGCCCACAGATTGTGCGCCCATTTTCCAGGCTATATCGGGTGGCACCAGGGGGGCCAGCGGTTGCGCCACCAGGGCGCTGGCAACGCCCAACATGGCGATGAAGGTTACCCGCACCCACAGGCGGCGCATCCATTTTTTGATTGTCCAACGCAGGCGTGCAATCATAATTCTTTGTGTAATAATGCCTGGTTATAGGCCTTTCTTTTCAAAAAAGTAAAACATGAGCAAGGTTATGGCCCAGAGTATGACAGCCACCAGCCAGTGGGAAAGGCCCAAGGCGCTAGGCAGGGAGATCTTGCCGAAATCTTTCCAGGTCATCAGGGTGTTGCTGAGCCAGGGGTACAGTTCGGCATAGATGGCAGCACCAACCACCATGCCGGCAATGGCAAAGAGCGCGTGCCAGCGGCCTTCGCCCAGGGCACCGATGGAGGTGCCGGGGCAGAAGCCCATCAAAGCCCAGCCCATTCCGAAGAGCGAGCCGCCCACTACCACTGCCCCCACATTCATGGGCTTATGGCTGATGGTAAATACCCCTGCATCAGCCAGGAAAAGAATGCCCAGCATACCCACCAAAATGGCAGACAACATGAATTTGAGGATGGTCATATCTTTGAGGAGCATGGCGCCTACCTGTTTTTCAAAACGCAGCACCCGTCCCTTTTGCAGCAAAAAACCAAAAAGAATACCGGTTATCAGGCCAAGAATTTGTTCTGTGCCCATGTCTACCTCCTGTAGATGAAGTGAGCTGTCAGGATGCCCAGGCCAAAAAAACAGGCCATGGCCACAAAACCGCTCATGGAGAGTTGCATCAGGCCGCTCAGGCCATGGCCGCTGGGGCAGCCATCGGCCAGACGGGCTCCGATCATGGCGACAATGCCGCCACAAAAAGCCGCAAGCGCCCGTTTAGCAACTGATGGGCCAAAATATGATTTCCACAGGGGTGGTACTGCCTCCAATTTAAAGCTGCGGTCGCTGAGCGAAGCTATAAAGGCTCCGGGCAGGATGCCCAGAACCAGCATGAATTGCCAGTCCACCTTGATTTTTGTTTTCGTGAAGTAGACATTGCCGGCGGCATGTTCCGGTGCAATCCCTTCCTCCACCAGCCCGGCCGCGCGCACAAAGGTGGTGGATGCGCCCAGGTAATTGGTTTTACCCATGAACTGGGTAGTGGCCCAGGCCGAGGCAATGGCCAAAAGGCCCACTAAAGCGCCTGCTAGGTATGGGCTCCAGCCGTCTTTTTTCTTGCGTTCAAGATACATGACGTTCCTCCAAATTTTTCTTTATGTAGGGTGCAATGCGTCTGTGTAACGACATTAGCTGATAGAAAGGATGCGTGGTGCTGTTTGTGCAAAGTGGTCCAGGATGCGGGCATCCTACTTAGGACGCGGTTGCCGTTGTCCGCCGTGCAATTTCCTTTGCCGGAAGCAGGCCGGTGGCGCTGGCGGAAACAATATTGCCAGCCACTCCTGGTCCGTCGCCAGCCATAAAAAGTCCTTGGACGGCAGTTTCCAGTTGTGCATTTGTTTCAACTTGGGTGGCGAAAAACTTGATTTCCGGGGCATAGAGCAGGGTTTCGTCGTTGGTTACCCCTGGCACCACCAGGTTGAGTTGCTCCAGCCCTTCCACCAGATTGGTGAGAATTCGTTCTGGCAGGGCCATGGCGATATCGCCGCAGGTCACGTTGGTGAGGGTCGGTTCGATATAGCTGTTCTTGATGCGATTCCAGGTGGAGCGTCGTCCGCGCCGCAAGTCGCCGAAACGTTGCAGAATGGGCTTGCCGCCGCCAATGAGGCTGGCGAGTTTACCAATGGATTCTCCGTAGGCCTGGTTGTCTTCCACAGGGTCTGTGAGCACCACTTTGGCGAGAAAGGCAAAGTTGCTGTTGCTGGATTTACTCTCCATGAGGGCATGGCCGTTCACACAGACGAAATTTTGGTAGTTTTCCAGGGCAACATAGCCGCCGAAGTTGGTGCAGAAGGTGCGGGTTTGGTCATCATAGCGGCTGGTACGGATGAAAAAGGTGGGGTCGTAGATAATGGAGCAGAGGTCCTGCATGATTTCGTTGTGCACTTCCACCCGCACACCCACCTCAATGCCGCGCTGCGACACCGGTATGCCCAGATTTTTGGCCATATTTGCTGTCCATTCAGCACCCACCCGGCCGGGTGCGAGAATGACATAGGGTGCACAGTACTGACCCTTGTTGGTCGTAACGCCAGTGACTCGGCCGTCTGCCGTGCTGATCTGTTCCACGGTTTCCGACGTATGCAGCTGCACGCCCCGACTGGTGATGTACTGTGTCATGGCAGCGATATGCCGGGGTAGATTGTCGCTGCCCAGATGCTTCTGGCGGATAAGCAGTAGGTCGATGCCATGCTTGCGAGCCTGCTTGCGCAGAGCCCGCGCCGCCTCCATGTCAGTGGGGTAGATTTGCCCATCCATGCCGAAGCGGGTGTAGATAGCTTCTGTTTCTTCGATCAGCTGTATGGCCTCACTTTCACCAAGGAACTGGGTGAGATCGGTTTTACCCAGTTTGTGGATGAAATTGAGCTTACCGTCGGAAAAAAGCCCGGCCCCGCCCACGCCACAGAGGATATTGCAGGGTTGGCAGTGGATGCATCCCCTTGTACCGATGGGGCATTTGCGAGCCAGTGGCATGTTGCCCTTGTCAATGAGCAGGATTTTGAGCGAGGTATGCTCACTGAGATGGTAGGCGGCAAAAAGACCGGCCGGGCCAGCACCCACAATGATGACATCGAAGTGGGGAAGAAGGGAACTTCCTGTCCTGTGCTCCATGGCGGGTAACCTCAGGCGAAAGTCGGTTCACTGCGGCGTGTGGCCGCATTGGCCGGTGCAGGGTGCTCCCTGGCGTACCCCACGCTCAGCCTTGGTGGTGTGCATGCAAAATGTCTCTTGTAGCTTGCCACACCTGGTGATAACTGGAAAGCTTTTCTTGGTGCAGGCAAGGGGCTTCTCTATAGTTGTAGTGATGTTCCGTTCTTTTAAGCTGGCGGTGCCGTCAGCACTGATGTAATATGTAAAGGTTTAGTTCTTTGTCAAAAAAAGGGGACAGTAGTTTGTGCAATTCAGTTGTGTCCGCCTTTTTGATATCCGATTCCAGTTGCAATGAGGTTATCCATGAAAAAACTCCATTACAGTGCATTAGGGCTAGTGAATACTAAAGACATGTTTGCCCAGGCCTTAAAAGAGCAATTCGCGGTGCCTGCCTACAACTTCAATAACATGGAGCAGCTGCAAGCCATTGTTACCGGGTGTGTGCGTACAGCCTCGCCGCTTATTCTACAGGTTTCTGGTAGCGCCAGAAAATACATTGGTGTTTCCTTTTTGCCGCATATGGCCAAGGCAGCAGTGGACCTGGCAGCAGAACTTGGCAAGCCGCTTCCCATTGCCCTGCATCTGGACCATGGTGGCACGGTTGAACTGGCCAAGGAGTGTATTGATTCCGGTTTTTCCTCGGTAATGATCGATGCCTCGCACGAATCTTTCCAGGAAAATATCCGTATCACCAAGGAGGTGGTGGCCTACGCCCGTGAACACGAGGTGTCGGTCGAGGCAGAGCTGGGTGTTCTGGCCGGCATTGAAGACGAGGTCAGTGCCGAGCATTCCACCTACACCCGGCCGCAGGAGGTGGAGGAGTTTTTGGAGGCAACCGGAGTCGATAGTCTGGCCATCTCCATTGGCACCTCACACGGGGCCTATAAATTCAAACTTAAGCCGGGTGAGGAACCACCGCCATTGCGCTTTGATATTTTGGAGGAAATAGAGCGTCTGGTACCTGATTTTCCCATTGTACTCCACGGTGCGTCTTCGGTTTTGCCTAAATATGTGGATATGATCAACCAGTATGGTGGCAAGATGGAGGATGCGGCTGGTATCCCGGAAGAGCAATTGCGCCGGGCAGCGGCCTCAGCGGTCTGCAAGGTCAATATCGATAGCGATGGTCGCCTGGCCATGACCGCAATGATCCGCAAGGTGTTTGCAGAAAAACCTGGCGAGTTCGACCCGAGAAAATATCTTGGCCCAGCCCGTGAGGCCCTGATCGAGCTGATCATGCATAAGAACAGCGAAGTTCTGGGCAGTGCCGGCAGGGTCGGCTGATTTTTTTAAAGGGGATGTACCCGGTTCTTTGCCGCGTCTGTGACGTGGTCGGTAGGGCCGGGTATAATCTTGTGGTGCGTCTGCCCGGAAATTTCGGTGCGGCGAAGCGATGTTGGCACAGAAAAAACAGAATGGATAGGATGAAAAATCTGATTTGGCTGGACATGGAGATGACCGGGCTGACCCCGGCAGACAATGTCATCCTGGAACTGGCCACCATCGTCACCGACAACGAACTCAATGAACTGGCCCAGGGGCCGGTTATTGCCATTCACCAGCCAGAGGCTGTGCTGGCTTGTATGGATGACTGGTGCCAGAGGCAGCATGGCGGTTCCGGTCTACTTACACGGGTGAAAAAGAGCGTCTACACCTGTCGCCAGGCCGAATTGGAAACCCTGGAATTTGTCAAACAGTGGGCGGAACCCCGCACCTCGCCTTTGTGCGGCAACAGCGTCTGGCACGATCGTCGTTTTCTGGCCCGCTTCATGCCGGAGCTGGAACGCTATTTCCATTACCGCAACATCGATGTCAGTACCCTGAAGGAGCTGGCCTACCGCTGGCGGCCACAGTTGAAGCGTTTTGAAAAAGGTGGCCAGCACCTTGCCCAAGCGGATATCAAGGAATCCATTGCCGAACTCCGCTACTATAAAAAACATTTTTTTGCAATATAGGGAGCGCCTGGGCGTTGCGCGTATGTTTTAGTTTTTGGCGATTTTTTTGCCAAGGGCCAAAACAGCTTGCAGCCAGCTTTGGCTTGACACTACTTTTTTGTGTAAGATCAGCTGCTTTTTCAAAAAAGGCCTTGTGTGCAGAGGTCTAAAAAATGGTGAGTCTCCCACAGGAGTACTTGTCGATATCAAAGAGAAGTGTTTTGGAAGTGAACCACAATTTTCTCGTGTGGGCCACTGGCGGTCGAATGACACGCTTCGCCCCCGCGCCCAGTTCAGGCGGGTGATCAGGCTCACATTGCTAGCCCACGTAAAACCATGTAGCCGCCGACCAACAGCATTGCGGTGAAGAACCAGCGCCGGAACACTACGGGATCAATACGATTTCTGGTACGTTGACCAACAAACATGCCCAGGAGTGCAGGAATGACTGCGCCAAGTGATGCCAGTAAGGTTCTAGCGGAGAGGCTGTTTGTAGAGCCCAGAGCAACAGCAAGGGCGATTGTGGAGACGGTAAACGACAGGCCGAGAGCTTGAACGAGTTCATCTTTATTGAAGCCAAGAGCACTGAGGTAGGGAACAGCCGGGACAACAAAGACGCCCGTGGCGCCGGTGAGAAGGCCGGTCGTGAACCCAACAGCAGGTGACAGTGGCGGCTCAAGACGCGCCGGGACCGTGAGCCTGGGGAGATACAATGCCAGCAGAGCATACAGGACAAGCACCGCACCAAGCGCTGCAGAAGGCCACCGTGATGGCCCTGTGAGGAAGGAAATACCGAGCGCGGTACCAAGGCATACGAACAGCATCATGCTGGTCAGCCGGCGGACGATCGGCAGCTTGGCTGGTCCGGTGGCGAATTGCCAAATATTTGTGACAAGGGATGGGATAACCAGTAGAGCTGCCGCTTGTACCGGTGGCATGATGAGTCCGAGTGCGCCCATCGCGACCGTTGGTAATCCCAGGCCGACGACTCCTTTTACCCAGCCAGCCAACAGGAACACGGCAGCGACAAAAATGATCGATTCGAGGTGTGGCACAGGCCTTTGCTGGGGTTCGGGAGTCTTGAGCGGTTAATTTCTTTAAAATTTGTCAAACAATAAATTTTGACAAATTGCACGGGATCATAACATTTTTTGTGGTTTTGTACGTAAGGAAAACAATTTTTAAACCAGGACCATATGAATACCTTGGATAGGTCAGCAAACAATACGCTTTCCATCTGGCAGGTATGGTGGCTGGCCATCCGGCCCAAAACCCTGCCAGCTGCCCTTTCCTCGGTGATTGTTGCCTGTACCCTAACCTGGCATGATGGTGTCTTTCGTCCAGGCCCAGCCCTGGCCGCCATGGCCGTTGCCCTGCTCTTGCAAATCGGCAGCAATCTGGCCAACGATGTCTTTGATTATGAGCGCGGAGTTGATACCGAAGAGCGCAAGGGACCCTTGCGCGTCACCCAGGCGGGGTTGCTCGCGCCAGCGCAGGTCAAGCTGGGCATGAAATTTGTGTTTCTCGCCGCTCTGTTCGTGTGGTTGTACCTTGCCTGGGCCTCCAGCTGGCACATGCTCTGGGTGGGGCTTTTGGCCATCCTTGCGGCGCTCAGCTATACGGGTGGCCCCTTTCCCTTTGGCGCTTACGGTTTTGGCGATCCACTTGCCTTTCTCTTCTTTGGTCCGGTTGCGGTTGCGGGTACGTATTTTATCCAGGCCTTGCAGGTCAGTATAGCTGCCTGGTGGATGTCTCTTCCCATCGGGTTGATCATCACCTCGATTTTAGTGGTGAACAATCTGCGGGATATTGCCACGGATAGCGCAGCAGGGAGAAAGACCCTGGCCGTACGCTTTGGCGCCACATGGGCGCGGCGGGAGTACCTGGGCTGTTTACTGGTGGCCTATGCACTGGTGCCGCTGCTTATCTGGAGTGGTATTCTGCCCTTGGCAGCCATGCTGTGCTGGGGCTCCTTGCTGGTGGCCTGGCCAACCTGGCGGATCGTGCGACAAGAAGATGGTGAGATTCTCAACCTTGCCCTGGCTGGCACCGGCAAGATTGCCCTTGCATACAGCCTGCTCTTTGCCATGGGCATGCTGTTGGCCAGACTATAACGATCCCTCCTTTGAGATGTTGCGATTGAGATACGGGTGAACGCTGACGTTTGCTCCAAATTGCCCCAGAGACACAGTCGGACCGCGTTAGGTATGGAAACAGAAGGGTAGTATACTGATTACAGATTGCTGATTCAAAAATACATGTTTGTGCGGCCAGGAATGTAAGCAGTGGTGTACTGCTGCCAAGCACTATTCATGCAGAGTACACTGGTAATTGGCCGGTTTTTTTGTAGTTGACATAGTCAGCCAGTATCTGGTCGTGATCAAAGGCAAGCGCTGGCAGCTCATTTAAGCTGAAGAGCCGCGCCTCTTTGGCATCATCGTCGGCAATCGGCGTGCCGCTGGCAATGGCGATGAACACGGTTGAGGCGGTGTGCTGGCGTGCATCCCGCCCAGGGTGAGAATAGGTATGGAGCTGGCGCACAAGCTGTACCTCAAGGCCAGTTTCCTCCAGGGCTTCCCGACGGGCCGCATCTTCGAAGGATTCACCATAATCGACAAAACCACCGGGCAGCGCCCAGCCCGGCGGCGGATTTTTGCGTTTGATCAAAACAATGGCTTCCCCAATCTCGATGATGATATCCACTGTGGGCGAAGGGTTGCGGAATGTGCTGCCTGTGGGTGGTGCTGGTTGGCTCATGGCTTGTTTGCCCGGGATTGATGAATGTGTTGCCCAAACAGGTGGCTGATTTCCTTCCAGCCACTTAGGGTGGGCAAACCGTGTGCACCGCGGTTCCAGGGCTGGGCAAAGACTCGGGCATCAATACCCTGTTGCGCAAGGGCTAGACAGGTTTCAGCCCGATCGTCGATGAAGGAGTGCAGATCTGCCTGGCGGATGAAGCGTTCTTTGTCGTCATGATCACCCACTGCCAGCACCTGTATGTTGGTGCAGATTGCATGGCCGCAGGCATGTTCCAGCCACTGTTCCACGGGCTGTGGGTCGGGTCGTGCGGTTACTATCGTCACCTGGCCGCGTTGGCCCAGGCTTTGTAACACCTGGATTGCACCGGTCATGGGTTTGAGCCCGGCAGCCAGGGGTTCATAGGTGAGGTGATCAAAAATGGCAATGAGAGTACTTGGTTGAATGGGAAGACATTCTTCCACGCAAAACGAGGTAATGTCATCTGGGCTGATATCGCAAAGGCCGTATTCCTCGCAGGCAATACGCAGAAAGGCTTCGGCTGTATCGGCAATAACACCGTCAAAGTCGAAGCCGGTTCTAGTCGGGTCAAGGGGACTGAGCCCGGGAAAAGACCTGGCAGCATCCATGGGAGGCATCATTGTTCTTCCAGTTTGGCATTTTCGATCAGCACCTGATAGACGTAGCCAGAACCAAAATCACGCTGGGCCGCAACCACCCCCTGCACGATAATAATATCGCCCTCTGCAGGGTCATCCTGGGTGGTCACCACCAGGTCATGCTGATTTTTGGCTGGATCACCAGTGCCATCCTGCAGATGCAGCCAGTTTTTACCCATGATCATGCGCGAGTTTTTCACCACCTTGCCGCGCACGCGCACGGTTTTGCCGTCAAGCGCTTTGGCCTGGTCAAAAATTTCGCCGACACTGTAGCTGTCACTGCCCGGAGCCTTGTCTACTGCCACCGCAACCGAAGGCATTACCGCGCCAGCACTACCGCTACTCGTGCCCTGACCCAGCACCTGTCCGTCGGTGCCTGCTGGACGATTTGTGGCACCACTGCCCTCGGCCTCCAGAGCCTCGGAAAAGCTGCCAGAAGTACTGGCATGAATTTTGGGAGACAGTCGCTGACCAGGTTGTTCGGCCAGTACGGCGCCGAGTCCTGGAGAAAAAACAATGCTCTCAAAACTACGGTTTAAGGTTGTCGAGGTGAAGTTGCGCATAACCATGCCCGGGGCACTGCTCACCTCATCGCCCACAGTGACCTTGGTTTCCGGTATGGCTACCCAAACTTTTCCCAACTGACTGTCGAGGTGCAGATAGGTGTAGCCACTGGCGTTCATGGTTTCCAAAATCTTTCCATGCAGGGCCACATCTTCAAGCACCGGAGTAACACTGCTTGTCTGCACACCAGTGCTTTGACCCGGGCTAGCGTCCGCAGCCGACAGTACTGCTGGTGCGCCTGGTGCGCACAACAAGGTGAAAAGTGAGATGGAACAAATTTTTGTATATGTGTGCATGGTCTTCTCCTGGGATTCGATGGCTTGGCTAAGTCGGCTTGAGCTGCAATTTCGCAGTTGCTATAGATGCAAACCTTCAGACTGTAATTAAAACTTAATAGGTAGTAGGCCAAGGCCTGTCAATTTTTGTCTGCTGCGGGAAAAATACTTGCCAGCTGTTTACGGATTTCCCCGGCCCATACCTGATAACCCCTGGTACTGAAATGCACCTGGTCGTTGAGAAAGCCCGGATGGGTGATGGGCAGGCATTGGCTGATGAAAGGTTCCACCAGGTCAAGGAAAAAGCAGTTTTCTACTTCAGCGCTCAGCTGGTGCAGTTCCTTATTGACCGCACGGATACGCGGTAAAGGAATGAGCGGCATGGGCGCCAGGGAGCAGAGGATGATGGGGCACTCCTCTTCCATAAGGCGCAGACGGGGCAGCATGGTGGTGTAGATGGATGGGAAACCGGCATTGCCGCTCAGTATGTCGTTGGTGCCCGATTGCAACAGGATAACATCGTGTCCCCGGCTTGCCGCCACTTCTTCGGCCAGGCGCAGGGAGAGTTCCGGCAGGAATTCTCCAGCCCGACCCCTGTTGAGAACCGTTATTTCCGGGAGGAGCTCTTCCCAGTTGCCCCATTCAACCAGGGAATCACCCAGCATCAGAATGTGTTTCATGTTGGCCTCTTTTTCATAAGCGTTTGCAACACCATGCAGCCCATGGGCGGAACGAACAGGTTCTGTCCCTTTAAAACAGACATGCCTTGTTCGGGCAAGCTGATGTCCAGTGGCGGTTTGGCTGCGCTGTCAATAATGCGAACCCAGCGCCGTTCTTTGCTGGGTGGAGCTGGCACAGTGAAAACCGCCGGTGTATTGGTGCTGCCGTTGAGCATGACGAAAAAATCGTCTTCCGGACTCAGGGGCACGGATGCACCTTTGAGCAAAAAAGCCAATGTTCGGCTTTCGGCAGACCAGTCCGGTGCGCGGCCATTCTGTCCAAACCAGCAGATATCCGGGCTTGCGGTGAGATGCTTGGTTTCCCCATCCTGCGGATAAAAGGTGGTGCGCCGGAAAATTTTATGGTTTCTGCGCAGGCGGATGAGCATGGTGAAAAAATGAAGTAGATCTTTGTTTTTTTTCATCAGGCCCCAGTCGATCCAGCTAATGTGATTGTCCTGGCACCAGGCATTGTTGTTGCCCTCCTGGCTGCGGCCAAATTCGTCGCCTGCCGCCAGCATGGGCACACCATGGGAGAGCAAAAGGATGACAGCAAAGGTGCGGATGCGTCGTTGGCGCAGGGCGAGAATCTGCTGATCGGTCGTTGGGCCTTCCACCCCGCTGTTCCAGCTGATGTTATTGTTGTCGCCGTCCCGGTTTTTTTCGCCGTTATTTAGGTTATGCTTGGTATTATAACTTACCAGGTCTGCCAGGGTGAAACCGTCGTGGCTAGTGATGAAATTGATCGAATTGCAGGGGCTGCGGCCATGGGCCCGATACAGATCAGAGCTGCCAGCAATGCGGGTGGCCAGTTCCGGCACCTTACCGCGATGGCCGCACATGAAGGAACGGACATCGTCCCGGAAGCGACCATTCCACTCTGCCCCGCGGTCGGCGGTGGAAAAATTGACCACCTGGTACAGGCCGCCGGCATCCCAGGCTTCGGCAATAATTTTTGCATCGCGCAAAACTGGGTCTTCCGCCAGCATCTCCACCACGGGCGGATTGGCCAGGATAGAGCCGTCTACACCCCGGCTGAGAATAGAAGCCAGGTCGAAACGGAAACCATCCACATGCATCTCCACCACCCACCAACGCAGCATGTCCAGGATCAGCTTGCGGGTGATGGGGTGGTTGCAGTTGCAGGTGTTGCCGCAGCCAGAGTAGTTGAGGTAGGCCTTGGTCCAGGGATCGAGCAGGTAGTAGATGGTATTGTCGATGCCGCGAAAACTGGTGGTTGGGCCGTCTTCGCCGCCTTCGGCAGTGTGGTTGAAAACCATATCCAGGTAGACTTCGATGCCAGCCCGGTGAAAAGCCTTGACCATGTCCCGAAATTCGCGGAGCACAGCCCCGGGGTTGCTGCTATAGGCGGCCTTGGGCGCGCCGAAGAGGAGCGGGTTGTAGCCCCAGTAATTTTTCAGTGGCTCGCCAGTTTTCGGGTGGGTGAACAGGTTTTCGTTTTCATCGAACTCTGTGACTGGCAGGAGCTCAACCGCAGTTATCCCGAGCTTGCGCAGGTAGTCGATTTTTTCAATCAAGCCAAGAAATGTGCCGGGATGCGCTACCTGGGACGAGGGGTGTTTCGTGAATCCACGCACATGCAGCTCGTAGACGATTGTGTCCTGGATGGGCGTTTTCGGGAATTGGTCGTCTTCCCAGTCATACGGCTCATGATCGATGAGGCAGCAGGGTTCGCTGCCGAGATACGACCGTATCTCTCCCCAGGGCCCACTGGCAAGCGCCCTGGCATATGGATCAAGCAGGATGTGTTTGCCATTGTAGAAATGGCCGCTAACCTGCGGTTCATTGGGGCCGATTATACGGTAACCGTAGCGTAGTCCGGGGGGAGCGCCCTGCAGGAGAATATGCCAGATATCCCCGGTTTTATGAACAGATGGATCCAACGGGTAGATCAGCGGCGCCTGATCGTGTGCGCCCGGCAGGGTGATGGCCAGGGCCACGGAGTGGGCGTGTCTAGAAAAGATGGCAAAGTTAATCCCTTGTGGAGTGCGCTTGGCACCCAAGGGCAAGGGAGATCCGGGTAGAGAATGAATGGTACCTTTCATTTTTTCTAGTAATGTATAAAGTTTGCTACTAAGAAAAGTATGCTTGATATATAGCGTCTTTTCCCTATTCTTCAACCTTCACTGGAGGGTTTATGAGTCTTTTTAAACGTTTAAACCTTACGCACGCACCAGGTATAGACTGGGAAATGACGCCGGACTATACCTTTGGCACCTTTGAGAGCTGGGGCGGCAGGGAGCGAGTACGGAGCAAGGAAGAACGGATTTATTATTTTTTCATTGATGGCTGGGAAGATCCACCTAAGTTGTGCCTGATGGAGCGCGGCATCAAGCATGCCCGCGTGGTGGCGGAGATTCTGGCACCAGAGGAAATGGTGCGCCAGTGTGTTAGTGAGCAGGGCAAGGTGGCCTTTTTTGAACGGACGCATCCGATCAACGCGGAGTTGAAGGAGTGGCTCATTGCCAATGTGATTGAATCGGAAGACGATTCTCTGGTTGTTCCGTTGGAGACGGCCAAAGAGCCCGAGGACTTGACCACCGGCCTGCCAGGACGCGATGATGCGGTCGAGGCGGCTGCCAGGGTGTGGTTGCCTGAGGGCTTTAAGGAAATGAGTGAAGAAGATGTGGCTGCGGCGATCACTCAGTACAATTTTACCGACCAAGAGCGCAATCCTGGCGGCGCTTTTCCCCACACCTTTATTGACAACGGCGATGGCTTAACCATCAGTGACCGGGTAACCGGTTTAATGTGGCAGCGCAGTGGCACGGATATCATGAGTTACCGGTCCTTGAAGCGGGAGGTGGAGCGGTTGAACAAGGAGCGCTTTGCCGGCTTTGATGATTGGCGCATCCCCAGCCTGGAGGAGGCCATGTCCCTGCTTGAAAGCGACAAGCTGGCCAATGACCAGTATCTGCATCGCTGTTTTTCCGGCAATCAACCCTTTATTTTTGTGGATGCACCAAGGAAGAAGGGTGGGTATTGGTTTGTTGACTTTAAACAAGGTCGGGCCTTCTGGGCCTCGGGCACCATTCCCGGTGGTTTTGGCAGGCTATGCCGCACGGATGAGGCAATCCGCTAGTAGTTGACGACGTAGTGCCGTAGTGGCACCAGCGGCGCTGCCAGTTTATTGCGCAATGCCGCTGCCCTAGTTGCCCTGAAACTCAATACCTCAATAAAAAAACCTGGTGTTGACTCTCCCAACACCAGGTTTAAAGAGCAGCAGTCTTATTGCGCTCCGCCCTGCTTTTCTTGCCGGCTAACGTAGCTGTTTTATCATCTTCGTCGGCTCTGCTTGCTCAACCTGGCCATTTCTTGTTTTTTTCGTTGAAAGCCATAGTCAACTAGTTTTTCCAGATCAGCCCACATGGTTTCACTGCCCATGATGGCCACCACAATGGTGTGTCCCTGCCGGGTGAATTGCCCCACATAGGTTTGGCGGGCAGCGTTGGTGTAGCCGGTCTTGCCGCCCATGGCGCCGTCAAGTCGCCAAAGGGCCTTGTTGTGGTTCACCAGTTTCTTCCCAAATTTGGTATTGACAGAACGCTCCCGCATACGCCTGGCGAATTCGCGATCCTGCATGGCAACCCGGAAAAGCTGCGCCAAATCGCGGGCCGTACTGTATTGGCCTTCGGCGGTCAGACCCGAGGCTGTGCGGCACACCGTATTTTTGGCTCCCCAACGCTGGGCATTGTAGGTCATGAGTTGGGCAAAACGGTTTTCATTGCCGGCAATACGTTCGGCCAGGGCTACACTGGCATCGTTGGCCGAAGCCAGCAGGACCGAGTCGATCAAATCGCAGGCCCGGTAACTTTTTGCCGGCTGGAGGTGCACTTTAGAACTGGGCATTCCCGCTGCCTTGCGGCTTACCTGCACCACATCGTTGTTGCCGAGTGATTTCAGGGCGATCATGCCGGTGAGAATCTTGATGGTGGAGGCGGGTTGTCGAGGGGCATCAGGATTTTTGGCAAGGATGGTGCCACCTGAAACTGCATCCATGACCATATAGCTTCTCGAAGTCAGTTTAAGCGGGGCTTCGATCGGGTTGAAAATGGTGTCGCATGGTGCAGGCAACGTGGTGCTGGCCAAGGCTGCCATGGATGGGATTTTTTGAGGTGCATTCGCACGGACGCGGGTAACGCGGGCATTGGATCCTGACTGTTTTTTAGATTGTTGGGGTTTTGCGGCCACAGCCACTGTCCGCTTGACGGGCTGCTTGTGTTTTGCGGCAGCCTTGATGTTTGTTCGTTGTTGGGTCGCTTTTGCAGCAGGGGCCTTTTTAGAGCTTGCGATCGCTGGTTGCCGTTTGTTGGCTGTCTTTGCTGTATTTGCCTTGATGACCGGTTTGGCTGCTCGGGCAGCCCTAGCTTTGGGGGTGGACTGTGTTGGAGTCCCAGCTCTTGTTTTACTCTGCACAACCAGTCGTTGTTTCTGGGAGGCGTTGAGATGGATGGGCTGCACGAAAGCGGCCAGCAAAAAACAGAGCAGGCTTGTTACCGTGATTTGTAGGGCGCGCATAATTGCCGGAAAGGTCTGAGGTTACAGGTACGACATGTGCACGAAGTCGAATAAAACATAAACTTCATTTTTTGGGCATGTCAAGGAAATTGCTCTGTTTTTTTGAGAAAATGCGTTATTTGTGCCGTATGCAAACAGGCTAAATGTTCGTCAGGGAGGCAGGCGAGTGGTTGAGACAAAGAAAAACGCTGTGGCAATAGGGATAGGATTTTCTGGGCAACATGTTGAAATGAAAGATAATAACATAGACAGTGTCAACTTGCCGATTGTGCGCAGCGATGCGGCCACCATTAACGATTTACTTGATCTGTGTTGCAGCCAGTTCAGCGCACTGCCAGCCATCGGCCTTGCCCTGGAAGAGCCCATCAGCTACCGCACCCTGCACGACAATGTCCTTGCCCTGGCGTTGCGACTGCGGCAGGCGGGGGTGCAACGGGGAAACCGAGTGGCTATTTTGGGAGAAAATTCCCATCACTGGGCCTGTGCCTACCTGGCAGTGGTGCGTGTGGGGGCCAGTGCAGTGCCCATCTACCCGGAGACACCCGAGGCGGATGTACATCATATCCTTGGTCAGACCGCTTGCGAGGTCATTTTTATCACCAGCCGCCAACTTGAAAAAATCTATGATTTGAAAAAACCACTGGCAACAGTGGTCACATTGGATAATTGCCTCGATAAAACAGGGTTGCTCAATCCGATTCCCTTCAACACCTTTCTGCAGGAAGGTCTTGCATTGCAGGCACCCGACCAGGAGGACCAGGAACCTTTTCCTGAACTCGGGCCAGACGAACTGGCGAGCATCCTCTACACTTCCGGCACCTCCGGCTTTTCCAAGGCAGTGATGTTGAGCCATGGCAATCTGTGCGCCAATGCCCATGCAGCGGCCAAGCTTATTCAGCTTGAGCCGGGCACGGTCTTTTTGTCGGTGCTGCCCATATCCCATGCTTACGAGTTCACGGTTGGCTTTCTGCTGCCACTTATCCGGGGTTGCCGCATCGCTTATGCCGCTAAGATGCCAACTCCGGCAGTTTTGCAGAGAATTTGCGCCCACGAGCAGCCCCAGGTTATGCTGATCGTGCCGTTAATCATGGAGAAAATCTACAAAAAACGTGTGGTCTCCTTTTTGGATAAAAACAAAGTGGTGGGTTTTGTCTGCCGTTTCGGCATGGCCAGAAGATTGGTATTCCGCAAGGCTGGCGTCAAACTGATGGCGTTTTTTGGTGGTCGTTTGCAGGTGCTGGGTATTGGTGGTGCTGCGCTGAGCCCAGAGGTGGAACGCTTTCTCAGGGAAGCAGAACTACCTTTTCTGGTGGGTTATGGCTTGACCGAAGCCTCGCCCCTGCTCGCGGGCGGACCTTTTGGCGACAGCAGCATTGCCCCGGGCTCTGCCGGCAAGGTTATTCCTGGGGTGGAGTTGCGCATCAACGATCCAGGCCCGGAAAGCGGTGTGGGTGAAATATGGGCCCGTGGTGCTAATATCATGCAGGGATATTTGAACGATCCCGAGGCAACCCTGGAGGCGCTGACCCCGGATGGTTGGCTGTGCACCGGTGATCTGGGCAAAATGGATGGGGCTGGCAACCTGTTTGTCTGCGGACGCTCAAAGTCGGTCATTGTCCTCTCCAGCGGAGAAAACATCTATCCTGAAGCCATCGAGCACCGGCTCAATGCCTTACCCCTGGTCATGGAGTCTCTGGTGGTGGAAAAAAATGGCCAGTTGGAGGCGCTTATCTATCCTGATTACGAATACTTAGATAGTAAAACCCAAGGGCAGACCATGGGGCAGCGCCAGGAATATCTGACCCGCCTCTTGGGCGAAATGCGGCGGGATGTCAATGAAAAGCTGCCGCTCAGCTCCCGCATCAGCCGGATGGTTGAGCGGCCAGAGCCCTTTATCAAAACAGCCACCCACAAGATCAAACGTTTTTTGTACTAATTGATTTGTGTTGATCCGTGGTGCGGCTGTTCACAGGCAGGATGGTCGCCCGTAGCACAGGTCAGCATTGCTACCCCAGCAGCAGGTTGTTGGAGAAATGGATGATCGGCAAGATTATTTTGCCGATGACTCCGGTGTAGAAGAGAACGAGCACCAGCACAAAGCCAAAGGGCTCAAGCCTGGCGTAGTTGTAGGCCGCCTGCGGTGGCAGTATACCCATGAGAATTTTGGAACCATCCAGCGGCGGGATGGGCAGGAGGTTAAATACCGCCAGCATCAGGTTGATCCAGACGCTTGCCACCAACATGTGCGCTAAAGGTTGTAAAATTGCAAGGGGAAGAAAGGGGAAACGCACCAGTACCTGCAGAAGGAGCGCACTGGCTATGGCCAGTAGCAGATTGGAAGCCGGGCCAGCCAGGGCCACACTGAGCATGTCCTTGCGGGGGTTGCGGAAGTAGCGGGGATCCACTGGTACCGGTTTGGCCCAACCAATCTTCATAATGATAAAGGCGAGCACCCCGAGGGGGTCGAGGTGTTTGAGCGGGTTCATGGTCAGTCGGCCCGCTTCCTTGGCCGTGGGATCGCCCAGGCGGTAGGCAATATAGCCATGCGCCAGCTCGTGTACGGTCAGGGCAAAGAGAAAGGGTGGCGCCAGGATGATGATTTGGAGCAAAAGTGCTTGGAGATCAAAATTCATGGGTGATCAACTCTTCCAAGGGTAGCAGTGTGGAGCGAAGCAGCTGGCAGGCAATTTTGTGCGCTGTTTTACTGGTCCGCCAGTATGATCTAAAGGGTAAGAAGTATCCAGAAAAAGACGAGAACAATTCAGTCCTTTCCTGTTTTATGTGGGTAAGGGATACTGGTGGCGGATGAAATCTTCAGCTTCCTTGGGGGTAAGAATTTCTCCATCAAGCTGTTTTTCAACAAGATGTTTGAGCATAACGCCAAACTGTGGCCCAGGCCGGTAGCCCATGGCTTTGAGGTGGTTGCCGCCAATCAGCGGACTGGCTCCCCGCAGACTGGTGACATACAGTGACACGGCTTTTTGTATGTATCGCTTTCTGGCTATGGCCATGAGATACAAAAGGCCTTCGTTGTTGAGCTGTGCCAAAAGCCAGTAGATTTCGCTTGGCCGGGCATAGGGGCGTTTGAGCAGGTCCTGGCTTACCCTCTCTGCAGCCTGCTTCTGCTGCACCAGCATCTGTCGCTGTTTTTCCGGCATTTCAAAGCGCGCACAAAACTTGTCCAGATCCTTAACGCGGCAGCGGTTGGTGATGGCCAACACATAAACCAGCCACTGTTCAAAATGTTCTCCCAGGTAGAGCAGGCGAAACCAGGAAATTGCCTGGCGCGCCAGGGTCAGTACGTGGAGAAAGCGCCGGTCGATCTTGAAGTCCGGCTGCAAATCCGGCCAGAGAAAGGGAAAGAGCTGCAAATCTTCCATACGGCGCAGGGCTGGTGCCGGGTCGTCTTCGCTGAGGATCAGTTGCAGTTCGTGGAGCAAGCGGTGCCCTTCGATGCGTTCTGGCAGGTTGAGGCGTACCGCGTTTTTGATCAGTTTTTCAGAATGTCGGGTGATCTGGAAATCTAACCGGCTTTCAAAGCGGATTGCCCGGAAAATACGGGTTGGATCCTCGACAAAACTGAGGTTGTGCAATACCTGGATGCGCCGCTCCCGCAGATCGTTTTGGGAGTTGAAGTAGTCGACCAAAATACCGAAACGTTCTGGATTGAGGTGGATGGCCATGGCGTTGATGGTAAAATCGCGCCGAAACAGATCCAGTTTGATGGAACCAAGCTCCACTGTGGGCAGGGCAGCCGGATGGTCGTAGAATTCCAGGCGGGCGGTGGCCACATCGATGCGCATCTCGTTTGGCAGCACCACGGTGGCTGTACCGAATTTTTCGTGCGGATGAACAACCCCTCCCCGTTGTTCGACGAGGGCATTGGCAAAGGCAATGCCACTGCCTTCGATCACGATGTCGATGTCCATATTTTTTTGGCGAAAAAGCAAATCGCGCACAAAGCCCCCGGCCACAAAGGCTTGGCAGTGTTGGGTTTTTGCCGTTTCGCCGATTTCACGGAGCAGGACAATAACCTCCCGGGGCAGCATCTGGGTCATCAGATTGCTTAGGTTACGGCCCTGTTTGGCCGACGGATGTTCGTCTTCCCTGAGCAGCTCAGGAGAAATATTGCCGGGATCGTTGACGATCAAACCCATCAGATCGGTACGGGTGATCACGCCGACTATGCTTTCCCCGTGCAGTACCGGGATAAGCCTCTGGCGGTTGCCCACGATCACCTTTTGAATATCGGCAAGGCTCGCCTCTTCGGTGAGGGTGGCAATGCCGGTGCTCATGTAGTCGGCTACGGGGACATGTCCCAGTTGGTGGAAGATGCCCTTTTCCACCACCATGCGGGAAATCATACCCATAAGGCCACTGGGCGGCAGGCCGCCGTCGGCGCTACCAGCCCGACGGACAACCGGCAATACCGTAATGTTGTAGCGGGTCATGATGTGGGCAGCCTGGCTGACACTGACTTCCGGAGTCACGGTGATCACCGGCGTACTCATAATCTCGCCGGCAACGGCCTTGGGTCTGATGTGGCTGTGGAGCAGAGCGATCAGGCTTTCTTCTGCCTGAAAAAGGCCCATGTTGGTGATGGTGGCCGATGCGGCCGAGGCATGGCCGCCGCCGCCAAATTCGCGGGCAATGGTACCCACGTTGATTTCCGGGATACGGCTGCGGCAGATCAGGTGGATTCTGCCCCGCATTTCAATGAAGGCGAAGATGGCGTCGAGGTTGTCGACGCTCATACTGCGCTGCACCAGCACGGCAAAATCATCAATGTATTCGTCCAGGGCCAGCCTGGTGATCACCGCATGCACTCCACGGATCACGTACAGGCGGCCATTATCGTGCAGTTGGCCAATCAGGTTGATCTGCTGGGCAGAGAGCTCGCGGAAGAAAAACTGGGAAACTACATCCAGGTTGGCGCCTTGGTCGAGCAGCCAGGCAGCTGCGGCTAAATCTTCCGACTTGGTGGAGGAGTAGAGAAAGCCGCCGGTGTCTTCATAGATGCCCAGTGCCATGAGGGTGCATTCCTTGGCCTGCAGTGTGACACCGCGTTCCCGCAGGAGATGGGTGATAATGGTGGTGGTGGAACCATAGGGCAGGATGTGCTCCACTTCACCCTTGAGATCGTCTTCCTTTTGCAGGTGATGGTCGTAGATATGGATGGACAGGCCGGGATTGTCCAGACAGGCGGCAAGGGGACCGATGCGGCTTGCCTGACGGGTATCCACCAGAATCAGTCGACTGATCTTTTTTAGGGCAATGTGCTTTATTTTTTTAAAAAGATGGAACTTGTCGAATTCCTGGGCCAGATATTCGCGCACATTTTTTTCCTGGGAGCCGGAAAAGACCAGTTCCGCCCGGGGATAGAGTCGTTTAGCGGCAACCATGGCTGCCAGGCTGTCGAAATCCGTGCCTATATGCGAAGTAATGATTTCCATACGCTAATTATACCGGGCAACGCAGTGCTGTAAAGTGGCTTGATGTCCAGGCAGGCAGGGATGGGCCGGGTCGCGCCCACAGCGATCATCCTTTTGTTGTTGCTTGACAATTGCCTGCTGATACTTTATCCTTTCATCCTTCTTAGGAGTGCGAGCGGGTGTAGCTCAGTTGGCAGAGCACAAGCTTCCCAAGCTTGGGGTCGCGGGTTCGATCCCCGTTGCCCGCTCCAGGTTGCGGTTTGTGCTGTTTTTTTAGCCAGATTGCAGTTTTTCCGGGAAGAATCCGGAGTTTGCTGAAAAGTGGGCTTTGCCCGCTTTTTTTTTATGGTTGCATTCCCCGCCCAGCTGGAAGCTGTCTGTATTTTGGCGTGAATGGAATCGGTTGATATATTGTAACAGGTTGCGTTGTGCATACTGCAAATGCTGTCATAGCCACGCTGGAGGCCTATGCCGGGCCGCTTTTGACGGATCTCGGCATGGAACTGGTGGAAATACAGTTTCGCCGCGAAGGGCGGGGTTGGGTACTGCGTTTTTTCATCGACAGAGAAGGCGGAGTTACAGTGGATGATTGCGCTGCTGTGAGCCGGGAGATCAGTGCGTATCTTGAGGTGGAGGATTGCATCGACCATGCCTATGTGCTGGAGGTCTCCTCGCCAGGCCTGGAACGGCCGCTGGTCAGGCCGCAGGATTTTGTCCGCTTTGCCGGCCGCCGCGTTCGCGTTAAGCTGCGGCAGGATGCTGGCCAGGGCAAGGTGCTGGTGGGCACGCTGCTGGGGCTTGAGGGTGAAGGTATCGTCCTTTTGGTGGAAGAAACAAAAGTCGTTCTGCAAAAGGAGCAGATCGCCAGGGCGCGTTTGACCCTGGACTGAACTACGGAGAGCAAACCGGGCAAGCACAAGAGAGTGCCCTGGTTTTGAAGGTGGAGATATGGTAGGTACGGACAATTTAAGAAGACTCATTGATCAGATATGCCGGGACAAGGGGATAGACCGCGTCCTGCTGATTGACGCCATTGAAGAGGCGGTGCGCTCGGCAGTGAAAAAAAAATATGGTGGTCAGCGCGACATAGAGGTGCAATACAGCGATGAGCTGGGTGAGATCGAAGTCTTCCAATACCGCACTGTGGTTGAAGAGGTCTTTAACCAAGACCGTGAGATTTCGTTGGAAGAGGCCCGTTTGCGCCATCCCGAGGCCGGCCTGGACGACGATATCGGTGAGAAACTGACCACTATCGCGGATTTGGGAAGGATTGCCGCCCAATCGGCCAAACAGGTGATCATTCACCGTATGCGCGAGGCAGAACGTGAAGTGATCTACGATATGTATCGCGACCGGGAGGGGACTGTGGTCAATGGTATTGTCCAGCGCTTTGAGCGGGGGGACATGATCGTCAACCTTGGTCGTACCGATGCACTCCTGCCCCGAGATAGTCAAATTCCCAAGCGTTCGTTCAAGCAGGGCGACCGTATCCGCGCCTATCTGGAACAGGTACGTCGCAGTAACCGCGATGGTAACGGTGAAGAGGACCAGGCCCAGAGCAGGGAGACAAAACCCCGTTACCGCGATGCGCAACTCATTCTCAGCCGTACCTGTAACGAGTTTTTGGCCAAGCTCTTTGAAATGGAGGTGCCGGAGATTGCTGAAGGCATCGTCAAGATCATGGGGGTCAGCCGGGATCCAGGTTTCAGGGCGAAAATCGCGGTTTCTTCGTTGGAATCCGACGTGGATCCGGTTGGTGCCTGCGTGGGCCTGAAGGGGTCCCGGGTACAGAATGTGGTGCAGGAACTGCAAGGCGAGCGTATCGATATCGTAGATCGGAAGAGCGTCGCGGCCAAATATGTGTGCAATGCCCTGGCCCCGGCTCAAGTGTCCATGGTGGTTGTCGACGAGGAACGTAAAGCGCTTCTGGTGGTGGTGCCGGATGATCAGCTTTCCCTGGCCATTGGTCGTCAGGGACAAAATGTCCGTTTGGCCTACCGGCTTTTGGGTTGGCGCATTGATGTGAAAAGCCAGCAGCGCTACAATAATCTGGAGCATCCGGGTTACCGTAGTTTGCTGGCGGTACAGGGTATTGATGAGGGTTTGGCAGATAAAATTTTTGCCGCAGGTATCTTGAGCGCAGGCATGTTGGCTGAGCTGGAAAGCGGCAAGTTGGCCGAACTGGCCCGGGTCGATGAAGAAGTCGCCACAGTGCTGCTTGAGCGAGCAGCCCAGGTGGAGTCGCCGGAACTGCCGGAGCAGGAAGATTTGACGGCAGCGGCCGAGCCAGTAGGGCAGGTTGTAGAGCTGCAACCAGCTGAGATTGTTCAAGACGATGCTGCGGAAGACGACAAGGCATGAAAAGTGATCCTGCTTGGTACAGGGTGTTGGCCATGCCAGGGCAGTTGGATGCTGCAGGTCTGATTGGACCAAGGAACGCGGAAGCAGACAGGTTGTTGAGGAGGAAAGGGTTGTATGGCGAAGGTTCGGGTGTACGATCTGGCAAGGGAATTCGGGATGAAAAGCAAAGACTTGGTCGAACGTCTGATCGAGTTGGGCTATCCCGTAGTCAGCCACAGTTCCACCGTTGAAAAAGATATGGCGGCAGATATTCGTAAAAAACTAGGTTTTGGCACTGCTAGTGCCGTGGCTCCGGTGGGTAGGATCGAAACGAAAAGCCGGCCCGAGAGCAGCAGCCCATGGGGAACGACGGTTATTCGTCGCCGTTCCAAAGCCGACAAGGAAGAGGCGGCCAGACAGCAGGAACTGGCGGAAACCAGGGCCCTGGAACTGGAGGCGCAGGCCGCCGAAGCCAGATTGCTGGATAGGGAAGACGATGAGTCGCCTGCAGAGGTGGAGGATGTTGCGCCAGATACTGCGGTAAAGCCGGATGAAGCGACGGGGGGCGTGGCAAGTGCGGCAACAGATGCTGGGCAGGAGCTTGAAAAAGAACAGGATCAAGCAGACCAAGCAGTGATGGCCGAGGAAGAGCAGGAACACGAAGAGCCGCTTGCAGATCCGGTCGAGGCGACGGATGCAGCTCCTGTGGATGCGGCGGCAGGAGAGGATGTCGAGATCGCAGAAGAGGACGCTGCCGCCGCACCTGCTGAGGCGACGAGCGAAGAAGCGACTGACCCGGAACAGGATAAAGACGAAGTGCAGGACGATGCACCTGTTGTTGTGCAGCTGGAGCGGCCCAAGCCTCTGGCCAAGATCGTGGGACGAGTGGTTATTCCGCCTGCAAGCGAACCACCTGCTCGGTCAGAGCCGCGCCGTCCATCCCGACCCAGTGGAACGAGGCCGGGGCGTGCTGCGCAGACACCGGCAGAGATCAGTGCAGGACAGGATGCAGCTGGTGGACGCGGAGAGGTTCGTGCCAAGAAAAAAGGCCGCAGAGTCGTAGCCATTCATGCGGAAGAGGAAGGCCTGGAAAGAAGAGCGGTCAGGGGAGGGAAGAAAGGCAAGGGCGGCCGTGACGATTTTGGTCGTGAAAGCGAAGGCGAATTTGTCCGGCACCGTAAGGGGAAGAGGAAAAGAAGTTCGCGTGGAGAGCGGGACATAGCCGCCCAAGCGGCTGAAACCAAGGCCATCAAGCGCCGCATCAAGGTGGTGGAAACCATCTCGGTGGGGGATTTGGCCAAACGCATGAGTGTTAAGGCCAACGAGGACATTGCCGTGCTCATGCAGTTGGGAGTGATGGCTACGCTTAACCAGGCCTTGGATGTGGATACCGCAACGCTTGTCGCCGCAGACTTTGGTTTTGAGGTTGAGCAGGCCATGAGTGCGGAGTTGGAGATCGAAGCTCTGGAGGAGTTGGAGCAGGAACAGGGGGGCGAGGCCCTGCCGCGTCCGCCGGTGGTCACGGTGATGGGGCATGTCGACCATGGCAAAACCTCAATCCTTGATGCTATCCGCAAAACCGATGTAGCCCTTGGCGAGGCTGGCGGTATTACCCAGCACATCGGTGCCTATCATGTGCAGGGCCCGGCCGGTAACCTGACCTTTGTTGATACTCCCGGCCATGCTGCCTTTACGGAAATGCGCTCCCGGGGTGCCAAGGTGACGGATATTGTGGTGCTGGTGGTTGCTGCTGACGACGGTGTTATGGAGCAGACCAAGGAGGCCATTGCCCACTCCCAGGCAGCGGATGTGCCCATAGTGGTGGCCGTCAACAAGATCGACAAGGATGGGGCTGATCCTGAGCGAGTGCGCAGGGAGTTGAGTGAGTTTGGCCTGATTCCCGAGGCTTGGGGTGGGCAGACCATTTTTTGCGAAACCTCAGCCAAAAAAGGTGATGGTATTGCCAACTTGCTTGAATCCATCCAGTTGCAGGCCGAAATCTTGGAACTGCGGGCGGATCCCATCCGTAAGGCCAAGGGTGTAGTGATCGAGGCGCAACTGCATAGGGGTCGTGGCCCAGTGGCCACGGTTTTAGTGCAGGAGGGCACTTTGCGGTCCGGCGATAACTTTGTGGCTGGTATGTACAGCGGCAAGGTGCGTATGTTGATTAACGAGCGGGGCGAGCAGGTCGAAGAGGCTGGGCCTTCCATTCCGGTGGAAGTGCAGGGTATTTCCGGCGTGCCCCAGGCTGGTGACGAATTTGTGGTGCTCACCGACGAGAAGATGACCAAGTCCGTTGCCACGGCGCGGCAACTTAAGGCGCGGGAAACAGAGTTGGCTGCGGTATCCAAGGTGTCCCTCGACAACCTGTTCGAAAAGATTGCCGAGCAGGAGGTGAAAGAGCTGCGGGTTATCCTGCGGGCAGATGTGCAGGGTACCTTGCAGGCCTTTGGCCAAGCTGCAGAAAACCTTTCCACCGACACAATTCGCGTCCGCTCCCTGCATGAAGGGACGGGTTCGATCACGGAAAATGATATCCACCTGGCCGCTGCCTCTGATGCCATTATCATTGGTTTCAATGTCCGACCCGCAGTCAAGGTACAGGAGCTGGCCGAACAGGAGGGTGTGGATGTACGCTCCTATGATGTTATTTACCATGCTCTGGAAGACATCGAAAAAGCCATGAAGGGTATGCTGGAACCCACCTTTGAAGAACGGGTGATCGGTACGGCCGAGGTGCGCGATACCTTCCAGGTGCCCAAGGTTGGCCTTATTGCCGGTTGTGCGGTTATTTCCGGCAAGATCATGCGCAACGCCAGAGTGCGGGTGCTGCGCGACGGAGTGGTAGTCTATACCGGCAGGATCGGTTCGCTCAAACGTTTCAAGGATGATGTCAAGGAAGTACTCACCGGCTTTGAGTGCGGTATCGGAGTGGAAAACTTCAATGACATCAAGCTGGGCGATAATCTGGAAGCCTTTGTTTTGGATGAGGTGGAAGCTACCCTGTAGCCCAAAAAATATGGATTTTGACTTCAAGCTGCCAGGGCTGGAACGTCCGGAAAGTTCTCGCCCCAAGCGGGGTGC
>JABMJC010000128.1 GCA_013201405.1 Desulfobulbaceae bacterium
AACCAGCCGTTGTTTACGGTATTCAAAACTGCGGATTATTCAACGGGCTGTTATGGTCTCGAAGCTGCTGTCATCCCGCCCGGGGAGGGCCTGCAAAAAAATCAATCCCGACTGACGAGCAGATACACCACCAGGCCCAAGGCAAGCGCCCCACCAAAGACCACGGGCAGTATCTTATTAATCTGCAGCTCATCACCCACAAGCAGGGTCCGCATGTACTCCGTGCCCGAGAGGTGCCAAGTGGCCATAAAAATAGCTATGATAACGATATCCCGCCATGCCTGTCTGTAGAACATATAGCCCAACAGGGCGGCAAAGGGCACCAGGAACCACGGATTGGTAAACAGGCCTATGGTGTCGACATCCTTGATCTGCCCTGCTACCCTGGTGCTGGAGATAAAATCACCCACAGAAGCGACAATAGAAAAACTCAGCACCTCATCCTCCATAAATTTTATCAGGCTGGAATAGCACAAAAAACCCTACACAACCAAACCCTTCCTCTACCACAGACAACTGCTCGACAGCGCCGCAAATCAATGGCAGCGGAGCATGGCCACCTGCAGCACCAGGGGTTCGGGGTACAAGACATCTTCACGTCCCCACTCACCGTGGCCAAGACTGAGCCAATCCAGCTGTTTTTTCCAGATATCGTATCCGCCAGTCCAGTCGTTCCAGCCCCTGTCCAGGGCATATTCCCGTTCCGGACCAAAGTACAGGAGACGGTAGCCATCTTCCGTGCCACTTATCCGGCTCTGGCCAATGAGGACAACCTGCGCCCCTCGTGCTCGGGCCTCATCCAACAGGGCAGTTTCTATGGTTTTAGCGGAAACATCGGCTGGAAAAAACGCAAAAAGCTCTGCAAAAACCCGGCAGAATGGCTGCGTCTGGCTGACCTGAAAAACAACCTCCACCTCCCTTGTTTCAGGATAGACCGGCCCACTATAGTTGGAAACACCGTAGTCGGGGCCATTGGCGCCGCCGCATCCGGAGAAAAAACAAAGAATCACGCCCAAAAAAACAAGAAACAGATATCGTTGTATACGCTTTTGCCTCACGCAAATCCTCCTTTGTTCATGGTTGTTTCAGGCGAAACGATCCGACCTGCTTGACGACTTTCGCGACCATCACCTTCCGCCTCATCCTCCCATTCTGCTGCAGGAACAAGTGGATCCCAGGCCCTTGTCACGCCCATTGCATGTAACAAAAGACTGCATTTCATGCAAAATACAGCCGCCTTTTCTTGACACTGCACAGGTATCCGGCTACTTTTCCTGCTCATTTTCACCCCGCAGCGACCCTGGGATCAAGAAAAAAATCTTTTTGCATGCCTCCTTTCCACAAATTAAGCAAAGAAGAATGGAGTTGGGTGCTGTACGATGTGGCCAATTCGGCCTTTGTACTGGTGGTTGTCACCGCGCTGATGCCCATATATTTCAAGGACGTGATGGCGCCCCATTTACCTGCGGCCACCTCCACGGCCTATTGGGCCTACACCAATGGCGCCTCTTCGCTTATTCTGGCCCTGCTTGCTCCCTTCCTGGGAGCGTTGGCCGACTATCCTGGCCGTAAAAAACTCTTTTTTGCTACCTTTCTTATCCTGGGGCTGGCCACAACTCTATGTTTGGCCCTGCCCAATCCAGGTCAGTGGGGGTGGGCACTCGCCCTTTTCCTCTGTGCCCGTTTGGCCTGGGCAGGAGCAAATATTTTCTACGACGCCTTTCTGGTTGATGTGACCAACTCCGACCGTGCGGACAACATCTCTGCCCGTGGCTACGCCTGGGGCTACATCGGGTCCGTCGTGCCCTTCCTTGCAGTTCTCGCCCTCTTGGCCAGCTCTGGCAATCTGAGCCAGGGGTTGCCTGTGCACGCAACCAAGATCAGCTTTGTGCTGGTTGCCCTGTGGTGGTGCCTCTTTTCCCTGCCAGCCATGCGACACCTGAAGCAGCGCCATGCCGTGCCCGCAAGCTCCACACCGGTGCGCGACACACTAAAACGCCTTGCAACCACGCTACAGGAAGTACGGCAGCGTCCCAAAATTTTTCTTTTCCTGTTGGCCTACTTTTTTTACATTGACGGGGTAGACACCATCATCAGTATGGCAAGTGTCTACGGACGGGATCTGGGCTTCAGCCCGTCTGCCCTTATCGTGGTCCTGCTGTTCATTCAGGCGGTTGCCTTTCCCTGCACCCTGGCCTATGCGCAGATGACCACCCGTATGAGCAGTCTGCACCTGCTCATGGTGGGTATCGGTGTCTACGTCTGTATCACCCTTCTGGCCTTTCTCCTGCCGTTTATCACACTTTCCGGATTGCGAACCGCTACATTCTGGCTCATTGCTTTTTTGGTGGCCTCGTCCATGGGCGGTATCCAAGCCCTCAGCCGGAGCTGCTACAGCCAGCTCATCCCCAAGGAAAAAAGCGCACAGTTTTTTGGCATCTACAATATTTTTGGCAAATTCGCCGCCATTTTCGGACCTTTTTTGCTGGGCATAACCGGTCAGCTCACTGGCGACAGCCGTTGGGGGGTCCTCAGTTTGCTGCCGCTCTTTTTGATCGGTGCCTATTTTCTTGTCAAAGTGCACAAGCGATCTGCCTGTGGACACAGCCCTGTTAGTAGCTTATGAAAAGTATGAAAAACTTACTGGAACGTTTTTTCCACTCCCAGACTACTGGTGCCCTTGTCCTGCTGGCCGCAGCAGTGATTGCCGTAACCTGGGCCAACTCCCCTTGGGCTGAGATATACCACCGCCTCAGCCATATGAACTTGGGCCTTCATCTCGATGGACAACAGTTCACCCTCTCCCTGGGCCACTGGATCAAGGATGGCCTCATGGTCATCTTTTTCTTCGTGGTTGGCCTGGAAATCAAACGAGAGGCCCAAGTGGGAGAACTCTCGGAACCTCGTAAGGCGCTGTTGCCCATGGTTGCGGCCTGCGGTGGTGCCATTGTGCCAGCCCTTATCTACCTTTTTTTCAATCCCTCTGGCGAGGCCATGCGGGGTTGGGGTATTCCCATGGCCACGGATATTGCCTTTGCCCTGGGAGTGCTGGCTCTGTTCGGCAAACGGGTACCATTGGGATTAAAGGTTTTTCTCACCGCCCTGGCCATTGTCGACGACCTTCTTGCCATATTGGTGATCGCCTTCTTCTACACGGCCGAAATCAATTTGTACGCACTGGCAGGCGCAGCCATCCTTCTTGCCGTGCTCAGCGGGTTCGTCAGACGCAAGGTATATTCTTCGGGAGTCCAAATACCACTTGTTCTTGGCATCTGGCTGTGTGTGCTGCTTTCTGGCATCCATGCCACCATTGCCGGGGTCCTCGTTGCTCTGGTGTATCCGGTAAAAGCCGCTGTTAAACCTGAAGTATTTTTTGAAACCCTGAAAAGTAGAATCCATAGGGCCGAGGTTTCCAGAGAATTTCAAGCCGAGGGCGACAACAGGAAACAGCTGCGCACCATCAACCAAATATACATCAGCGTTCGGGACATTGTTCCAGCAGGTATTGCCCTGGAAGTCAGCCTGCACACCATTCAAGCCTATCTTGTCTTGCCGCTTTTCGCCCTGTTTGCCGCAGGGGTAACAGTGGATAGCGCGGTTCTGGCCAGCATACCCGACCCGGTCAGCATGGGTGTTTTCCTTGGCCTGGTGGTTGGCAAGCCCATTGGTATAATGCTCTCCAGCGTTCTGGTCGTCAAAACCGGCATGGCCAAGCTGGGAACAGGTATTACCTGGCCCCTATTAACGGGATGTTCGATGCTGGCGGGCGTTGGTTTCACCATGTCCATATTTATCGCTGAGCTTGCCTTTACCGACATAAATTTGATCAACGAGGCAAAGCTCTCCATTTTTGCTGCATCGATTTTTTCGGCTATGCTGGGTGCATTTGTGCTCAACCTGTTCCTGCCCAAGAAAAAAGAAGCCTGACAAACTGACAAGTAAGGCATTTCTGTGCCCTTAAAAAGGGGGCACAGAAATGCCATGTTGGGCATACACCGCAATAAGGCGCTCCATCATGGCAGACAAGCCATAACGAGCGGCAATGACTGTATGTTGTGCCAGCATGCGTTCCGGATCCCGCCGAGGCAAGGCACTCAAGGCCAACAGCGCCTCTTTGGCTGCCGCCACATCGCCATACTCCACTAGGTGGCTGGCAACAACGCCTTGCAGTACCTCTTCATTGGAAGCCAACCGACAAGAGAGAACAGGCAACCCATTAAGCAAGGCCTGCACCAGGGCCTGAGACACACCCTCTGCCGCGTGGGAGGCAAAGAAAAAGAGGTCAAAGGCGTTGTAATAATCCTCTGGCCGTTCCTGGTGTCCGACAAAGATAATGCGCTCTACAATGCCAAGCCGCCTGGCCTGTTCCTCCAGGGCGGCACGCAACTCACCATCGCCAACCAAAAGTACCCGATAGGCGGGCGGCAACTGGACGAGGGTATCGAGAATAAAGGCATGGCCCTTGTAATCGCGCAGAAAACCCACATTACCAATAACAACATCTGCCTCGGCAAGGCCATAGCGACCACGCAATTCCTGCCGCTTGGCCTCTGCAAAGGCAAAACGGGCAGGGTCATTTCCCGTAGGTACCACGGCAATATTGGCCTGGGGCAAACCCTGACGAACCAGTTGGGCGGCAATGGCATCGCTGCAGGCCAAAATGGCGTGGAGAAAACGGTAGCTCACGGTTGAAGACACAGGCGCAGACACATGACGAGTGCGCAGCACTAGCGGCACCCCGGCCAACCGCGCCAGGGATGCTGCCACCCAGGAGTCTTCGGAGGAATGGGTATTGAGCACTGTGGGCCTCAACCGCCGAATAAGTCGCCACAGTTGCAGCCAACAGGTGGGATCGAGCTTGGAAAAGCTGGTAAGTGGGTACACCGTGATGTCAAGTGCTGCGCACCGCCTGGTAAGGGGCGCACCTGCCCTGCCAATGAGCGCCACCTGGCAACCGCGCGCCTGCATCTCACGCAGTTCGGCAAGGACTCGTATTTCCTGCCCACCCCAGGCCCGACTGGCATCCGTGTGCACGATACAAGGCGAGCCCTGAACAACTGAATCGACATGGTGCGAAAAGGTATGCATCACTGTTGGTCCTAAAATTTCAACGGATAAGCAGGTAGACCCAAGACAACCTGCCCTCTTCTTTACACGCGGCAATCACGGCGTAACAGGTGGACGGTTCTTCATTTTTCCCGACGATGCCCCAGCACTTCCAGGTCACAGGGTTTGCTCCAGATCAGCACCTTCTTTGTGCAGCATCCGTATGCCTGGGATTTATCTTGTTTCTCATCAGCTGCTCCCGCTTTGGACGGGTCGAGCTGTCAATTTCGTCACATCCGGCTCAG
>JABMJC010000129.1 GCA_013201405.1 Desulfobulbaceae bacterium
GCCGCATCCTCATTGGCACCTATGCCCTGTCCGCAGGGTATTATGATGCTTACTACAAGAAGGCCTCCCAGGTGCGCACCCTGATCAAGGAGGATTTCAACAGTGCCTTTAAGGAGTGCGACCTCATTGCCTCGCCGGTGTGTCCGCGTACGGCAAGGGAAATTGGTGCGCAGCAAGATGACCTGCTCTCCATGTATCTTTCGGATGTCCTCACCATTTCTGCAAACCTCGCCGGCATTCCCGCCCTGTCGCTCCCCTGTGGATTCAGCGCTGAAGGCATGCCCATTGGCCTACATCTGCAGGCCTCGCATTTCCAAGAGGAGATCCTACTACAGGCAGGCCATGCCGTGGAGACCCAGCTTGGCATCAGCAGCATGAAACCTGTTTTATGAGCCGCACCATGAAACTACCCATTCCCGAATACATCGCCAGTATCGTCCCCTATCCGCCGGGAAAGCCGCTGGATGAGCTGGAACGTCAATACGGTATCAGCAATGCCATCAAACTGGCCTCCAATGAAAATCCATGGGGCCCTTCCCCCAGGGCAACAAGCGCTATTGCTGCGGTTCTTGCCGATTTACACCGCTACCCGGACGGTTCTTCCTACAACCTCACCCAGGCACTGGCTAAACATCTCGCTTGTCCCCCAGAGATGCTGGTTTTGGGCAGCGGTTCCAACGAAGTGATCGAATTTCTGGTCAAGGCCTGTGTGCAACCGGGGGATGAGGCCATTTGCAGCCATCCTTCCTTTTTGATGTACCAGAAATTTGTACAGATACGTGGTGGTAAAAATATTGTGGTGCCACTTGCACAGATGCGCCATGATTTTAAGTCCATACTGGACCAGGTAAACGACCGTACCCGTCTGATTTTTCTGGATAACCCAAACAATCCCACTGGCAGTTTTTTCACTAAAGATGCGCTGTTGCAGTTGTGCCGGGCTCTGCCGCCAACCCTGGTGCTGGTGCTGGACGAGGCCTATGTGGATTTTGTCGATCCAGCGCAATCGTTCAACAGCATCGAACTGATTCAGCAACAGACAGATGGCCCCCTGGTGGTGTCTTTGCGCACCTTTTCCAAGGCCTATGGGCTGGCCGGGCTGCGCCTTGGTTTTGGTGTTATGCCGACCTCACTTGCTGCCATGCTCCATCGGGTTCGGCAACCTTTCAACATCAACACCCTGGCACAGGTGGGTGCCCTGGCTGCCCTGGAAGATAGCGCCCACTACCAGCGCACCATCAACGGAACCCGGGCAGGCATGGCCTTTTTGCGCGAAGAACTGCACAAGCTGGGCTGTGTGTGTCACCCTTCGCAGGCAAACTTTTTCCTCATCGATGTGGGTGGAGATGCCAACCGCCTCTACGAGGCCATGCTGTATAAGGGAGTGATTGTGCGTTCTATGTACGCCTATGGCTATACCAACTGCATCCGCATCACCGTGGGCACCGAGGAGGAGAACGCCCGCTTTGTGACTGCTTTGGGTGAATGCCTGAACGAGTTGCGCTATGGCTGAGCAGAGCCTGGCCATTGTTACCATCGATGGCCCCGGTGGGGTGGGCAAGTCGACCATTGCCCGCATCCTTGCAGAGCGTCTGGCCTTTACCTATCTGGATACCGGCGCCATGTACCGCGCCATTGCCTACAGCCTGGCTGCCCAGGGGAAAAACGTGCAGGATCTCAGCGAAGATGCAACCCTTGTGCACAGCTTGCAGGCACTTGAGCTGGATCTGCTGCCCCCTTTGCCCGGGGAAGAACATAGCCGTGTCCGCCTTGATGGCGCGGTCTTGGGGGTAGAACTGCGCAGCGAAGAGATGGGCCGGCAGGCCTCTGCTGTTTCTGCCCTGGCACCGGTGCGCAGGGTGCTAACCAGCATGCAGCAGGCCATCGGCGCATCTGGAAACATAGTGGCAGAGGGACGGGATACTGGTACCGTGGTTTTTCCCCAGGCTGCCTGGAAGTTTTTTCTTGATGCCACGCCCGAGGAAAGGGCCAAACGCCGGATTCGGCAATTACGCGCCCATGGCAAAGAGGTGGATGAGGCCGCCCTGCTGGAAAATCTGATTGCCCGTGATCAGGCAGATCGCAACAGGACTATTGCCCCCCTGCGCCCGGCCGATGATGCTCGCCTTGTGGATACCACCCACGTAGGCATTGCGGAACTGGTGGAACTGATGCTTGCCCATATCCAGGCGCATCCTTTATAATTCCCTACAACGCCATGTTGGCGTAGTAGGGCGACGGCACCGTCGGGTATGCTCGAAACACATACGCGAAAACCGCCTCTGTTTTGTTTCGCACATCCTCCTCTGAATAGGTCTCCGGCAACTCGGTTTGGTCGCTCCAGAGACAATCCTGAATCATCAGACGGACCGCGTCCCGGGTGGATTCTTTGTCGCGCCAGTGATTGATCCGCAGTGCTTCCGCCTTGAGCGTTTCCAGCAACTTAACCGCAACCGCCTTGATGCACTTGATGTCACCGGACGTCTGGTTTGGCTTTCTCAGCAAATCGAATACGGCGAGATTCTCCTCATTGAGCCCTTCCCGTACAGCGCGGCTCTCCTCATGTCCATCTTATCTATAAATCGCAGAAGGTCTTCAAAGGTCTTCTCAATGGTGACCCGATCCTTTTCGTGGTTGTACGCGGCGACGATCTCCTCGTAATACCTTTGAAAGTCAGTCCGCAAGGGGTTCTGCTGGAGTAGACGCTGCAGGCGCTGTTCAATGGAGGTTTTCAGATTTTGTACGGAGTGCGTTTGGCCGGGCTGTGCTCGAACTCCCGACGCAAACGATCGAAATCAATCTTGCTGATATCATATGGTGCCGACTCTTCGGCAACATTTGGGTAGGCTTGGGTTACAATCGCCTCGTCCACAATGCTGTGCAACTGGTGGATGATATCGGTAATATCCGCCAGCTCCCGATCCTTTTGCAGGCTATTGTAGACGATGTTGATGGCGTTCAAGTCGCTGCGGTAATCATGCACGCCTTCGATGGTAAGGTAGGCCTTTAATTTCGAAAACACCGCCCGGCACATCACCTCAAAACGCTTTCTCTTCTCGTCGTTTTCGTTCGCTGCCTCTTTGGCAGCGAGAATCTCCGCATTTCGGGCAAATCCGGTCTGCCAGATAATCCCATCCAAAGACGCGCTTCGCTCTTCCAAGAAGGACCGTACAAAAGCAATCGCTTCACGAAGATCGGCCAGTAGTTCCTCATCCGGCTTAGCCGGTTCAATTTCATCACCCTTGCCGCCGCGGCTATCATCACCTGTTCCGGCAAAAGTCGCCAAGGCCTTGCGCAAGTTCTTCAGGATGCCGCAATAGTCAACGATCATGCCGTTATTCTTGGCCTCGTTTACCCGGTTGGCCCGGGCAATGGCCTGCATGAGCGTATGCGCTTTGAGCGGCTTGTCCAGATACAGGTTGGCAAGGCTTGGCACATCAAAGCCGGTCAGCCACATGGCGCAAACAATGGCCCCGCGAAAAGGGTGCTCTTCGATCTTGAAGGCGTCATCCAGGGGCAGCCGCTGCATGTTCTGGAACTGCGGCTGTTTCCGCATGGCCTCGGGCAGGTCGATACCTTCCTTGATCAAACGGCGGTGCGGGGTGATGTCCAGCTCCCACCTGCGGAACTTCTCGACCTCGCCCTGTTCCTCGCTGACCAGCACCGCCATCTGCGTCTGGCGCATCCATTCAATCTGGCGTCGCCGATACTGCTCGTCCTGCCCGTCCGTAGCCTGGAGTAACTGCGCTTCCAGCTCGCAGACTTTCTCTTGCCAGTAGAATTCGATCAGCTTGTGCATGCGCACACAGGTGATCTTGTCGATGCACACCAGCATCGCCTTGCCGCTTTCCCAGGCCGTGGAGTAGTGGTGCGTAAAATCGCGGGCTACCTGGTTGAGGCGTTTTCCGGCCGTGATGATGTGGTGGTCGCGTTTGAGTTCCAGTTCCAGGCGCTGCTCCACAGCGATATTTTCCGTCTCCAGCTCCCCCAGTTTCCCGGCGATCTGCTCGTTCAGATCGATGGCATAGTGCCACTGGCTCGGATCTCCTTGTTATGGTTGAGTTTTTTAGCAAGAATATTGCAACCTGAAAAGAGATCCGAGCCTTTATTTGAACTCCTTTATAGTTTCGTGAGACATTTGTGCTGCTTTGGCAGTTCTATCTCGGCATTTCAAACAGATACTTGCTTTCCTTGGACGACTACTTACCACCAGCTTCGGCAATGGCTTCGGCTTTGGCGTCTTCAAACTTCTCCTTCATCTCTTCAATACCACTTTGCGTGGCAGCGCTTATCTTGGCCACTGCCTTGACCAGGCCCTTTTGTACCGATTCATTGGTGATCAGCAGGGTAACGGTGGCCCCCAAGGCAACTCCTTTCCAAAACTGGGCGTTTTGCGGGGTTAGTCCCAAAAAAGTAGTGTTGTTTGGAATTTGCTGCGGATAGGCTTGATAGTATCCTGGTGCAGAGTGCAACATCGCTGCAGCGGCCTGTGTCTGTTTCATTTCTTCCATGACATCATCTCCTGACTCATACTTGTTAATATAAATTTTATTCTTTGCTGATCAGATAGCTAACGCCGGTGGCCGTGGCCAAGGTGACCCCTAGTCCCAGCAAGCCACCCCGGGTCAAAGAGCCTGCCGCGGCAAAGGCCGCAGCCGTAGCCACGCCTGCGGCGGTTCCCCGCAAAAGACTTTGGCTTAACGCCTCGCCCAGGCTCATATCTCCTTTTTGCACCTTATGCAGGTTGGTGCCCATTGCACTGGTACCTGCCACAATCACGCCAAAGAGGCCCGCGGAAAGCATATGGGAGGCTACCGGAGAAACCTTGCTTGGCTGGGCGAGGTAGCCTGTCTGGCCTGGCGACCACGAATTTTGCGGTGCCACCCCTGCTGCGGCATATTGCGGCCCTGACGGATTGTGTTCGTTTGTGGGATGGCCGCCTGTCTGGGCGTAGTTGTGAGCGTATTGTGCTGCATACTGCTGTGCCATACATGTCTCCTTGTGTGGTAGTGATGTTGTTCAGTTCAGGCGCTGTCTTGCGCCTGTTGCTTGTTGTTCTGGTTACTGAAAAGGCTGCCAAAGGTTTTGTTCAACATCTCGCGGGCTGGCTTGCTGGTGAGAAGAACAGCTGCTGCTGCGCCCACCAGGACCCCTTTCCACAGCTGCTCGTTATCGGCGGTATTGCTGTACACTGTGCGCACCACATCCGAAAGCGTGGCATCGCCTTCAACAAACTGCTCAACAGAGCGTATGATCT
>JABMJC010000130.1 GCA_013201405.1 Desulfobulbaceae bacterium
CCCCAGATAGCCGCAAGGCCAATGAGACTGACCGGCGTCTGCACCAGTGGCAAGCGCAGGATCCAGAGACGCCACCCTGCATAGAGCATGGTGCCGCTCAGCAGCAGGACACGGGTTAAACTGCCCGGCCTGCCAGATCGACGTCCAGGCCGGGCCTGGTCACAGGCGCAGGCTTGTTCCTGGTCTGTACCTGTAGCTGCTGGCGTCTGCACCTGCCCTTGCGGTACAGTCGGCTGTTGTTGGCGCAGCTCCTGCACCCAGCTATAGACCGTCTCCAGCAGTGCGCGACCACTGATACACCCCGGCTCAAACCAAATAATCAGCGAGCCGGAGGCACGACGCTCTTGCGCCTGTCGCACTCCTGTCAGGGCCAATACGCGCTGGCAGAGCAGACTGCTCTGTTGCACCTGCCAGCCTCTGGCGCGGATGCGCAGCCGCAGGCGTCCGTGCATGGCCTGCTTGACTTCTATTCCAGCCTGACGGAGCATACTGCGCTGCAAGGGCAGGGCTGTCTGGCCTGCTGCTTTATATTCTCTCTGCTTCATGATTCTGTTGTATCAAGCTCAACTGTTCTGTTGCGTTTCTGTGTTGCCTGCTGGGTTTTTGGAGTGTGAAAACTTGTTTGAAATGACAAGAAATGTCGTAAAATTAACAAGTTGACATGCAGGGTCAAACTGTTTAGCTTGGTATTTATCCATGCAGAACAAGGGTGGCACTGCTGTTGTACCATTCTTTTGTTTTCCTTTTTTCTATAGAGGAGGTCTACCATGTTCCATCTTCCCATACTTGGGTCTCACCCACTTGGCTGGTTCATCCTTGGGCTTGGCGGCTACGCGCTTTACCTGTCCGGCAAGAAAAAAGGCGAGGAGGAGAGGCGTAGCCAACGCTGCTCCGATCCAGTCCCGGAGGACAACACCGCCGTATCCGTATCCTTTACCAGTGAAGGAGGAGATTGATGTCGCATCATATTTTTGCAGTCCCTTTTCTTGGCGCCCATCCTGCTGGCTGGCTTGTACTTGGCGCTGCCGGCTATCTGGCCTACACCGCAGGTAAAAAGGCGGGACAAGAAAAAAACGATCAGCTTGAGCAACCTACCCTGGGCGACCGCACCATTAAAAATGCAATGAAAACAGCGTATAAAGCCAAAATGAAGGCCGATCGCGCCCTTGCCTCTGTTAAGGATAAGTATGGCAGCATGTGGCAAGAGGCCCAAGCCGAGGCCAGCGGTCAGACCCGGGCGCAGTAAGGTTTGTGCTTGCCGCCAGCCGGCCTTTGAGCACACACAGGGCATCGTTATACCGCTGGGGAAGCGTATTCCACCACGATCTGCCGGGCCTGCGCCGGAGACAAATACAGGCGCAGGCCCCCTTGGCTGGAGATGGGCACTGGCGCTGCTACTGGTTTGTGTAACTCCCTGGCCTGCTCGATAATCTCCAGCCACAGGCTGCCCCCCTCCCGGACGCCATGGGTTGTCAAATGGGCACGTGTCCTTGGCCCGCCCAAAATACTGTCCACCACAAAGGGCGTATCCCGGGCGGCAAAGTAAAATTGAATTTCATCACCTCTTGGATGCCGTCCAAGGATTCGGGCTGCCTCCCCTTCGCTGAGGCGAGTGCGGCCAGACGAACCAAGGCGGGTGATATAGTCCATGTGTGGCAAGAGGCGGATACACTCAATATCCTTGCCCACCTCCAGGCCAAAATGAGCCAGGCCCTGCTCGCAGTGCGAACCACAGGCCATGGCTTTGATGTACGCTTTTTCACCGCGCTCCATTTCAACCAGCGGCTTGCGCTCACCTGTGCCGGTATGGACAAAAATTTTGGTACCCAGCCCGGCCGGCACCACCATATCACCCTTTTCACCCCGCACCCGCACAGGATGATAGGCTGCCTCCTCGGTATGGCGCAGCAGGCGACTGCCAATATGCAGGCCCAGGCGCGCCAACCAGGCGGCCAGTCCCGGATCTGGCACAGCATGCAGGATCAAACCAGTCTGCGGCTGGGCGTCAAACAGACTTGTCAACATGGTCGTACTCCGTTTTAGATTCAGCTGTTTCCCCTGGCCCAGTTTTTTTGGCAAGGCGCGGCAGGCTGCGTCCCCGCAGCCCCGCATAGGCTAGGATGCCGATGGTACTGATATTGTGCAGCAGGGCGGCGGCAACCGGTGGCAGCATCCCCTTGGCTGCCAGGGCCAACAGGATGGAGTTGAGGCCAACTGCACTGTTAAAGGAGTGTTTAAGGGTGGCACAGGCGCGCTGCGCGGCCAGGCGCGCCAACAGCAGGCCTTGTAAATCGTCATGCAGCAAGATAACCTGTGCCGAATCTTTGGCGATATCAGCTCCACCGGGCAAACAGGCATCAATATCAGCGGAAACCAGGGCAGGTGCGTCATTGACCCCGTCACCGGTAAAGAGCACGATTCGTCCTTCAGCCTGGAGACGACGCACAATGACAGCCTTGTCTTCTGGCTTCAGCTCCCAGTGCACTGCATCCACGGCTGGTACTTGTGCAGCAATGGCTCTGGCCGTGCCCTCTCCGTCACCAGTAAGAATGGCGATGTGCCTGATACCGCTTTTTTTGAGCCCCTGCAAAACAGCTGCTGCCTCGGGCCTGATGGTATCCCGCAGGGCGATCAGCCCGATAAGTTCCTTTTCGCAGGCAACATACAAAAGAATGCGGCCTGCACCTTGCAAAGCGGCCAACCGGTCGTCACCGCAAGTATCGCAGGGAATGCCTTCATCTTCTTCAATGAAATGCCTGCTGCCCACCAGGATATTTTTGCCCTCGATATAAGCAGACACGCCATGGGCCACGATAAAGTCCACCTGGCTGACCTGCGGCAGGACAACCTGACGCTCCTGCGCCGCCCGCACTACCGCCAGTGCCACCGGATGGCTGTAGTGCTCTTCTGCACCCGCGGCCAGGGCCAGCACCTCGTTTTCGCTGTAACCGACCAAGGGGAGTACGTCTGTAACCTGGAGTGCGCCCTTGGTTAAGGTGCCTGTTTTATCAAAGATGCAGGTGTCGGCCCGGGCAAGCAGATCAATGGCCTGGGCGCCCTTGAGCAACACGCCGTTGCGGGCCGCAGTGTACATGGCCATGCGCACGGTCACCGGATTGGCCAGCCCGATCACACAGGAGTAATCGACACTGAGAACACCGGCTGCCTTGCTCAAATCCCGGGTAAGCAGCAGAATGCCCATGCCAAGGGAAAAGGTTACCGGCACGAGCCGATCTGCCAGGCGGTTGTCGCGCTGCTGCGAATCAGATTCGCTGCGCAGGGAATTTTCCAGAAAAGCCGTAATCCGGGCCATGGAGGTTTCGCTACCCACATGCTCGGCACGAATAACGATACGCCCATCTTCCACCACCGAACCGCTGAGTACCCTGGTACCAGGGCTGGCATGCACCGGTACCGATTCACCGGTGATTGAACTGGCATTGACCGAAGCCTCGCCTGTTAGCACCGTGCCGTCCAGGGCAATCATATCGCCGGGGCCAAAAATCACCCGGTCGCCCAGCCGCACCTGGGCAAGCGGTGTTTCCATCTCGCATCCATTCACCTCGGTCCACACGCTGTCCACCTGGGGTTTGAGCAGGCTTTTCAGAAGTCCTGTGCTGCGGTCTTCGCTGATGCCTTCCAGGTAGTCGCCCACCGACAAGAGAAAGGCTATGCTGGCGGCGGTGAAATAGTCCCGGCGCAGCAGGCTGAAGCCCACGGCCGCCGCATCCAGCACCTCCACCTTCAGGCCGCGCTGCATCAGGGTTGCCACACCATCGCCAAGTACTGGCAGGGAAAGAGCCAGGCTCAGGGTGGCGGCCAAGGGCCTGGGCACAAACAAAACAGCCAGGGCCAGGACACCGCGCAGACCCAGGGTGAGAACGGAATGCAAGCCCTGTGCCGACTGCCGTCTCCCCAAAAGTCCCTGACAGTGATCACCGTTGCCAGCACAGGCAATAATGCGGCTGCGGGTAAGCGGCGAGGCGTCGTAATACACAACTGCGCAGGCAGCCTTGCTGTTCACCCGCACGCTTTGCACCCCCGGGATGTTTTCCAAACCAGCCTGAAAGATCAGCCGGTCAAAGTCGGGCTGGGCCAGCAGCGGATAGCGCAACCGTATGCGACCCTGCAATTCATGGGCAACGACTATGGATGGTATCTGGGCAGGGCTGTTCATTGTGCTGTTGCATTCCTGGCTGTCTCGGCCTTGGCCGTACCATCACTTTGTCGCGCAAAACAATTGGCAGGATACAGGCCAGATACTCCGGTCGGTAAGTTTATGGCATAACCCGCACCGAACAGCATGGCCAGGAGAAGCAAACTCTGGTCTGCTGCCTGCCGCACCTGTAATGGTCCAGAATGGAAAACAACAGCATTGCGTTGCTGGCCACTCATAGCCTTTCTCCGGGAGCATTCACTTTTTTCATGTAATATGCTTTAAATGCACTGACGCATGCCATGGGGTTGCCTTCCTGGTGCTGTAAAAAGTGCATGTATTCAACAAAACGTCGCAAAATATCCGGAGAAATGGTGTGCTCCAAACGGCAGGCGCTTTCCCTGGCTGTCTCTATTTCAACCCCTAAAACATCCACCAAAAAGCGGGTCACCATGCTGTGGCGGTAATACAACTCCCTGGCCAGACGTGTTCCGGCGTCGGTTAAGGAGATGCTGCCATAGGGCACATATTCGATCAAACCTTCGTCGGCGAGCAGGTGCAGGGCCCCTGTCACCGACGAGGCCGACACGTTCAGGCGTATGCTTAAATCGCCAGGCTTGACCCCGCCCTTGTCGCACACGGTCAGGTATACTTCTTTCAAATAGTCTTCCATGGTGGGACTCAACTCGGCCATGACAGCTCCCATGTCTGTGGTGTCCATAAAAAACGTGCAGTGCCTGCGGCCAGTTCAAGCTGGCTCGTCTAGTGGAGGCTGTGTTGCTGTGCCTGATTCCGGCAGGCTGCGCTGCGCTGCCCGCCCCTCTCTGGTTTCGTATAGCCTGTGGTGCCAGATCGAGCAGGCCACCAGGGACACGCCCGCGCCAACATGGGCCAGGCGCATCCCCCTGTTGCCGCGGATATGCGGGCCAGTGAACACGGCCACGGCCAGGCTGATGGTCATGCCGATTTTTGCGGCTTCCCGCTGACGCAGCAGCGCCTCCCGCGCATCTTTTTTAACCATTGCGTAGTTTCCGCCTTGCTTTTTTTTCTGCAGCGCTACTTACCTGGCCACTTAGGATC
>JABMJC010000006.1 GCA_013201405.1 Desulfobulbaceae bacterium
CAAACTGCTAAACCGCGTAAGTGGCTGGCCTTACTGGTTGCCCGCGAGTACAGGGAATGGGTGTGGAGGTCGGCGATGTAGCGCATGATTCAGGAGGATGAGTGGCTGTAGAGCCGGTGGGCGTGAATATAGGTGCGCACAGCTTCTGGCAGCCCAACTGCCTCTTCGCCGCGGCCCAGGGCCTGGCGAATGGCGGTGGATGAAAAGGGCTGATGAAAATCAGGCAGTAGGGTCAGGGTTCTCCCGGCATGGTTAATCCACGCATTGTTGTGTGTGGGCATGGGTTGGTAGCGGGGTTGCAGACGCATAACGAACTCCCTGATTGTAGCTGGTGATGTCTGCCCCCGGTTCACAGCCACCAGATCAACACGGGCCAGCAAATCTTCTACCCGGTACCAATTGGGCAAATCAGCCAGGGAATCCATACCGATCACCAAGGCAGTATGACATGGAGCGCAGCTGCGCAGCACCGCCTCCACTGTGTGGATGGTATAGGATGGCCTGGACAGGGATTGTTCGATACGGGAGCAGCAAATACGCGCGCAATCAGGGCAATCCTGCAGGGCCGCATCCAACATGGCGACCCGGTGCGTAAAGGTGGCAACTGGCTGCCGTTTATGGGGAGGTTCCAACGCTGGCACGATCAGCAGCTGATCCAGGGCGAAACGATCCCGTACCTGGCAGGCCAGGGCTAAATGACCGCTGTGCACCGGATCAAAGGTGCCGCCGAAGATACCGATGGACTGCATGCCGATACGCTGTCTTCACAAGCCAAGTGGTACCTGATCCGCCTTTCCCCTGTGGGTAAAAGACGCGGCTGTACCGATCATGCACGGATTTCACCCGCACCAAGCACCACAAATTTACGAGTAGTCAGTTCCTTGAGGCCCATGGGGCCGTAGGCGTGCAGTTTGGAGGTGGAAATACCAATCTCCATGCCCAGTCCGAACTGACCGCCATCGTTGAAACGGGTGGAAGCATTGACCATGACCGCCGAGGCATCCACTTCCTGGGTAAAACGCTGGGAGTTACCATAGGAACGGGTGATGATGGTTTCGGTATGCCGGGAACCATAACAGTCGATATAATCCAGGGCTTCATCCAGACTGTTCACTACCCGCACAACCATGGCCAGATCAAGGAATTCCTGGCCCCAGTCATCCTCTGTGGCCTCTTCGATCAGGGTGCTCACCTCCTGGCTGCGAACGCAACCAAGCAAACGCACACCTTCCTGGTGCAGGGTCATAGCCACCTTGGGCAAAAATTCTCCGGCAATAGCCTGGTGCACCAGCAAACCCTCCAGGGCGTTGCAGGCGCTGGGCCGCTGTATCTTGCCATTGACAACAATGCGCTGGGCCATCTCCATATCGGCAGCCTCATCCACATAGGCGTGACACACCCCCTTATAGTGTTTCAGCACCGGGATACGCGACTTGGCGGTCACTGCCCTGATCAAACCCTCCCCGCCCCTGGGGATGACCAGGTCGATACAGTCCTCCTGATTTAAAAGTACATCAATGGCGCTGCGTTCGACCGTGGGCACCACCTGAATGATATCCACATCGCTCTGGTGCTGGCGCAACACCTCATGGAAGATGGCGGCCAGGGCCAGGTTGGAATGCAGGGCCTCAGATCCACCCCGCAAAATGACCGCGTTACCGGACTTGAGGCACAGCGCGGCCGCATCAATGGTCACATTGGGTCTGGATTCGTAAATCATCAGAATGACACCCAGGGGAATGCGCATGCGGCCCACCTGAATACCACTGGGCCGACGACGCAACTCCTCCACTTCGCCCACAGGATCTGCCAAGGCCGCCACTTCCCGCAGACCTGTGGCCATCTCCTGGATGACCGCATCACTCAAGTGCAGGCGGTTGAGCATGGCTATGCCCATGCCTTTGGCCCGGGCAGCATCCATGTCCTTGCTGTTCTCCTCTTGAATGAGGGCCTGTTTATCCAGCAGGGCCTCGGCCGTGTCCAAAAGAATACTGTTTTTTGTGTCCGTTCCCATGCTACGCAAAAGGCGGGAAGCCTTTTTCGCCTTCTGCGCCATGGTAACGACCAGCGCATCTGTCTCTAACTTTCCCATACCACGGTTTCCTGCAAAATGAACAAGGTATGCCGATTCCGTATCAAAGCGATTTTACGTGTCGGCATCGTCGAACGCTTCTCGCCACCCTGATACCATCTTTAATCTGAAATTGAAATTACAGGCTGCCCAGGCTACTGCCACCGAAAAGAACGAGGTTGTCTCGATGGATAATCTCATCGTGATCTTTATGTCCCAAAACCGCAGCTATTTCTGTTGTTTGCTTACCCTTGATGCGAACGATATCCGCTGCCGCATAGTTGCTTAAGCCCGCGGCAATCAAACCGCCCTCGCTGTCCACACAGTGTACCGGTGCTCCCATGCCGAACCGGCCCCGCACCTCGATCACGCCTGAGGGCAAAAGACTGGTGCCCTTTTCCTCCAGGGCGTGCACCGCGCCTGTATCCACCACCAATTCTCCCTCTGGTCGCAGAACATAGGCAATCCAGTGTTTGCGCTGATTGATCGCCCGGCTGACATCCGGCAGAAAAAAGGTACCGACCAGTTCACCACTGAACAAGGCCTGCAGAATATCCGGGCGTTTACCCGGTCCGATAAAGGAACTGCCGCCACAGGCCGCCACCATTTTGGCTGCACGGATTTTAGCGCCCATGCCGCCGGTACCGAGTGTGCTGGTGGTGTGTCCAGCCATAGCCTCAATAGACCGATCAATGCGGGCCACGGTATACACCGGTTGAGAATCTGGGTCTGTGGGATTGCCAGTGTACAGGCAATCCACATCAGTGAGGATAAGGAGCATATCTGCGCCGATCATGTTGGTCATGAGCGCAGCCAGGGTGTCGTTGTCAGAAAAACGTAGTTCTTCGGCGGAAACCGAGTCGTTCTCATTGATGATGGGAATCACCCCAAACTCAAACAGGGTGATGAGCGTGTTGCGCACATTGAGATAACGACGCCGGTTGGATAGATCAGCATGGGTAAGGAGAAGCTGTGCCACCTCCTGGTTGTGCCGGGCAAAGGCCTGTTCATATGCCTGCATAAGCAAACCCTGCCCAGTGGCAGCCAGAGCCTGCTTGATTTTAAGTGCCTCATGGGCTGACTTGGGCTTGCCCAGGCGCCGTCGTCCTGCTGCTACTGCGCCCGAGGTAATTAAAATCACTTCTCGGCCGCTGTTCTTAAGAAACGTGAGTTGCCGCGCCAGCTGGGCGACAACGCCTTTATCCAGGCCCTGATCATTGGTAAGCACTGCGCTACCAACCTTGACCACCACTCGCCTGGCCTGATCGTATAGCGTCTGCCGCTGAAAAAGCCCCTCTTCCAGGGAAAGTTGCAGGGTCATCCCGCGTCCTCCGCGCGCTCCTGTTCCTGATCTTCCTGTGCAAGCAATGCACCGATGCACTCCTTGAGCGCATCCAAACCAGTACCGTGTTGGGCTGAAATGGCCAATACCGGCAAAGCGAATGGCACAAAAAGGCGTTGCAGTTCTGCTTGCCGCTCAGGTTTAATACAATCAATCTTGTTGAGCAGGATCACCTGGGTACGCTCAGACAAACTCGTACTGTACGCAGCCAGTTCTGCCATCAAGGTTTGATAGTCACACACAGGCTTGTCGCCATCGCCACTGGCGTCGACCAACGCCAGCAGCATGGTTGTTCGTTCAATATGCCGTAAAAATTGATGGCCGAGCCCCACTCCCTGGTGCGCCCCCTCAATCAAGCCGGGAATGTCGGCAAGCACACATGCTCTGCCATGGGGAAAATGCAGCACCCCCAGTTGAGGTTCCAGGGTGGTAAACGGGTAGGCGGCAATCTTGGGCGTGGCCGCGGAAAGCCTGGAGAGCAGGGTAGATTTACCCGCATTGGGCAAGCCGATCAGGCCCACGTCAGCCAGTATTTTCAACTCCACCTGCAGCCAACGCTCTTCGCCAGCTTTACCTGGGGTGGCCTGGCGGGGTGCACGGTTTGTGGCAGAGGCAAAGTAGCGATTGCCCCGGCCACCGCGGCCACCGCGGGCTGCCAAAAAACGCTGCTGCGGCTGGGTCAGGTCGGCCAACATTTCGCCGCTTTCACCATCGCGAACAACTGTACCCAATGGCACAGCAACGATGCAATCCCGACCATTGCGGCCGTGCCGATCACTGCCCTGCCCGCCTTGTCCGGCCTCTGCCTTAAAATGTGAGCGAAAACGAAAATCCAGGAGTGAATGCATATTCGGATCAGCAACCAAATACACATCGCCCCCCTTGCCACCGTCGCCTCCGTTGGGACCGCCTTTGGGAACAAATTTTTCCCGCCGGAAGCTGACACAGCCATTGCCGCCCTTACCAGCGCCGACAAAAAACCTGGCCTCGTCAACAAAGCCCATGATCAATCCTGCAGATGTTGAACAGAAAACCCGGCACGACACAAGCTGTCGATACCGGGTTTTGAAGATATGCTGGAGCCGGTGCCAATACAGATAACCGGCCCGGCCAAGGAAGGCCTGCTACTCGGCAGGGTATACAGAAACCCGCTTCCTGCCTCGCCCAAAGGCCTCATATTGCACGACACCATCGATTTTTGCAAAAAGCGTGTAGTCACGCCCGCAACCAACATTGTTGCCTGGATGGATTTTGGTACCCAGTTGCCGTACCAGAATACTGCCTGCGCTGACATTCTGGCCGCCAAAGCGCTTGACTCCCCGCCGTTGGCCGATACTGTCACGGCCGTTACGTGAGCTACCGCCCGCTTTTTTATGTGCCATCTTTGTTCCTCCTCTATCTTTTCAACCAGCGCCTATGCAGAAATACTTTCTATGTTGAGCGCGGTGTACAATTGCCTGTGACCCTTTTTAACCTGGTAGCCCTTGCGGCGCTTCTTCTTAAAGACGATCACCTTCTTCTGCCGTCCCTGCTCCAGGATGGTGGCCAGTACCTTAGCACCTTCCACCAGTGGACGGCCGATTTGAACGGTTTCACCGTCCACTACGAGCAGCACTTCGTCGAGTTCAACGGTACTGCCGACTTCGCCTTCCAACTTCTCCACCCGAAGCCGGTCGCCGGCTTCCACCTGGTATTGTTTCCCGCCGGTGCGGATTATTGCGTACATGCGTGCCTCCTCTTGCACAAAACACCCACAAAATATCAAATGCACAATATTTGATTAGACTCTATTTTCTCGATCTTTGTCAACAGCTAATTGTCTGTAAAAAACGAATCAGGCAAACAGATCACTTCCGTACCCACATGGCCTTGCATGACACACCCTTTTCTCTTTTCCTTGTCTGCAAACGCAAGTATGGATACAATGTCTCATCCTTGGTAAAAATCAGAGGTCATCAGTCAAAATCAAAGCGCCCTGCCTGAACATGGCGCATCCCTTTACCTTAATTCAAGGAGACACGTCGTGCAAAAAATGGAATGCCCCTGCGGTTACATCTACGACCCGGCCGAAGGCGATTACGAGAACAAGATCGAACCAGGCACCGCCTTTGCCGACCTGCCGGATGACTGGGTTTGTCCGAAGTGTGGGGCGGAAAAAGAATATTTTTACCCTGTAGATTAAAAGAACTAAAGAAATAAAACTACAACTACCTTGGCGCGACTTCTGCCGCTGTTCAGTCTTTGGCTGAATCGCGGCGGAAAAATAAGCCGTCAGCGTATTTATACCCTGCACCCCTCATATTTTTGTCTTTGTTTATACCACTTACGCCTTACCCCCTAGTTTCCAGCCACCAGTACAATCTGCCATGCCCGCACCATCACCGGCCTACACCCTGAGCACCCCGCAACCCGGCACTCTCCAGATCAATCTGGACGGCGACTGGACGCTCAAGAGCCCGGTTCCCACCCTGGACGAGTTCCAGCAGGCACTCGGCTCCGACACGACCCGGATTACGGTCAATGGTGCTGGGCTTGGGGCCTGGGATACCAGGCTGCTGATCTTTTTGCAGCAACTTGCGCAAATAGTCAGGGAGCAGGATCTTCCCATTGAAGAAGAATCTCTGCCCACAGGTGCGCTCCGTCTGTTGCGACTCGCCAGCCAAACAGAAACCACAGGGCGGAGGGGGCAGGCAGAAAAAGGCTCCCTGCTCTACCGCGTCGGTGTCAAGGCCATGGCTGTGCACGACAGCGCTACCAGCATGGCCACCTTCACCGGCGAACTTGTACTGGAAGGACTGCGCCTGTTTACCGGCAAATCCCCTTTCCGGATGCGCGACTTCCTGTATTTTATCCAGGCCTGTGGGGTGGAATCCCTGCCTATCGTCACCCTGATTGCAGTTCTGGTGGGCGTGATTCTCTCCTTTGTGGGTGCTGTCCAGTTGCAGATGTTTGGCGCGGAAATCTATATCGCTAACCTGGTGGGCCTGGGTATGGTGCTGGAAATGGGTGCCTTGATGAGCGGGATTATCATTGCCGGTCGCATTGGCGCAGCCTATGCCGCCCAACTCGGGACCATGCAGACCAACGAGGAAATTGACGCCCTGCGCACCATGGGCATCTCGCCCATTGGCTTCCTGGTTCTGCCCCGTCTTTTTGCCCTGGCGCTCATGATGCCGCTTTTGTGTGTGTATGCCGATGTCATGGGTATTCTTGGCGGGGCCTTTATCGGCTACACCGTGCTGGATCTGTCCTTGAACGAATTTCTGAACCAGGCGATCAAATCCGTCACCTTGTACCACTGTTTCCAAGGTGTGGCCAAAAGTGCAGTTTTCGGCATTTTAATCGGTTTTGCCGGCTGCCTGCGCGGCATGGAGTGCGGCCGCAGCGCCATGGCTGTGGGTGAAGCCACCACCTCGGCCGTGGTCACCTCCATTGTGTTCATCGTCATCTCCGACTCTATCCTCACCATTATCTTCAACGTGCTCTAAGCCCATGGATGATATGGCAGCGATCACCGTCAACAATCTGACCATGGCCTACGGTTCCTTTGTGCTACAGCGGGATCTGAATTTCACGGTGGAGAAAGGGGACATCTTTGTTATCATGGGCGGCAGTGGCTGTGGAAAATCCACCCTGCTGCGGCACCTGACCGGGCTCAAGGAACCGGCCGCAGGCCAGGTGCTGTACGGCAACGAAGATTTCTGGCAATTGGATAGCAAAGGTCGCGACCGCGTCATTCGCCGCAGCGGTATCCTTTACCAGGCCGGGGCCCTCTGGAGTTCGATGACCTTGGCTGAAAATATCGCCATTCCCATCACCACGTATACGGCGCTTGACAAAAACACCGTGCAGGATCTGGTTTCCTTCAAACTGTCTTTGGTTGGCCTGGCCGGCTTTGAGGATTTTTATCCCTCACAGATCTCCGGTGGTATGCGCAAACGGGCTGCGCTTGCCCGGGCCATTGCCCTGGACCCGGAGTTTCTCTTTTTTGACGAACCATCCGCCGGGCTTGACCCCATCAGCGCCCGCAACCTGGATGATCTCATTTTGGAGCTCAAGGAAAGCCTCGGCGCGACCGTGGTGATCGTCACCCATGAACTGGCGTCGATTTACGCCATTGCCACCAACTCCGTCTTTCTGGACAGCGAAAGCAAAACCATGCTCGCCAGTGGCGACCCCAAAGAGCTGCTCAAGGAAAGCGACAACAACACACTCATCCGTTTCCTCACCAGGGGAACCGGCAACAGGGAGATACGAAACATTTGAGCAAAAAAGCCAACCCTACCCTTATCGGCGCCTTTGTCCTCACCGCATTGGCTGTGGCAGTGGCCGCCATTATGGTGCTGGGAAAATTCACGATCAAAGACAACACGGTGCGCTGCGTCGCCTTCTTTTCCGGCTCCATGCACGGCCTGGATGTGGGCGCGCCAGTGGCGTTCAGAGGCGTGGCCATCGGCCGCGTCAGCAGCATTCAGCTGAATTACGACGAAACACAGGGCACTCTCATCATTCCGGTGTACATGGACTTGCAGCAGCAAATTCATCCGGATGGGGGCCGGGGCCAGGATGCCGAACAGATGCGGGAAACCCTGAAAGAACTCATCAATCGCGGGCTCAGGGCGCAAATGCGTTCAAGCAGTCTGCTCACCGGCAAGCAGTATGTGGAACTCTTTTTAAACCCAGGATCTGAACCGGTTTTGCATGGGGCACCGGAGTATGTCCTTGAAATACCGACTCTGTCTTCTGGGCTGGACAAAATCACCGAAAAATTGGAAAGTCTGCCCCTGGAGGAAATTCTCAACAAGGTGGCGATTTCCCTGGATACTCTCAATGGAGTCATCAGCTCTGAGCGCACAGGTGAGACCGTGAAATCCCTGAGCGCCTCGGTGCAGCAGCTGGAGTCCATCCTGAGCGGGGTGAACAAAAACCTGCCAGCCCTGCTGGACGAAATCAATCAGGGGATAACGGATTTTTCCGCCACTATGGGGGAAGCCAAGAGTTTTATTGAAGGAGCGCACAAGGAGTTACAACCAGTGAGTAGTGGCCTGCACAAACTCTTGACCAATTTACAGACCAGCAGCGATAAACTGGACAACTCCCTGGGCAATCTGGAACGCCTGACCGCAAGTGACTCCGATGTCAGTTATCAGTTGCGGAGCACTATGCACGAAATGGAGAGGGCTGCCAGCTCCATCCGTGAGTTGACCGACTACCTGCGTCAAAATCCCAACGCACTGCTCTTTGGCAAGAGCAAGGAAAAATAATGACAAGGCCCATAAAACTCCCATCCGCCTGTATTGCCGGCCTGTTATCCATGCTTGTGCTAACCGGCTGCATCAGTAAACCAGCCCCCACCACGGTATATGTGTTGGAGCCGCTGCGCTCATCCAGCCCAGTGGGTGGCAAACCCGCCGACCTGCCAGGCATGATCATGGTCATGCCGGTTCGCCTGCCGCCGCAATTGCAACAGAAAAGCATTGTGGTGGAAAAGGCTGGCACAGGGCCGCAAGTTTTGGTAGGCCATCTGTGGGCCGGACCGCTAGATGAGCAAATCAGCGCCAACTTGGCCACCAATCTGCAAATACTTTTGGCAAGTCCCAATGTGACCTTGTATCCTGGACCGCGCTACAGCAAAGCCCTGTATCAGGTGGAAACGGAAATCATCCGCTTCAGTGGCAATGCCCAGCATTTTACCCTGCGGGCGGTGACCACCATTAGCGATCCAAACCAACGCCGGATACTTTCCAGGAAGGTCTTTGCCCAGACGCTCACGATCAAAGGGACTGGCTACGAGGCCTATGTGGCTGCTGCCTCAGAAGTTTTAAGTGATCTCAGCAGGGATATTGCCACTACCCTCTCCAGTCAGACATTCGCGCCTGCCGTGGAGACTGCACCATGAACAAGCCAGGCTGCCGCGGGTGAGCACGCTCCAAGCTTCTTATCCTCTTCGTCGATTTCCTTTGGCAATATGCGCAACCCCCCCTTTTACCACACAGCATTCCATCTTCTCGCGCTTGTCGCCCTTTTTGCACTCCTGCTGCCGGGCTGCAGTTCTCTGCCCTTCAGCAGTACAATCGACCCAGACAAATTACCAACCACCATCAGGGTTGGACTGGCCACTGACGCACCTCCCCTGGCATACCAAAATACAACCTCGGCAGGTGGTCTGGACGCCCAACTCGCCGCGGGGCTTAGCAGCTACACCAACAAAGAAATCACCTACTTGTCTCTGCCACGCAGGGACCTTCTTGAGGCGCTGAACAAAAACGAAGTGGATGTGATCATGGCCGGGTTCACGGCCTCTGAGGCGAAACAGCGTGGCTTGGCCGCCACCAGAAGCTACCTCGACTCCGGTCTGGTACCGCTGATGTTTTTAGGTGAGCATAAACAACTGGCTACAGCAGCCGGGCTCAAGGCAGCCGATGTGCGCATTGGCACGGTTCTGGGTAGTGCAGGCCCTGCCTTTGTCCGTTCGCTCAGGGCTAAAGGCACGCATCAGGTTTTCGCCACGACCCAGACAGGAGTCAATGCGCTTTTGGCCAAGCGTATTGATGTGCTCCTCCACGACATGCCCACCTGCTTCCACTACGCTTCAATACACATTGAGCAAGGTCTGATCCCTGGCCTTACGCCCTTAACCAGGGAGAACATTGTCTGGATATTGCGCCCCAAAGACCGAAACCTGCGCCTGTTGCTCAACGCCTACCTGCAAGAGAAGGAAGAAAGCGGCGAACTTACCACCCTCATAGCCAACACCCTGCCCTTCTACCACGAAACCTCCCTGTTCAAAAACAAGTAAGGCCATGCAGGTCGCGTTTGGCCTGTTCGACGGTCTTCAGGCAAAGAACTCCAGCAGATAGCGGCCCGCGGTCAGCAGAATAATACTGGCCAAAAGCCACTTGATCAGCCTGGCAGAAACATACTTCTGGCAACGAGCACCACAGTACATGCCAAGCATACCGCCCAGGCCAAAAAGCAAGCCAAGCAGCCAGTCCGGCGCCACGGTCAAATCTGGATAAAAAGGAGCAATGGCCGTATAAAAGCTCACCCCGGCAATGGAGGTGACCAAGGTGCCCATGAGGGTGGCCCCACCAATAGTATGAACAGGCAATCTGCAGAAACTGATCAGAAAGGGGGCAATAATCGCGCCACCGCCAATACCGTAGATGCCACCGACAATGCCAACCACAAAGCAGAGCAGGAAGACCCCCACCCTGTTGACGTCAAACTGCTCCCCCTGGAAGGTAAAGCTGAAACGGCGCGCATTGGTGCTTGTAACCTGCACAGTATAATCTGCCTGCACTGCCTGTGCTGTGGTATTTCTCCTGCTCACCTCCTTCTGCATCCGCTGCTCACTCGGACGGCTGGTGCCACCACCTTTTTTCAACTGATCACGCACCAGTTTGCCGCCGATATACAAGAGCACCAAGGCGGCAAACAGCTTGAAATTTCTAGGGTCGCGCAAACCGCCAACCCGCACAAGGGCACCGATGAACACACCGGGCAGGGTGCCCAGTACTACTGTCCAGGTGAGTGGCCAGAGCATGCGTCCCTCCCGCCAGTAGCGGTAAACCCCCGGTGGAATGGCAACGATGTTGTAAAATTGGTTGGTAGAACTGACCGAGGGATGCGTGTACTGCAAAAAAGACATCTGAAAGGGGAGCAGGAGAAAAGCACCGGAAATGCCACCCATGGAGGTAAAGAAAGAAATAACAAAGGAGACAAGCGGTGGCAGCCAGGGATCGACGGTGACTCCGGAAAGGGGAAAATACATGACGTTCTCCTGCATCTGGTGTCGGGGATGTACGCACGACCATGGGACACGATAGTTTTTATTTTCGTGCCTTTAAATTCTTAATACCGTCCTTGCGGCTGCAGGTCAAGAAATTTATAAAGAAAATTTCGTCTCAAAACCTTATTTCTTCCTCTTCCTTTATCTCCGCAATTTCGTTAAGATAATCGGATTATACGAGTACTCTCTGGCCCGGGAAACAGCACTCCCGCCGCCACCATGGTACCGAAGCAGGCACTGGCATGAGCAAAAAAAAAGTACAAAAGGACGATGGCTGCCTAAACAGCAACCAACTGGCAAAGCTGGAAGCTTCCTTCCGCACCTGGGTTGAAGAGGGACGTCCAGGTCTGCGCCTGGCCAGAAACCGCATCCTGCTTATCTTCCTTCTTATCCGCTACGCTGGCATCAAGTTGAGTGAGGTTTTACGCCTGGATATCAAAGAGGCCCTGGACAGCAAAGCCCATAAACTGAGCATTCCAGAGAGTGAGGGCAAACCTGGCCGCGATCTTGCCCTGGCAAAGGATATCAGCCATGAACTCCAGCTCCTTTTACAGGATGCTGCCTTCTGTGAGTATCTCGAGCAAAACGGCCTGCAGGTGGACCCTGCCTTTGTGCGCCGCAAATTTTATGAGCGTGCTGATGAGTGTGGTTTTGCTAAGCAACTGGGGAGCCCAGAGATGATTCGCCGCGCGCGCGCCGTGGAACTGATGCAGGCCAACATCCCCCTCCCTGCAGTGCAACAATTTCTCGGTCAGGCCACCGCTGGTCTGACCACAGCATATAGTCCCTTTGACGAAAATACCCTGCAGGACATGACCGCCTGGTTTATTGAACGGGAAGGCAAGCAGTTGAGCAGTGCCCGCAACACTCTCCACGGCCGGGTATGCGCAGTCTGTCAGGGAACGGTGCAAGCGCTGGTAGAGGTCAACACGGCCACGCAGCAAAGTCTGCGGGTGATCATCACCATGGACAGCCTCAAACGCCTTGGAGTGCATGAGGGGCAGTTTGTCACCGCCGAAATCAAGGCACCTTGGCTGCACCTCAGTAAAAATGAGCCAACCTGCAGTGCAGACAACTGTTTTTTCGGAGAGATTGTACGAATTACCGAGAGTTCCCTGGTGGTCGAATACATTGTGCGCAGCGTCGGCGGGGTGGAGTTTTGTGCCTTACTTTCTCGCCCGGCAGCAGAACAACTTGGCCTGGAGCGCGGTGAGCGAGCCTGGGTCTTTTTTTCCTGTTTTGCGGCAGTACTCCACGCAGATGCCCCACCCCTGCCACCATCCTCCAATTGACTGGCACATGACAATGCCTTGACCACTGGGCAGCACGGGACAGTATCCAGCTAGTTTTTTGATCTTCCCTATAACCACAAAAATAGTCGCTTTCTGATACGGAAAACAGCTTGTGCACAAAAAACACTGTCTCATTTATTACCATGAACACACTGGTCCCGCTGAACTGGGTGGCAGCATATTTTTCTTCGTCAAAATATTCAAAAAACCCTCCAGTGCACTGCGGCTCACTTGCAAAACACAACATGATTTTGAACAATAGGAATCAGCTCCATTGGTGAGATGATGCAGTCCTCGACATGGTCCTCCTAAAATAATGAGTATTGTCCTGCGGTTTCCAGGCAAAAGGCAAGCTAATCCAGCTTACGGCCAATGTGGTACAGAGCCCTGAAACAGGTACAGCCACTGACCAACCGTCTGCCCAGACAAACAGAGCACACAAACCTAAAGACAGATCCACCTACTATAACAAGGGTAACACTATGCAATTCTATGATATTACAGCCGATGAACTGCGGAAAATGCAGACCCGCAAAAAAGAAAAAGAATACCTGTTGGTAGATGTACGCCAGCCCCAGGCATACCGCCAGGCTCATTTGCCCGGCGCAGTACCGATCCCTTTGCAGGAACTGCCGGATCGTACGGATGAACTGCCGCTGGACCGTGACATCGTCTTTTATTGTCGCTCCGGCCTAAGTTCACGCGCCGCTGCTGTCTCAATTGCCAACAAGCCGGAGTTTCAAGGGAAAATCATGAATCTAACAGGTGGTATTCTGGGCTGGCAGGGTGTGCTCCTGCCGGAAGTGCCCCGTCTGCACCTTTTTCCTCCCACTGATACGCAGGCAGAAAGCCTGCTGCAGGCCATGAGTTTGGAACGGGGGGCCGCCCTAGTGTATGGTGCCATGCAGAAGCAATTTAGCGGTGAAGACTGGGCCAAACCCTTGCACGATCTGGCTGCCGAGGAAGTAGCCCACGCTCGCCTGCTCTACAGGGCCATGCAGCAGGATCAGGCCAATGTCCCTGATTTTGACGCACTGTACGCACAACTGCCCGATGATCTGATCGAAGGTGGATTTTCCCGGGAAAACATCGACACCGAGTTGGCACGCAGTGGTGGCAATCCCTGTCAGACGGTTTTTGAGCTGGCCATGGCCATCGAATACGCTGCCTATGACCTCTACCGCAGCCTGGCACAACGTTTCCGCCAAGCAGCGGTTGCCGAAGTGTTTTTAACCATCGCCCAGGCCGAAAAGGCGCACCTGCAGCGGGCTGCCGAAGCCTTGCAGGCCTGCGAGGCCACTACGACTCCATAGACGACACATCTATGCGGCAACGCAGCCTTTTACCCTGCTAGCGAAAAACAGGAAAGCAGGCAGCCCAAGGCTATTTTGCGACTATGTAGTCTGTAGTTCGTCGATGCGCACCAGGTCGCGATAGCGGGAGTCCCGCGCAAGCAGTTCTTCGTGGCGACCAATTTCGACAATGCGACCCTGATCCATTACCACAATTCTATCTGCCCGGCGGATGGTGGAGAGTCGGTGGGCAATCACCAGGGAGGTGCGGTTGGCAAAGCCTGCGGCAACGGCCTGTTCCAGTAAGTTTTCGGATTCAGAGTCTATGGAAGCGGTGGCCTCGTCGAGTATGAGGATTTCCGGGTTACGGTACAGGGCGCGCACAAAGGAGAGCAGCTGTTTTTCTCCCAAAGACAGATTAAGCGCCCCTTCACCGATGCGGGTCTGCAGTCCCTGGGGCAAGCGTTCGATGAAACGGTGCAGACCGGTCTGTGCCAGAATGCGCTCCAGCCACTGATCTTCCCGGGGCTGATCCAAAATAATATTGGCCAGCACCGTGTCTGGCATGATGAAAACATCTTGCATCACCAAACCAATGCGGCGGCGCAGTTCACCCAGTGGCATGCTGCGAATATCCTGGCCACAAATCAGCACCGCACCACGTATCGGATCATAAAAACGAGTGAGCAATGAAATCATGCTGGTCTTGCCCGCGCCGGTGGCCCCGACCAGGGCCACGGTTTCGCCTGGAGCAATGTTCAGGTTGATCTGGCGCAGCACCAGCTCGCCTGGGCTGTAGCCAAAATCCACATTCTGAAACTGGATCTCGCAGGGGCCGGTCGCTGGAGTTCCAGCACGTGCTGCAGGCCTGGTGCTGTCGGGCAACTGCGGCAGGATGTCCGGACGGGTGTCCAGGGTTTCAAAGATGCGCTCAGCCGAAGCCATGGCTGACTGGACAATGGAATAGTTCTGCGACAACTCCCTGAGTGGCTGAAAAAAAAGCCGCATATAGGCGATGAAGGCTGCCAGTTCGCCGATGGTCAGTTGGCCGCGCAGGGCCTCGCCACCCCCGTACCAGACAATCACCGCAATGGCCACGGTGCCCAGCATCTCGATAAAGGGCATGAAAATGCCAAACACCTTGATCTGACTGAAGGTTCGCTGCAAGTACTCCTGGTTGAGCCGCTGAAAAAGCGCACTGCTGCGTGGTTGCGCGCCAAAGGCCTGAATCACGCCCATGCCGCTCAAGGCTTCGGCAAGAAAGGCGTTGATCTTGGCCAGTTGGATACGGATATCCCTGAACTTATCCCGGGCAAGACGGGAAAAAATCCAGGTCGCGCCCAGGGCAATGGGGGCAAAAATCAGCATGGCCACGGCCAAACGGGCGTTCATCCAGAAGAGAAAGAAAAAAATACCCGTCAGTTTCAGGGCCTCGTTGAAAAGCACCACCATCACCGAGGTGAACATTTCGTGCATGTTCTGGATATCATTGGTGAGGCGGGTGACCAGCCGGCCAGCCGGTTGACTGTGGAAAAAGCGGAGATCCAGGCCAAGAAGGTGGGTAAACAGGTCCTGGCGCATGCGGTGCATGACTGACTGCCCCACCCATTCCAACATGACCATTTGGGCAAAGGTGCAAACAAAAACCAGCATCACCAAAAGCGTGTACTGCAGGACAATACGACCCAATCCCTGTGTCCGCAGTTCATTGGCCAGGTCTGTGGCCAGGATATAGTGATCAATACCGCGCTGCATGAGCTGCGGCATAATCAGCGTGGAAATGCTCACTGCCAAGGCCAGGATCACCGCAATGGTCAGGGCACCTTTATAGCGGGCGCTGTAGCCAAGGATGCGCCGCCATAGCGCAAAATCGCCCACCGAACCCGGCCTGCCCTCTTCTGAATAGCCGTAGTTAAGCATGGCTGCGCTGCTTCTCCACCATGATCCGGTAAAAATCATGCCCGAGCAGATCGTTGTGACTGCCTGCCCCGCTGATGCGACCCTCATCAAGGACAACGATGCTATCGCAGTGGCGCAACACATTCACCCGGTGGGAAACAAGGAGGATGGTGCGGCCTGAGGGCAGGCTGCGCAAGTTGTGCAGGATTTCTTGCTCGGTTTCCACATCCACCGCAGAAAGGCCATCATCGATGATGAGCATGGGCCGCCTGCAAAGCAGGGCGCGTGCCAGGGCAAGGCGCTGTTTTTGCCCGCCCGAGAGCTTGACCCCGCGCTCGCCAATGGCTGCCTCATAACCGCCTGCAAAGGAGCAAATTTCTTCGTCAATGGCGGCTAAGACTGCGGCCGCCCGGATTTCGTCCATACTGGCCTCTGGTCTGCCCAGGGCGATGTTGGCGGCAATGCTGTCGGCGAACAAAAAGGTTTCCTGACTCACGTAGGCAATATGGCTGCGGATAAAGGCCTGTGCGAGCCTGGTTACATCTTCCCCCTGAAAAAAAAGCATGCCTGACTCAACCGGGTACATACGCAAAAGCAGCCTGCACAGGGTAGATTTGCCCGAACCGGTGCGGCCGGTAAGGCCAAGCAGACCCTCGCCAATTTCAAGATCAATGTCTTGTAAGGCTGGCTGCTGGGCAGCCGGATAGGTAAAGCGCAGTTGGCGGCAGCTGTAGGTGACCCTGGCCGCTGGCGGTAGAGTGCCCAGAGAAGTGGCATCCATACCATCCACACAGGGCTCGACTGCCAACACCTGATGTATCCGGCGCAGGCTGGTGATGCCGCGTTGGGCGATATTCGCCACCCAGCCCACAGCCATCATCGGCCAGATGAGCATGGTCAGATAGCTGACAAAAGCAACAAACCCACCGATGCTGATGCGGCCTTCTATGACAAAAACTCCACCATAGTACAGCAAAAGCAACATGCCGACACTGCCGACCAGGGTAGAGGTTGGGGCAAGCAGGCCCTGCACCCGGGCGACCCGCAGATTGCTCTGCACATAGTCATTACCCAGCCGGCCAAAATGACGGGCCTGAAAATCCTCCAGGGTGTAGGCCTTGATCAGGCGTATGGATACCAAGGTTGCCCGGGCAAACTCTGTAAGCTGGGAAAACTGTTCCTGCACCAGGTTGAAACGGCGGTGCAGCATGCCAGAGAGCTTCTTGGTGGCAATAATGAGTAGCGGCATGGGCAGCAGAACTATCAGGGTGAGCCGTACATCAATGGCCAGCATGAAGGCCAGGGCAGCCAGCGACATGACCAGGGCATCCACCGCTGCCACCACGCCTATGCCAAAAGCCATCTGGACCACACTGAGATCGTTGCTGGCATGCGCCATAAGATCACCTGTGGTACGGCGCTCGAAAAAGGGCTGATCCATCCGCAGGATATGCTCAAAAAGCCGGTTGCGCAGGTTGCGCTCCAAAAGGCGGGAAAAACCGATGATCATATAACGCCAGACAAACCGCAGCCCGGCCATGGTCAAGGCAAAGAGGAAAATGATCCCGGCAATGCGGCCAAGCAGGGCTGTAGTGGCACTTCCCGCTGCCAGGGCATCCACCGCCTCCTGCACGAGACGGGGAACGAGCAGCTGCAGAAAATCCACTGAAATAAGGGTGATGAGACCGACAAGTATCCGCAGCCAATGGGTGCGAAAAATGGGTGAAACAATGGCCCAGAGCACCCTCAGCCCCACCTCTTTTGTCATCTGGGTCTCTGCCTCTGGTGCAGCGGCAGCAGTTTTCATCGCAGTGAGGGCAGCAGTTCTTCGTAGGCTGCAGTCAAGCGGATAAAGGCTTCGGCATCGCCACCCTTGTCCGGGTGTATTTTCTGCGCCTTTTTACGGTACAGACGGGCAAGGGATTTTTTATTCATGTTGCCGAGTTCTTCGGCGCTCAGGGAAAAAATTAACAGCGCATCACGGCGCGTCATGCCGCTCCGCGAAGGAGTGGCTGCACCGGCTTGGCTGCGGCGAAAACGCCTGCCGCCACGACTGAAAAAGGATGGCCGCCAGTGTGGCAGGTCATCAGGAATGAGATCAAAATACATAAACAGGTAGCGGAGCAGGTACTGTGGCAGCTCCGTACCAAGGGGATAGCCCTGCCAGAAGCGGGCATCCCTGGCCAGGGCGCAGAATTCCTCCAGAAAAAAAACATCCATCCGGTCGCGTTCCAGGGCATGGGGCATGGAACGAGCATAGCTTTCCTGGAAATGGCGCTGTAAATCAAAAACAGAGAAAAGATAGTATTGAAATTCCCGAGGCTCCAGGGCCTGCTCCTGCGTGAGGATGAACTGCTCGATCTCGTCGCGCGATTTTTCAAGAAGAACAGTATACAGGGCCGGGGTTTTTTCCACGGCCTGAGTCGAACTGCGGCCCAGCCTGAGATAGTGCAAGCGGCGGCGGTCAAAGGGGTGGGTTTCCTCCAAGCCACGTCTGCGCAGCGATTCATCCGCGCGTTTCCAGCAGTGGTAACGGTACCGCTGACGAAAGGGCTCCAGATGAAAGCGGATATCCGCATCCACAAAGGGAAAAAAAAGGTCTTCCAGTTCGGCGTAGGGAGTAGTGATTCCCTGGGATCGTAAGTGCTGAATCAGCTGTTCATCAATGTAAAAAGAGTTGCCGCCACTGTACACCAGATAATCGCCAGGGTCTTGCCCCAGGTTGATCACGTCGCGACAGACAAAACATTCGCCCCGGCGGTAGGATTCCCGCAAAATAAATTCATAGCGATTTGGACCGCTTTCCTTCCGGGCTAGATACATACAGGCGTGGTACTACAACAATAAGCAAAAGTGGTTGCAGCCAACAGCGGGAGGGCAAAACGCTTATTGGGCCCCAAGCAGCTGTTTGACAGCTGCACTCAGCTGGCGGATATCAAAAGGTTTGCTAAAAACCATGTCTGCGCCGAACTCCTGCGCCATGGGCAGATACTGATCCGCGCTGACCCGGCCACCACCGGAAACCGCTATTATTTTCAGATCGGGAAATTCACTCTTCAGGAAGGTAATGGTTTCCAAGCCTTCCTGTTCCGGCATGATCAGATCAGTGATGACCAAATCCGCTGCTTGTTGCCGCTGCACGAGCAGGCCTTCCCGGCCGTTTGCCGCCTCCAGTACATCGTAGCCCTCCCAGGCGAGCATTTCACGCAGCATCAGACGAATTTGCGCATCATCATCAATCACAAGAATTTTCATTGGTCAGCTTCTCTTCCAAGACGAAAAGGACAACTAAACACTTTATTACTATGCCCATGACAACAAAGAAAAGCAAGTGCAACGACCGTGCGCGCACACTCCTTGCATGCGCCCTGAACACACCTTGTCACTGTTCCAAGCAGCTGTCCTGCGTGAATTCCTGTTTGAACACCTTTTCCCGAAAAAAATCTATGGTGCTGCCGCGCCGCCTGCTGATACGCATCTGTTCGGGAATCATCGCCGCCTGTTCATGCCGCATAATGGACATCTTGTACTCGATGTTCGGCGCCAGGGAGCTATCGAGATACCAGGCATAAAAAAGGCCGAAAAACAACCCAGGCGGGGTGAAACCCTCAGTCAGATTCACTGCCCTGGTGAAAACACCGGGTTCACTCGGGCTGGAGTGCATCCTGGTCAGGCGCAGATACTGGCTGATATCCTCATATGAAAGAAAACCGTCCAGTTGGTCGGCATCCCGCATCCGCAGCCGGTAGAGCAGCCCCACTGGAGTACCGCGAAACACCAGCGGCTCCATGCTCTTTGTCGCCACATAGTTGCCCAGTAAAGACTGCCCAAGGGCAACCAGAAAGGCAGTTTCAAAGTGCTGCGCATCAATGTACTGATCTTCCCGGATAAGGATGCGTTTTTCCCGGGGATCGTAGGAGGAAAAGATATTGTCCCACTCTTGGGCGCGTTTCCAGATGGCAGTATCCACAAGCCAGAGCTTTTGCGGTGCCCTGAGATGGGCCAAAGGAATATCAGGATGCCGCCAGAGAATGGTCAAAATCGCCTGCAGCAGGGCACGACGCTCTGTGGAAGGCAGGGGGGTAGCGACCTCTTTCTCTGCCTCGGCAACTGTGCTGATGCGGCCGATATCCAGAGAATACAACCTTTCCTGCAGGGCCTGGTAGCGTTGGGAAGGGACAGGGCGTCCGGAACAGTGCAACGCAAGGCACGTCGTGGTTGCTGGTAACTGCGTTTGCGGAGCAAGGCAGGGGAGCAGGCCAAAGCAGCACAGGGTCCACAGGGCCTTGACGGTTCTGGCCAGAGCATCCGGATCGTGTTGGATGCGGTTTTGGCGCCGCAGCAAGTCCCGGGAAAAAACCGCTGCCTCGATCAAACCAAAGCCAAGCTGTTGCACCCTCCTTCGATCGATGTAAATGGGTTCCTTGTCCTCCAGGGCATAGCGTTGCAGTACCGAACCGGGAATATCTGCCATATTTAAGGCAATCACATGGGAAAACAAGTCCTCGGTTCCACCGGGTATATTGCGGTGGTAGGCACAGATCATGTCTGAGACATAGAACTTCCTTTCCGGTGCCTCGCGGGTGGCGTCGGTTTCTCCCTTTTGTACCCAGATATTGGCCACCAGCAACTTCATGGCCCGGCGATTGGTGCGGATCGCCTCTGGCACGCCCGGTATCTGCAAGATAGGAATAATGGAGGTGTATAGGCTGCCAGGAGCAAAAAGCAGGATATCGGCCTCGGCGATCAGGCCCAGCAAACGTGGATGCAGCACCACCTCGCCGCAAAAGGCGGTCATCACCCGATCCACCGGGTATTGTCGCCGCGCCGTGCTGGATTTGTCCTCGCTGGTCACCAAAACCCCGTTGCTGTAGAGCATACTGAGTTCTGCCGGGGTAAGGATGGCGGGCAGTACCGCATCTTCCTGCATGCCCAGTATCCGGGCCATCTCTGCCAGGCCCTTTTCCGTGGCGCGCTGCAGCATGGCAGGCTGCCGCAGCAGTTCCTCCGCCGGGCAGAGTACATCCACATGCCTGTAGATGGCGCTGGCCAAAAGCAAATTACCCAGACATTGGGGGTGCTCCAGCACCGGTCGCAGGCGGGAATCGGTAAAAAGGGCATCCAGCAGGGACTGGTACAGCTCCCGCATCGGGCCAGGCAGCACCTGCGCAGGTACGTTGCTTGCCGCAAAAAGCGCCTGGCTGGAATTGGGCGTCTCGGTAAAACGGTAGTTGAACAGGCTGTGCAGGCCTAGGGCCAGCTGCTGCGCACCAGATTCGCTCAAGCCATACAGGCGGATAAATTCATCCCGCCGGATGGCAGCCAAAAGTACATGGCGCAAATCACCCAAGCCAACCAGGGGCAAGATCTTGCGCAACTCGCCGGTGGAGCCACCGTCATCGGTGACGCACACTACGCTGTGCAAATCGGCAAACAACTGCTTCAACCCGGAAAAGGGCTGTTTTGGCCAGTCATTGCGCCGGGAATCACCGCCAATCAGGGTCGCAAGGCCGGTTCCTCCGCCAAAAACCACCACCTTGACTCCCGAGGTGTTCGTGCGCTCCATCTGCTCCCGGTAGCGATTGAACTGGGCAAGCAAATCCGGCGCAACAGCCTGGACCTCACCTCCCAACAGCAGTGAAACCAAGCTCTCCTCTACGCTGTTTTCCGCCAGCAGATCCAGGGCGCTGTAACGCGCGCTGCGCAGTTCCTCCAGGATAGTGGCGATGGGCTGTCCGGCTCGCTGCATTAGAGCTCTGCCTGCGCCAGCAGCATCTGCTCGATCTTGTCGATATCGCCCGGCGTATCCACTTCAATGGAGTCGTGTTCCGTGAGGATTACGCGAATGGTGTAGCCAAACTCCAGGGCGCGCAGCTGCTCCAATTTTTCCAGGCGCTCCCACTGGCCCATGGGCAGGGCGACAAAAATCTTGAGAAATTTCTTGCGGTAGGCGTAAAAACCAAGGTGCCGGTAATATGCAGGACATGCCTCGCCATCTTGGCGGCAAAATGGAATAGGACTACGGGAAAAATACAGTGCCCGTCCCTGCTGATCAAATACGGTTTTGACGTGATTGGGATTGGTTATTTCTTCAGGCCGGGTAATTTTGTATATAAGGGTGGCCATGGGCAAATCCGGATCGTCCAGCATAGGACCAGCCACCTGCGCTACGATCTCCGGTGCAAACAGGGGCTGATCACCCTGAATATTGACGATCACATCCGCATCGTCAATATTCAGAAGTTCGGCAGCCTCGGCCAAACGGTCGGTGCCGCAGTCATGATCCGACCGGGTCATGATCCATTGGCCGCCAAAGCTCTCCACAGTGCGGATAATGCGTTCGTCATCGGTGGCAACCACCACCTGGGCAAGAACAGGCGAGGCCTGGGCCCGTTCCACCACGTGCTGGATCATGGGCTTCCCTTGTATCAGGGCCAGGGGTTTGCCTTTAAAACGGCTGGACTGATACCGGGCCGGAATGATGGCGTGGATGGATACAGGCATGAAAAGATACCACACAAGAGGGTTTCAAGGATGTTGACCGATCCGCCCAATTTACCGGCATGCATGGAAAAAGGCAATGACCAAGGAATACGATCAGCATAGCCAGGTTGCCCCACAACACCCGGTTCGGCTGCCGCTTGTGCTGTGGGCTGACAGGGACATCCCACCCACCCAGGCAGAACAACTGGCCAATCGTCTGCAAGCGCCCCTGGTGTGGAACAAACCATCCGGATCTTCCCTGGTGCTGCGCATGGATAAAAATGGCCTGGCCCTCGGCCTGATCGGGGCTGCACTCTCCAGGTATATGCTGCATGCCGATTTTGAGCGCATGCTGCCCCGTCTTAAGCCAGGGCAGCTCAACCGTGAATTGCTGATACGGGCGGCACGGATACGGCATAAGCAGGAAGCAGAACCGCTATTGGCAGTGGACGCCACCGCAGGTCTGGGTGAAGATGCACTGCTCCTTGCAGCCGCAGGTTTTGAGGTTCAACTCTGCGAACACAATCCCATAATTGCTGCGCTCCTCAAAGATGGCCTGCGCAGGGCAAAGGGACATCCAGAACTTGCTACCATCTGTGCCCGTATGCACCTGCAGCCGGGCAACAGCATCGATTTTTTACAACAACTCCAAATAGAGCCAGACCTCATCTTGCTGGATCCCATGTTCCCACCCAGACAGAAAAGCGCCAAAGTTAAAAAAAAGCTGCAACTCCTGCAAATGGTGGAACAACCCTGCGCAAACGAAAAAGCCCTGGTGCAGGCAGCGCTTGCTGCCCGTCCGCGCAAGTTGGTAATCAAACGGCCACGCAAGGGTCCACCGCTTGCCGGCACCTCACCTAGCTATAGCCTAACAGGCAAAGCCATCCGTTTCGACTGTATGCTGGTGCGCAGTTAAATACAATCCAGGGAACGATAATTTTTCCTAGGCAGAAGCCTACATCACAGCACAAACTGCTGGGTAATATTTGGAGATTTATTGACAGCACCTACCCTGTCCGGTATTTTTGCAGGTTATTGATAGCTGAAACCCTCTTCTTTTTTATTTTACATTTTCTGATCAACAGGAGCGCTATCCGCAGCTACCTGCCAGCTCTGCCCTTTCCCGCCCCGACTTTTGTTTTGTCTTGGAGTTTGTCATGAAGCGTGCTGTCTTTCTTATTGTTTGTTTTGTTTTTTCCTGCTCCGCTGTTTTTGCCGCAGCGCCACAAGAGCGTGAAACCATAGCCAAACGACCCTATATCTCTGCCCTGGTAGTCAATGCAGCTGGTGGAGAGGTGTTGTTTGAAGACAATGCAGATGCGCCGGTCTATCCGGCCAGCATGCTCAAGATGATGGTGAGCTACATTGTTTTGAGTCAGATCGAAGAGGGAAAACTTGGCTTGCATGACATGGTACAGGTAACACAGGAAGCTGCCAAGATGGGCGGATCGCAAGTCTACCTCGACCCCAGGGAACAATTTTCCGTGGAGGAACTCCTCTATGCGCTCATGGTGCAATCAGCCAATGACGCGGCCACGGCCCTGGCCATCCATATTTCGGGTTCCAGGGAAGCCTTTATCAGCTCAATGAACGCCACTGCCCAACGGCTGGCCATGAACAAGACCGTGTTCCACAGTGAGCATGGGCTCCCCCCGAGCCAAGCACGACAAGCAGACGTGACGACAGCCAGGGATATGGCCATCCTCTGCCGGGAACTGCTCAAGCGTCCAGAAATTCTCAAATATACCAGTACAACCACACGGGGCTTCCGCAACGATACCTTTATCATGCGCAACCACAACCAGTTGCTTGGCCAACCACCTGGTGTGGATGGCCTCAAGACCGGTTACTTCTACCTGGCAGGTTTTTCCATTGCCGTCACTGCCCCGAAAGATGGTCAACGGGTCATCGCCCTGGTTATGGGCAGTGCAGACAGAAAAGAACGGGATGCCAAGGCGCTGGAGCTTTTGCATAAGGGACTGAGCCAACTGCCTGCCCTACCTGTAGCGGCTCAGAGCAGCACGCCCACGGACGAGGCGCCTGCCGACCTGGCTGCACCCGCGCCTCTGGCCGACTCAGACGTCAAACCCCAACAAGTCGAAGTGCCATCCACTGGCACATCCAGCGGATGGGGAAAATTTTTCCTCGGGCTGGGCCTGGGTCTTTTGCTTGTCGTTGCCGCCATTCTCATTGCTGGCCGAATTCTGCAGCGACGAAGGGACAAAAACCAGTATCTCCACCGCTGAACAAGACCAATTCACTCGCTCAAAACAGGAAGAGTAAGATATTCAATAAGGATAAATAGTATGTCAAACAATACACAAACCGAAACCCCTATTCGCAACAATGGCCTGGCGGATGTGGTCGCCTGCCATTCTTCCATCTGTCTGGTGGACGGCAAGGCAGGGCAACTTCTCTACCGTGGGTATGACGTGGCCGACCTGGCCAAACACTCTACCTTTGAAGAGGTGGCCTACCTGCTCTGGTATGGTCGCCTGCCTGGCCTGACGGAGTTCGAGGCCTTTCTGGATGGCTTTACCGGCTTCGTACAACTGCCGGTGGAAACCGTCATGATCCTGCGCATGTTTCCCCACGCTGCCACGCCCATGGAAGTGCTGCGTACGGCTGTTTCCTCCATGGGTCACTGGGATCCGGACAGCGGCAACACCCGGCTGGACGCCCTGCTGCGCAAGGCCCAACGCATCACCGAACGCATTCCCCTGATTATCTCTTCCCACCAGCGACTGCGGAACGGACACGAGCCGGTTGAACCGCGCTACAACTGCGGCATTGCCTTCAACTTTCTCTACACCCTCACGGGCGAGGAGCCGGATCCGATCATGGTCAAGGCCATGGATACCTCCCTGATCCTCCATGCCGACCATGAGCTGAACGCCTCCACCTTTACCGCCCGGGTGACCGCCGCCACCATGACCGACATCTACTCGGCCATGACCAGCGCCATTGCCGCCCTGAAAGGCCCTTTGCACGGGGGGGCCAATGCAGAAGTCATGAAAATGCTGGAGGAAATCGGCGAGGCCTACAAGGCAGAGGGTTGGGTCAAACGGCAGCTGGCGGACAAAAAAAAGGTGCCTGGCTTTGGCCACCGGGTGTATCGCTGCGAAGATCCACGCGCCACTGTACTCAGGGAATCGGCACGCCAGATCACCACTCTGACCGGGCAGACCCGCTATTTTGAAATAGCGCAGGAAGTGGAAAAGGCCATGCTGGTCCATTCCAAGGTCTTTCCCAATGTGGATTTCTTCTCAGCTCCGCTGTACAACGCCATGGGTATCCCCACCGAGCTGTTTACCCCGATTTTTGCCATCAGCCGGGCTGTTGGTTGGACAGCACATATTCTGGAACAGTGGAAAAACAATCGCCTGATTCGCCCAACAGCCAACTACATTGGACCATCTCTCACCCCCTATATGGATATCGGCACCCGTTCGTAATCGCTGTTGCAGGAACCTCCGTCCTTGGCCAATCTATCTATATATCTCGGACTGCGTCCCTTTTTATGACATAATCACGCAGCAATTATTGAAGAGGCATCGGTCCCCAAGCCTCGTCCACCCTGCGTAAACTGCCTGCCCTGTACAAGCCACTCCAAAAAAAGGGAAGCCCGGCAACCAGGCTTCCCTTCCACAATACCCTTCAAAATGGGTGCTGTACGTACTACTCGATTTCCTCCAGGCTCTTACCACCGGTGCGCAGCCCCCAGAGCATCAGCGGGATAACCGGAGCAAAGAAGAGAATGGCCACTGCAGTAAAGATGCCTGTAAAGCCGTATGCAGTGTGGATAAGGGGAATAAAGAACTGTGAACCGGATACAGACAAGCGGGCCAGGCCGTTATGGAAGCCGGTTGCCGTGTTGCGCATGCGGGTCGGGTAAGATTCGGCTGTGTAGGAAAAGAGCAGGAAACTGCCAGCCATATTAAATACCGTAACCATGAAACCAGCAGCGGTCAGCATGATCAAAGTCTTCATACCACCGAAGATAAAGGCAGTAATGGAGGCACCCACAAACAGGCAAGCCAGCGGTATCTTTCGTCCACCCTTATCGGCCACCAGAGAGTTGAGAAAACAGCCCAAAGGTACACCAATGCTGATAATCGTCATGGCGGTCAAGGTGTCTTTCACCGAGAAACCCAGCATGCTCAACAACTGGGGAGTCCAGTTGGCCACCAAAAAGCCGGCCGGAACAGTTGTAGTAAAGAGGAAAATGAGCAGCATGGTGCGGCCGATATACCTCCGGGTAAACATACCGGTAAGCACTTCCATTACCGAAGCCTTGGGCTGCACACTCTTTATGGCATCGGAAAGATCGACATCCTTGCCGGTTAGATACGCAACAACCTCCTCGGCTTCCTTGACCTGCCCACGGGTAACCAGCCAACGTGGTGATTCTTTAAGATACTTCAAGCCAAGGAGAAAGGGGATGATGCCCAGACCGCCAGCGTAGAAAATCCAACGCCAAGCCTCCTCAGCCATAGGAATGACCATACGGCAGGCAAGCGCAACAAAGGGCACGGCACAAAAACCAACAGCTGCTACCCGGCCCTGCCACATGCCACGGGTTTGGCAGGGCGCCATTTCCGCAATATAGGCCTGGGAAGTCACCATCATGCAGAAAACACCAAAGCCGGTAAGGGCGCGGAACAGGGTAAATACCGCAAAATTACTGGTTAAACCTGTAATAATCGAGGAAACGGAAAAAATGACGATGGAGATGAGGAAGGTTTTCCGCCGCCCGATGAAATCGGAGATGACCCCGCCGAGAAAGCCGCCGGAGGTCATGCCAATGAAATACCAGAACATGATGGTAGCAATGTCGGTGGGCTTCAGATTCCACGAGATGGACAGTGCCGGCGCAACAAAACCGAAGTTCCAGTTGTCGAACTGCTCGAAAAAGTAGGCGGCCATGATAATGAAAAACAGGCCCGCATGAATGCCCCGGACAGGCAAACCGTCGAAGTAGTTGTTTTTGAATCGTCCCTGCCGATCGCTCAGATCCTCGATGCCGCAGGGGGTGTCGTCATTCAGCTCGTATTGCATGATGTTCCCCTATAAAGTGGTTGCTGTTTCAATATCTGTCTTCTTTTTTGCTCCGCTGTCCGCTCAATAGCTTCCGCACCTCTGCGAGAGCAGAGCCTGAAAAGGCTTCTGATTCGGCCTGCTTGCCTTTCTCTGCCGCTTTTATCCAACCAGCCATTTTCCAGCTGCCAGGAACTGACAACGGCCGGCAAGGCAACCGGATCATCTGTCTATCATCCCATGGTTGCAGCAAAAATATCGCGACCAACGAGCTGCCACAACTCGTAATTTTACCGGTTTTTGATTTTATCGATCAGTTATTTTGAAACGAATATATGCGAAGAAAAAGCGAAAACTCGAAAATTTCCCAGCTGTAAGACTGGCTGAACGCAGGTATAAGGGAAACTTGACTGCAAGACGTTCCGACAGGAGCAAAATGCTAAAAAACAGCCGAACAGGGAATAGCTATGAAAAAGACAGGTTCGACAACAGTACTGGCCGCTGCCTTGGCCTTGGGCCTTACGGCAGGGATTGCCGTTGCTGCGGAAGAGGGTAGCCAGTACCAGGCTGCGCCTGCGTCAAAGGTGAAACAGATGGGAGGCCTGAGCGGCACCCCGGTCAACACGGCCATCAGCGGTGGTGGCATCGTACCCAAGGGCATGCTGCTGACCGTATTTAACTCTTCCTACAGAAATAAATACAATATTATTGATGGAGGCGAGTCTGACGGCCGTACCCTGGTCAACGAACTCTACCTGCTGAAGATCCGCTACAGCCCGCTGGACAGGCTGGAACTCATCGTGGTGCCCGGCTATATCAACAACAGCCTTAACCCTTATCGTAACCTGGGTGAAAGCAGTGTCACCGGCTGGACCGATTTCAATGCAGGCGCCACCTATATGTTTTTAAGCGAACGCTTTGGCGACCCGGTGAGCATGTCCTTTTGCCTGGGATTGAACCTGCCCACCGGCCAGAGCGGAAACAGCCACCCACCGGGTGGCGGGGCCTGGGGATGGAACACCAAGCTTGGTTTGAGCAAGGTTTTCCAGCCCAAGCACCGTATTGATGCAGACCTGGGCTTTGCCCAGCCCTTTGAGGAAGGCAATCAGGATGTGGAAAAGGGTTACACCATCACCTTCAACGGCAGCTACCACTACATCATCAACGATAATTTCGATGTCGGTTTGGAGTTTGCCCTCACCCATAACGACGAAGGCGAAAAGAACGGCATTGCTATGAATAACGGCACATCAGAACTCTATGCAGGCCCGGCCATAAACTACATCCTTCCCAAATATAAACTGTGGTTTGGTGTTGGTGCCTACTTTCCGGTCTACCGCGATGCCGACTCCCCCACCGCCTTTGAAGACTACCGTATTGACTTTAAACTGGGTAAGCTTTGGAGCTTCTGAGCCTGCCGAAATTCTGCTCCCCAAAGCCCAGTTCCATCTTCCGGTCCAGCCTGCGTGGCTGGGCCGGATTTTTGTTTTCTGCATCACTCCAGAAAAAACTGCCATTCAGCCCACACCGTGCCCTCTTCCGCGCCCAGGAAAAAACGACTGCTTTCCGCCTTGCCCGCAGTTGCCAACATGGGCAGGGCTAGCTGCCGCACAAACAGCTTTTGTCGGTCCTTGAGAATAGCCACCCCTTTTTCATTTTTGGCTGAAACAAGGTACTGCAAAAGCTGGCTGGTGCCCTCTGCCACCTGCTTGTTGCGCATAAAGAGGTAACAGGAAGCATGAACAGGGACTTCCTTGCCGACATCGTCTAGGACTGTGGCCTTTTCCCCACCCCTGCGTAAACGCGTGGCCATCTGCTGGACCATATGCAAATTGTCCGCCAGGAGTAAATGCCTGCCGATAACGGCAAAAGCCGGCTGAATCAGGCCGCCGACCATGCTGAAGGTCACGGCTTCTGTGCCATACTCCAACTCGACCCTGCGCAGGGGAAAACCGCTGAACAAACGCTGCAGCCGCTCGTGCACCACAACCATATCCTGGCCCTTAAAATATAAAGAAAACAAAGGCTTGAGTGTGTCATTCTGATTTCTTTCTCCCCGGACAACCAAACCAAGCTCAGTGGCGAACAGACGATAAAACTCCTCTTCGCTCAAGGATGCCTGGTCAAAAAAATCTCTCGCCGCCGCAAAGAGCGGAGCACCCAATTCAGTGTTGTTGACCGCAGCCATAAATCTGTGCAGAACTTCAGGAGTGAACCAGTTTGTCCAAAAATGGAGCAGGGTGGCTGGATCTGGCGAAACATTCAAAGGCGGCTGCGCCGATGCCTTGAGTTCGTGTTTCTGCAGCCAGGCATTCAATTCATCGGCCTTGAAGCGCAGGGTCGCGCTCAACCCGGTGTGGTTACCATCAATTGCATGGGCCACAATGACTTGCTGGAACAACAGACCCTGCCACAAAGGGAAGAGCGCATGTCCCCACAGCGGTTGGGAGCGCAGGGCATGGGCATCTGCATAGAAGAAGAACTCACCTTTCTCTTGAGGAACAATACGATGTTGATGTTGCCAGTTCTTTTGACCATGTGCAGCTTGCGTGCCGCCGAGCATGCGAGAAACAGCCTGGTCGAGGCAACGGTGTATTGGTCCCTGGGCAAAGGCATAGAGGGTAAAGTTGTGGATGGTGCTGGAGTACAGACTGCGTCCAGAGCGTAATCGCTTGGCGGTGATGAGGGCTCCCTGGTACTCCTGCGTCTGCACAGGGCTGCTCGCATCAATCAGGGCCTGGATGCTCTCGTTGGCTGCTGCATCATGCTCCGGTAGGATAAAAATGAGGCTGGCGCAGATGGAATCCACTAATCCCAGGTCAGGAGTCTGGTTGGGCAGCAATGCCAGCATACCCCGATGCTGCAGAATCTCCTGAATCAGGGGTACGGAATTCAGAGACTGAAGCAGCGCTGCACCTCGGTCAAAATAGCTGATGAGCGTGCTGTCCAGGCCGAGTTGTTGCATGTCCCGGGTAAAGCCTGTTTGCTGCATCTGCATCACCATGGGACTTTGCGCCAATCCCTGGGAGAAGCGAGTAAAATTGTTCCAATGGACAAAGAGCAAGGTGTCTGCCGGCAGCAATTCATCTGGATCTGGGGCACTGGTGAGATTGCGGCTCAGCCAATACGCTGGCACAGCGGCAAGAACAAGCAGAAAAAAAAGAAGAAGCCGTTTATAGACAGTCATATCGTTTCATTGCTCTGGTACAGAGTTTTTTTGCTTGATCAGTCGCTTGAGCAAGGTAAGTACCGCTGCACCGTCAATGGGCTTGGCGATATAGGCGTCCATACCAGCCTCCAGGCACTTGCGCCTGTCCGCCGGTCCGGCGTGTGCGGTCATGGCCAGGATCGGAATGTGCTCCCCTTCTCCTTCTGCCCTGCGGATACGTCGCACCGCCTCGTAACCATCCATCTCCGGCATTTGCATATCCATAAGGATGCAGGCAAAATTCCCCTGCCGCCAGGCTTGTAACGCCTCTTTACCGTTTGCAACCAAGTCGACCTGATAGCCTGCCCTGCTGAGCAAAGTGCAAATCAGCACCTGGTTGATTTGCTCGTCTTCTGCCACCAGCACGGGGATGCCAGCCACGGACGATGGCAGGGGATGTTTACGTGCTGGAGCCGCCCCTGGTGGCAATATCTGGGCATCAGCCGGTAAATGCTTTGCCGGTTTTAAGGGTAAAACAAAGGTAAAGCAGCTGCCAATGCCCAAAGTACTGTCCACCGTGATGGAACCACCCATCAGCTTCACCAGGGTTTGGGTAATAGTCAGCCCCAGCCCGCTGCCGCCAACACGACGGGAATGCGAGGTGTCGACCTGGGTAAAGGAGTCAAAAATCATGTTCTGCTGGCTGAGCGGAATGCCGATGCCGCTATCAATCACAAAAAAGCACAGCTGCCTCTGTCCTTTGGCATCCCAGGCAGACCCTACCGAAAGGCTTAGCCCACCTTCGCGGGTACATTTCAAACTGTTGTCGAGCAAGTTGGTCAGTACCTGCATGAGTTTGTCCGCATCGCCCACTAGCTGGTCGGGAATGGCCGGATGCACAGTACTGGTCAATTCCAAATTTTGCTCCCTGGCCCGCACCTCCATGGGGGTGAGAACATCCTGCAAGGTAGTGCGCAGGGAAAAGGGCTGCTCGTTGAGTTCCATACGGCCGGCCTCCATCTTGGAAAAATCGAGGATGCCGTTCAAAAGTGTCATCAGACGCCGGGCCGAACGCTGGATAAAGGCCAAATGCTCCCGTTGCTCCACGGAAGCTGTCACACCATCCAGCAGCAGTTGGGATATGCCAAGAATGCCATTCATGGGAGTACGAATCTCATGACTGATATTGGCCAAAAATTCATTTTTAGCCACATTGGCCGCTTCGGCAGCCTCCTTGGCCTTTTCCAGCTCCTGTTTCACCGCCTTGCGGGCGCTGATATCCTCAATGACCCACACCACCCCTTCGGCCCGATGCTCAGGGTCAATGGCCCGGCCGCTCAGGCTGCAGGGGATGATGGAGCCATCTTTCCGGCGCATGTTGTATTCCACCTGCAGAATCTCGCTTTCCAGCATGAGACGCACATGCCTACGGATAAAACGACGCATGGCACCAAAGCTGGAGAACAACTGGGGGAGGTCGATTGCCAGCAATTCTTCGCGGCTATAGCCAAGCATCTCACACAGGCGCTCATTCACATTGACGATTCTCCTAGCACGAATCAGGGCGATGCCCACCAAACTGGTGCGGAAAATGGTTTCGATTTCACGGGCTGCAGCCAATCTGGCCAGTTCGGCGGCGCGGCTGGCTTCCTCCTGTCTGGCAAGCTTTTTGGCCATTTTCTGCCCCTGGTAGTCATGCCAGGCAATGATAGCCAAAAGTAATCCCAGGGCAGCAACCAGCGCTGTGCTTAACAGGACCGCTGCCCACGGATAATGCACCGGCTCCAGGGTCACCAAGTGCCAGCCATCCATATCCAGCGGCTGCCAATCAAGACTGGCCTGTTGCACATGCGTTCGCTGTAGCACGCTCCGTAGCAACACAGAAGAAAGAGTCAGACCTGGAATTTCGCCTGCCTGGACATCAACACCAACCACCTCAAGATTAGCCATCTCCCTTTGCCAGGCACCGGGCTCCTCCCATTTCTGTTCAGTGGCGGCAAACACTTGGCCATCAGGCGACAGTACAAGGCTCTGCACCTCATGCTGTACAGAAAGGAGCATGTGCCGGAGTCCATCATAGGACCATTTCACCACGACCACAGCCCTGGGTGTAGTGTGTGCGGTAGAGAAGACCGGCGCACTGAAATACAGACCCTTTACCTGCGAAACATCACCCACCCCAGGGTATTGTCCCAACCCGCCTGCCATGGCTGTGCTAAAGTAGGGCTGGCTGGAGTAGTCTGCGCCAACCTGTCTGTGGCCATCCGAATCCCATGAACTGCACAGTACCTTACCCTTTGTATCTTGCACAAAAACCAGCTCCGCATACAACACCTTGCGGATGTTATTTAAGGCCCGGTTCAGTTCAGGATTTTGCGGATCGATAGCCCCCCGGCTCACTGCCTGCACCATATCTTGTTCGGCAATTTTCACCGCAGCGTTACGATAAAAAGCCAGTGCATAGGTGTTGATTCCCGAGGCCAGGCCGGTGGTAACCGGTTCCTGGAGGCGGCGATGCATGGTAAGATTCACCTGTTCACAAATCAGGACTGCAAAGAAGAACAAGACGATGGCAAAAGGAATGAAGGCAGCCAGGCGAAAAACAAGCTGACGGCTTTCCGGTGTGAGCCGATACAAAGGTCCGACTCTCTTCTGTAATGCAGTGTAGATCGTCTTTTTCATCGCCGTGTCCTGCAGACCGCTGTTTGCCCTTGCACCTCACACTTCATACTGCATGCGGCGGTACTGGATGGCCTCGGCCACATGCTGCTGCTTTAAGGAAGAAACAGGGATGCGGGTAGACACGCCCTCCAAGTCGGCAATGGTGCGGGCGATTTTTACGATGCGATAATAGGCGCGGGCAGAGAGCCCAAGCCGGCTGATGGCCTGGTCGAGCAGGCGGGCGCAGGCTGCATCCAGCGGACAATAGCGCCTGACCTCCCTGGTGCCCATCTGGGCGTTGCAGTAGAGATGCGGTTGCCGGGCAAATCGTTCTGCCTGCATCTGCCTGGCAGCCTGTACCCGGTCGCGGATACTGGTGGAAGCCTCACCGGCAGGACGCTCCAACAACTCCTTAACCGGTACCGGCGGCACCTCGACATGCATATCTATGCGATCTAAAAGTGGCCCAGAAAGCCGGCTGCGGTAGCGCTGCACCTGCGGCGGGCTACAGGTGCATGGTCGCACCACATCGCCCAGATAACCGCAAGGACAAGGATTCATGGCCGCAACCAGCATGAAGCGGGCCGGAAAACGCAAAGAAGAACTGGCACGGGCAATGGTGACAGACCCATCTTCCAGGGGCTGACGCAGCACTTCGAGCACCTGTTTTTTAAACTCGGGCAGTTCATCTAAAAAAAGTACGCCATTATGGGCCAGGGATACCTCGCCTGGCCGCGGTACATGCCCACCACCAATGAGTCCGGCATCGGAAACCGTATGGTGTGGAGAGCGGAAGGGTCGCCGGGTTAGCAGGGGCGAATCGGCAGGCAAAAGCCCGGCACAGGAATACACCCTGCTGGTTTCGTAGGCTTCGTCCAGGGTCAGGGCGGGCAGGATGGAAGGCAGGCGGCGGGCCAGCATGGTTTTACCGGTGCCGGGCACCCCGCACAAAAGGAGATTGTGTCCACCTGCCGCCGCTATCTCCAGGGCACGCTTGACCGCTTCTTGGCCGTGCACCTCGGCAAAATCCGGCCCAAGCAGCTGGTTTGCCGCAAAAACCGCGTTAATATCCGTATGCTCTGGAGCAATTTCCTCCCGGCCTGCAAGAAAATCCAGTGCCTGTTCGAGTCGCTCCACCCCATGGACACTCACACCATCAACCAAGGCCGCCTCTTCTGCATTGCCACCTGGTACCAACACCCGGCGGCATCCATAATCTCGGGCGGCCAGCACCATGGAGAGCACACCCGGCAGCATTTTCACTGCGCCATCCAAAGACAACTCACCGCAGATCATGGTATCGGTCAGGGCTTCTTCGGGTACCAGCCCCGCAGCAGCCAGAATCCCCAAGGCAATGGGCAAATCATAGCCTGTACCCTCTTTTCTGAGTGCTGCTGGCGCCAGGTTCACGGTGATGCGACGCAGGGGAAACTCGTAGCCGGAATTTTTGATGGCAGCCCGTACCCGATCCTTGGCCTCGCGCACTGCTCCCTCGGCCAGGCCCACGGTGGCAAAGGAAGGCAGCCCCAGGGCCAAATCAACCTCCACCTGCACCATCAGGGCGTCCACCCCGGCAAGGGTTGCACTCAGCACTTTGGCCAGCATCGCCCCTCCTGATACAGACGCTGCATGGCCTCGCTGTATACACCAGGTTGCGTATATAAATAAAAGGGAGGTAAGACCTGACAGTCAGCGCCACCATTTTTCATTGCCTCCACCAACACCAACCTGGCGTTTTCTCTAGTGGAAGAACTGTAAATCATCTGTATTCGTTTGGGCACCAGGCGACGGGCAAGCAGAAGCTGCTGCAACTGGGCCTGGCCAGAGGCGGGAAAAATAAAGACCACCCTGCCCCGGTTTTTTACAGCAAAGGCCGCAGCGCAAACAAAGTCGTCCAGACTGGCCAAAAGGCCATGGCGCGCCTGGGCCACCTGGACATCCTGGCTGATTCGCCCCCGGCCCTCACTAAAATACGGCGGATTGCACACCACCAAGTCAAAGGATTCAGGTGCAAGGATTGCAGACACTTGGCGCACATTCGCCGCCAGCACCTGCATGCGCTCCTGAAAGCCATTGCGGTCGACATTGGCGCGGGCAAGTAAGGCCAGTTCAGCCTGGTATTCAATCCCCACCAGCGTGCACGTTGGACAGCGGTAGGCAAGGATCAGGGCCACGACACCGCAACCGCAGCCAAGGTCGAGAATACGCCCATCATGGCGGGGTCGGACAAAATGTGCCAGCAAAACAGCATCAACGGAAAAGCGGTAGCCATGCAGGGGCTGATGGCAGAACAATTCGCCACCAAAAAGCGTATCAGCACTGTGGCCCCCTGCACAGGCAGCCTGCATAACAGCTGTGTCAGCGGACGAAAGTAAACTCAAAACCAACTCCATCGCAGCCGCCCAGGCAACACAACTGTACGGGACAGGATAGGAAAGGAATCTCGACAGTTCATCAGTTATGTTTACCATTGTACAGATGCTCCACGCAACCGGCAAGTGAGGTGGCATGGAGGCGGCCTGCCCAAGCAACGGCCGTCAAGGGCATTCTTTTCATTACAGGAGTATTGCATGGATATTTTTATCAAAACCCATTTTTCCGGCGGGCACCATCTGCGTGCCTACCCAGGTAACTGCGAAAATCCACATGGCCACAACTGGAAAGTCAAGGTAACTGTACGGGCCCATGAACTCGACCAGCTCGGCATGGGCATTGATTTCAAGGATCTGAAAAAAACGGTCAACACCCTCTTGGACGAACTCGACCACCGCGACTTGAACGAGCACCCCGCCTTTCAAGATAAAAATCCGTCTTCGGAACATATAGCCATGTTCATTTTTCATGCGCTTAAAGAACCGTTGACCAGCGAACGCTATGCATTACATGCCGTGGAGGTGCGCGAAACCGACAGCTCAGGGGTAGTGTACTACGGTGACTGACACCTCAGGCATCCAGAGCCAGGTACTGCTTCAGGTCAGCGAGCTATTCTATTCCATCCAGGGTGAATCCACCCGTGCTGGCCTGCCCTGTGTATTCATCCGCTTAAGCGGCTGCAACCTGCGCTGCAACTACTGCGATGCCGCCTACACCTGGACAGAACCAGGCACACCCCATAGCCTTGCCAGCCTGCTTAACTGGGTGTTGGCACAGGACTGCAACCTGGTGGAGCTCACCGGTGGCGAACCTTTGGGACAAAACGGTGTATATGCGCTGATGCAGGCCCTGCTGGCAAACGGCCTGCAGGTTCTGTTGGAAACCAATGGCAGCCTTGGAATAGGCCGGGTGCCGCTGGCAGTGGGCATCATTGTGGATGTTAAATGCCCGGATTCCGGCATGGATGCCCACTGGTATGCCGCCAACCTGGGCCTGCTGCGCAGTCGGGCGCAACAGGGGGCACGCGATGAACTCAAGTTTGTGCTCAGCAGCGAGCACGATTTTTACTGGGCCTGGGATTTTGTGCAGCGTCACCGACTCCAGGAGCTGCTGCCCATTCTTTTTTCTCCCCTGCAGCCGCAGTTGCCGCCGCAGCAACTGGCAGAGCTGATGCTGCAGCACCGGGTGCAGGCCCGCCTGCAACTGCAGCTCCACACCCTGCTCTGGCCAGGCAAAGCGCGCGGCGTGTAAAGGTGTAAAATAAAGCCAAGGAACCAGATACACTAGGGCTGCAGCGCTCTGGCACCACAGCTCTTCTGGCAACAAGGCTCAGATACGCAGAGAGCCAACAAACCACAAAACCCCTTTCCTGGGTGGAAAGGGGTTTGGTGGTCGGTCCCTGCCCTGG
>JABMJC010000131.1 GCA_013201405.1 Desulfobulbaceae bacterium
TGGCCTGGGGTATGGTACCGACACCGGGGCCAGGGCAACGTTGGATTATTCCAATCGCTATGTCAACAAACGTGGCCATCAGCTGGATTTGCGCCTGCGGCCCTCCGAGCGTTTGAGCAGCTATGCAGGTATGTACAGTATTCCCATTGGCGATCCCAGCAAAGACAAGCTGAACCTGAGCAGTGTGTATCAAACCGAGTCCTTTGCCAATATTGACACTACCAGCTGGTTGAGCAAAATCAGCCGGGAGCACAGTTGGAAAAATGGCCAGGTGGCGGTGTATTTGCAGTATCTGGATGAAAAATACGATACTGGTTTGCGCAGCGGACACGCATCCCTGCTCATTCCCGGCATCAGCGCATCGCTTGTTTTTGCCGACAACCGCATCAACACCGGTAAAGGGGTGCGGCTTTGGGCCTCACTTGAGGGCAGTGAAGACAACATGCTCGCAAGCACCTCGTTTGTGCAGGCCAAGGCGGGCGGCAAAGGCATCTACACCTTTTTTGATGATTGGCGGCTGATTGCCCGGGGGCAGCTTGGCACCACCTGGGCGGACGATCTCAATGATCTGCCGCCTTCCCTGCGCTTTTATGCCGGAGGCGACCAGAGTGTGCGCGGCTTTGGCTACAAGAAGATCGCCCCGCGAGATACGGAAAGGGGTATCATTGGCGGCCGCCACCTCTTGCTTTACAGCGTGGAATTGGAGCGGATCCTGTTTGACAGCTACGCCCTGGCTGTTTTTTATGACAGCGCAGCAGTGATGAACGATTACTCGGACTATAGCATGGTTTCTGGTGCAGGCATTGGCTTCCACTGGAACGCCCCCTTTGGTCAGCTTCGCCTTGATTTGGCTGCACCAGTGGAGGATGTTCGCCTGGAAACTATCCGCATTCACTTCATCCTGGGGACGGATCTGTGATGACTGTGATGAAGCACCGGCTTGTCTGGATACTTATTGGCCTTCCGCTCCTGCTCCTGCTCCTCGTTTTTGGGCTGCTGATAACAGTTGGCACCACTCAGCCTGGCCTGCAGACCTTGTTGGCCTTGGGCAGCCATCTGAGCAAAGGGCAGGTTTCGGTTGTCTCGGCCCAGGGCAGACTCAGTTCGAAGTTTCATCTGAGCGGTTTGCGCTACAGCGCAGCCGGTACGGAGTTGGTTATCGACAACCTGGAGCTGCAGTGGCATCCGACCGCCTTGTTGCGCAAAGAAGCGCGCCTGCATAGCCTGCGGATCGGTGGTGTGCATCTGCATCTGCCTCCGGGCGAAGAGGCCGCTTCCGAGAAGTCGCAGCCAGCGAGCCTGCCGACCTTCACGTTTCCAGTGGCATTGCATGTTGGTCAATTTATTTTGGAAGATCTGCATATTTTCGCTGCTGATGGCGAAGAGCAATTCACCCTTGTCCAGGCAGGGGCAGAGCAATTGGTGGCCCAGGGTCAAGAACTGCGTTTTGACAAACTGGCAGCCAAAAACAGCTGGATGGATGTTCAGGTCAAGGGAGCGCTGCGCACCGAAGCCAACTATCCCCTGCAGCTTGAACTGCTGTATGCGTTTGATTTTGATGGGTATGGACCAATCCGTGGGCTGGGCAATCTGCATGGAGATTTGGCCAAGCTGGGAGTGGAAAGCGTCTTGCATTCGCCTGCAGAGGCCGAGTTGCAGGGTGAGCTGGCCAACCTGCTGACCGAGTTGCACTGGCAGGCCAGGCTGAACAGCCCACTTTTGGCATTGATGGCCATCAATGCCGGATGGCCGGAGCAGGTTTTTGACCAGGTAGAGATACAGGGAAGCGGAAGTATCCGCACCTATGACCTGCAGGTTGCAGGTCGGGTGGTGTCGCAACAGTGGCGGCGACCGCTTGGCTTGCAGAGTGAATTGCAGGTGGGCTGGGATGGCCTGCGGATCCACGCGCTGCGGTTGGATGATCAGCAGGGTCGCCTTGACCTGAGCGGTACCCTGGATTGGAGCCCCGCCTTAACGTGGGATGCCCAGGTAAGCACCGAGGACCTGAGCCCGGATCTTGTCTTGGAGGAACTGCCAGGCGCCTTGAGTGGCAGTCTTGTCTCCCAGGGTTCCTGGAGTGATGACCGGCTTGAGTTGGATGTACAGATTGAGTCTTTAGAAGGACAGTTGCGGCAATATCCGCTCAACGCCAGCGGTAGACTCGGATACCATGACGGCATTCTGAGCATCCCTGGGGTACAGGCGGCTGTTGGCCGCTCCACTTTGCATCTGCAGGGAACAGCGCAGGAAAAGCTGGCGCTTGAGTTGCAACTACGCTCACCAGACCTGCAGGAACTGCTGCCCCAACTGGCAGGTAGTCTGCAGGCCCAGGCCCAGGTGCAGGGAAGCAGAGAACAACCCCAGGTAGTCCTTGATCTGCAAGGAGAACAGCTGGTTGTGGCCGATAATCGCATCGAAACATTGTGGGCCCAAGCGCAGGGTGTTGTGGATGGAGTTGGTAAGCTCCAGGCCGAAGTGCAAGCCCGGCAGCTGCATATTGGTGCCACGCTGGTGGAGCAGGCAGATGCGCGGTTTCAGGGAAGTTTGGCCAATCATACCCTGACCCTGCAGGCCATGGGCAAGGATGAACAACTGTCCCTGGAACTTGCCGGTAAAAAAAAGGGAGAGGGTTGGAAGGGTGAGTTACGGCGTCTGCAGTTGCAGGCACCGGCAATTGGCCGGTGGCAGCAGCAGCAGGCGGCCGAACTGGAGCTTTCTGCGCACCAGGCGCGCATCAAGCCTTTTTGCCTGCAGATGGAGGACAGCGCTGTTTGCTTGGGTGGGCAGTGGCAGCAGGAGGAACAGCGTTGGCAGGCCTCGGCACAGGTGGCCAATGTATCATTGGCGCGTTTTCAACAGTGGCTACCGCCGGAAATAAAACTAGACGGTGTGCTGCAGATGGAGACCGAAGTGGCTGGCCAGGGCGCTCAGCTGCGTGCAGGCCAGCTGAGCGCAGCCACTTCGGGTCTGCGACTGAATTTTCTCTATGGTGGAGACTCAGGTGGCTTGCCTGCACAAAACCTGGTTTGGCAAACGCAGAGTCTGGAAGCTACCTATAAGGAAGGACAGCTGGCAGCTGCCTGGTACAATACGCTCGATGATGGCAGCCGTCTGGATGCCCAAATCAGCTCGGCGCGCTTTCCCATTCCCGGTGCAGACCTGGCCCAGGCGCCTGTTCAGGGCACAGTAGAGCTCGATATTCGCAAGCTTACCTTTTTAAATGCGCTGACCAGGCAACAGAGCAAATGGAATGGTCAATTGCGCGGGAATTTTCAGCTTGGCGGCAGCATGGCCAAACCTTTGCTTACCGGTAATCTGGACTTGGCAGAAGGGGAGGTGTTGGTGCCGGAGCTGGGCCTTAGGCTGTCACCCCTACAGGTGGAGGTGGACGGCCATGATGGTGTGCTTGCAGCCGAATTGCAGGCGCATTCACATGAAGGCCAGGTACTTGTGCAGGCCGAGGTAGACCTGAATGGACAAAAACCAGCCATCCTGCCCGTCAGTATTCAGGGCGATTCGTTTCGGGTGGTTAATCAGCCGGGTTTTGAGTTGGATGTCAGCCCAGATATTCAGGTGCGTTTCGATGAAGACCGCATTAACTTGGGAGGCAGGGTGGATATACCCCATGCCCGCATTGAAACCATCACCTTTGAGAGCGCCATCACCCCCTCTGGGGATGTGGTGGTGATTGACGATCCTTCTTATACTGAGGCAGCAATACGTACGGCCATGCCTTTGTATGCACGTGTCCTGGTGGCTGTCGGCGAGGATGTGCTCATTAATACTTATGGCTTGCGCGGCCGTATTGGTGGCCAACTGCAGCTGGTGCTCGAACCGGGGCGACCGCTGGCGGGCAATGGGCGATTGAACGTAGAGGAGGGCTCGTTCAGTATCTACGGTAAAAGGGTTAAAATAGATACCGGTCGTCTGCTGTTCAGTGGCGGGTCGCTGACCAACCCAGGCATAGATATTCGCAGCGAGAACACGGAGGATAACATCACCGCAGGTGTGCGGGTGGACGGATTTTTAAAAACCCCACGCATAGACTTGTATTCCAGACCACACATGGATCAGGCTGCCATTGTGGCGCACCTGCTTGAAGACAGCAATTCGTTTGGCGGCTCCCGTCGCGACGATGTTGGTTTGGTTGGTGATACCGCAAAAAAAATGGGTATGGGTGGCCTGGTTCCCTATTTGGAAGGCATCAAGAAGATTTCCATGATCGATGACATCAAGCTCGATACGAAGACCGATGCAGCCTCCCTGGTGTTCGGCAGTTGGATCACCCCGGATTTTTATGTAAGCTATGGTAAAAGCTTGACGGGCGAAGGAGGGACCTTCAATACTCGCTATACCTTAGGCAAGGGATTTGTGCTGGAAACAGAAAGCGGTGAAACGCAGAGTTCCGGCGACATTAAATATGAATTTGAACACTGACGGCCGATTTTCATGCATTACGAAGCTCGGTAATCAGGAATACGGAAGAGGAAGAAGATGGCTGCAACTGTAGACGATATTACTATAACATATGAGGAAGACGGACAGCTCTTGGTTAAGGAAGTCGGTAAGGAAGTGCTTTCCCGCGGAGCCTGGGCAACCGTTGTCTTTCGCTATCAAGATCTGAACAGATCCACCGGAGAGTATGGGCCAGATAAATACACGATCCGTCGCTACCAGAAACGAGATGGCCAGTATCTGGCAAAATCCAAATTCAATATCTCAAGTGCTGCCCAGGCAAAAAAACTAATTGAGGTGCTTTCTAGGTGGACAGCCGAGGAGTAGGGCAGGGTGTTGCCCACAAAATGTTTCCCGGGTGTGTCGGTATCGCCGCATCCTTGTTTTTTTCTCTGCGATAGATTAGATGTGACTTTTAAAATGAATGTGTTGGCTTTTGTGCTCTATTTTGGCACCATAGCCTTATGGTTCATTCAGCTGGAGCGCAAGAACCTCTTTGTCTTCATCCTGCCATGATCCATAAAATGCCCTGGAATTGGGCGGGTTGGAAGGATGAAACCTGATTTTTGTCAGGAAAAAAGAAAAGTGTTGACAGTCTAGGGTAGGTAAGGTAAAAAGCCAATTCTTCGTGCGGCGGCGCTTGCCTCTTATGCAAGAGTCAGAAAAAGAGGCAAAAAAAGGTTGACACGCGCGTTGGGGTTTGTTATAAAGTTTGTCTTTGCCGGGTTATTAGGCATTTTTATTTGTGTGCATTTTT
>JABMJC010000007.1 GCA_013201405.1 Desulfobulbaceae bacterium
AGCGGTCCGGAGCATATCCTGCAGTTCCGGACCGCTCAAGTCCTCCCGCTCACCCCGCGCCCCCTTGTCGCTCAAGGTAAGTACCCCACAACGAAAACGCGTCAAAGGTATTATTCCTCTGCCTGATAGTCAGCGATAATCTTGTCAGCAATGTGGGTGGGCACTTCCTCGTAGTGGGAAAACTGCACAATAAAGGTACCCAACCCACCGGTCATGGAGGTAAGATCCAAGGCGTACAACAATATTTCCGCCTGCGGCACATGGGCGCTAACCACCTCGTACTTGGCGGTGGAATCCATGCCCAGCACCCGACCACGGCGGCTGTTCAAATCGCCCATGACATCGCCGACAAAATCCTTGGGCACCCGCACCTCCATTTCCACAATCGGCTCCAGAAGAACCGGCTGGGCTTCCATGACGCCCTTCTTGAAGGCCAGTGAACCGGCTATTTTAAAGGCCATTTCCGAGGAATCCACATTGTGATAGGACCCGTCAATCAGGCTGACCTTCAAGTCCACAAAGGGATAACCAGCGATCACCCCTTTTTCCATGGCCTCGAGAATGCCCTTTTCCACTGCCGGCCGGTACTGCTGCGGAATAACACCGCCCACGATTTTGTCTACAAATTCAAAAAACTCACCACGGGCCAATGGTTCCATTTCAATGGTACAGTCGCCAAACTGACCCCGACCACCGGATTGCTTCTTATGTTTGCCCTGCACAGTGGTGCGGCCCTTCAAGGTCTCCCGGTAGGGAACCTTGGGAGGATGCAGTTCCAACTCCACCCCGAATTTACGTTTGATTTTCTCGCTGGTCACCTCGAGGTGCACCTGACCAACTCCGGAGAGCAGGGTTTCGTGGGTTTGCTGTTCCCGGTTGAGCTTCAAGGTCAGATCTTCATCGAGCAGACGACTGATGGAGGAGAACAGTTTTTCCTCATCACCCTTTTTCGCGCTGACCGCATAGGCGATCACCGGTGGCAATGGCTCCAGCATAGGATAGACAACGGGGTTGGCTCCCTCGCACAGGGTGTCACCAGTGGTGGTTTCCTTCAGCTTGGCCACGGCTACTACCATGCCCGGGATGGCCGCTTCAACCGGCTTCTGTTCCTTCCCAGACATGACAAACAACTGGCCAAAGCGCTCGGTGGTATCCTTCGAGGCATTGTAAAAACTGTCACCCTTGAGGATGCCTGAAAAAACACGGAAAATAGTCAAGCGGCCGGCAAAGGGATCGGCCATGGTCTTAAATACCTGGGCTGAGAAGGGCGCATCAACCGTGCCTGGACGCTCGATATCTTCCTGGTTTTTTGGATTCACACCCTGATGGGCCGGACGCTCAGCAGGTGAGGGAAAATACCGGACCAGGGTATCAAGCACTGCTGCCGAACCTTTATTCACCAGGGAAGCGGCAGCGCACACCGGCGCGATGCTGGCCTCTTTGATCGCGACCTTGAGACCACCCAGCAGTTCTTCGTCTGTCAGTTCGCCCTCTTCCAGAAACTTCTCAATGAGCGCATCATCTGTTTCAGCCACATACTCCATCAGGCTCTCGCGCAGTGCCCTGGCTTCATCGGCAATATCTGCAGGAATTTCAGCCTCTTCAACGCTGCCGTCGTCCTTGAACAACAAGGCCTTGTTCGCAGCGATATCCACCAGCCCTCTGAATGCCTCCTCCGCACCAATGGGCAGGTACAGCACCACCGGGTTCAACTTGGTGCGTTCGCGAATACCGGCAACTACCTTGCTGAAATCGGCCCGCTCCTTGTCCATCTTAGTGATACAGATCAGGCAGGGCAGAGAATTATCTTGAATTAGATCGACAAACTTTTCCGTTTGCCCACGCATACCCGACACCGCACCCACAGTAAAGATGGCTGTATCTGCCACCTGGGCAGCAAAACGACTCTCATTGACAAAGTTGTCGTCACCTGGAGTATCGGCAAGAAAAACTTCATGCTTCTTCCAGTTCAGATGACTAAATGATGTGCTGATGGTGATATGACGCTTGGTTTCTTCAGGTTCAAAGTCCATGGAGGAGTTGCCGTCATCCACCTTCCCCTGGCGTTTGATGACACCGGCCGTGAACAGCAGGGCTTCGGCAAGGGTTGTTTTGCCGCTGTTACCGTGTCCGAGAATGACCGTGTTCCTGATCTGTTGCACGTCCTGCATGAAAGCCTCCGTTAATGATGTGCCTAATGTACCGGGTTGTTGAATTTTGGGGGATGGTCTGCCTAGGGTATGGAAAAAACACGCTTAAAATGCGCGGCTTTTGTCTAAAGCCCTTCCCCTTTTGTCGTGGGAGTGGTAACCATCCGTGGGTCTGGAAATTTTTGTATATATTCTCTAAATCCTCGCAAAGTCAAGAGAGAACAGCCGCTAGCACCATGGCAGCCCCTCAATCCACCCAAGCAGCCGGCACAACCGCCAGTATCGCCCGCTCCGCCGGAGCCGTAAGTATAGCCGTCATGTGCAGCCGAGTACTCGGCCTGGTGCGAGAGCAGGTTTTTGCCGGCATGTTCGGCGCAGGCTATGCCTACGACGCCTTTGTGGTCGCCTTCCGTATTCCCAACCTGCTCCGTGATCTCTTTGGAGAAGGCGCGCTTTCCGCTGCCTTTGTCACCGTTTTTTCCGACTACAGCACCAACCGGGGAGAACAGGAGACCTGGCGCCTGGCCAGCAACGTACTCGTCTTCTTTGCCATGTTAATCAGCGCCCTAATCCTGCTGGCGCTGGTGTTTACCGAACCGATCGTCAACCTGCTTGCCCCGGATTTCCGCCTTGTTACCGGAAAAACCGAGTTGACCGTCCAGTTGACTCGCATCATGCTGCCTTTTCTGCTCTTTGTTTCGCTCTCTGCCGTGGTGATGGGCATGCTCAACACCAAGGGAAAATTCTTTGTACCAGCGCTCTCCTCCAGCTTTTTCAACCTGGGCTCTATTGTTGGCGGTCTGTCCCTTGCCCTGCTCTTCCCGCGCATCGGCCAGCCAGCCATTGCCGGCATGGCCTGGGGCACCTTGTTGGGCGGTGCACTGCAACTGTTGATGCAACTGCCAACATTGCGCAACACAGGCTTCCGCTTCCGCTTTACCTTTGCCCCCAAAGACAGCGGCCTGCGCCGTATCCTGCTCTTGATGCTGCCTGCCACCATCGGACTTTCCGCCACTCAGATCAATATCTTCATCAACACCAACTTTGCTGCGGCCTGCGCAGAAGGTTCGGTTTCCTGGTTGAACTATGCCTTTCGCCTGGTGCAACTACCCATTGGTGTCTTTGGTGTGGCCCTGTCCATCGCGGTCATGCCGGTTTTGGCCAAGCAGGCGGCCAAGCAAGACATGCTGGCCCTCAAGCACACCTTCACCTCGTCCCTGGTGCTGGTTTTCAGCCTGGCCTTGCCAGCCACGGCCGGCCTGATACTGCTTTCTGAATCCATTATCCGGCTCATTTTCGAGCACGGCGCGTTCACTGCCGCCGACACCATGGCCACGGCCCAGGCCTTGTCCTGGTATGCCATTGGCCTCTTCGCCTATGCAGCCATCAAGGTAATGGTGCCGGTCTTCTATGCTATTGGCGATACCCGCTATCCGGTAATCGGCAGTTTTTTGGGGGTTGCCGCCAACCTGTTCATCATCAACCTGGTGATTGCCAGTCTGCAACACAAGGGTATTGCCTTTTCCACCTCCTGCGCCATGATCCTCAATTTTCTCTTTCTAGGGCTGGTGCTATATCGCAAGTTGAATGGTTATCCCCTTGTCTACCTGGGCCAGGGGCTAGCCAAAATTGTTCTCGCCACCCTGATTATGGCCAGTGCGGTGTGGGGTTTGCAGTGGCTTCTTGCGCCCTGGTTAACAGGCATGGTCATCCAGCAGCTCGTTGCAGTGCTCGGTATTGTTGCCGTGGCTATCCTGGTGTACGGCGCATTGCTTCAGCTGCTGGGCTTGCCGGAATACACTCTACTTTACGCCAAGTTACGTCAGCGTTTTACTCGCAACTGATTTGCCTGCAAAGAACAGAGCAAATCAATCTGCGCCATAAGGGCTACCACAGCCGTATCCACGTGGAGGATGCGACTTCCCATGGAAAAGCTGGCAAAGCCACAATCAAGAAAGGATCTGACCTCAAACTCGTTCCAGCCACCTTCCGGCCCGATGGCCAGAAGAAGCGGTGCATCCGGGGTAGGCAGAGTAAAAACATCGGCCAGGCTTGAGCTGGCTAGCGGGTGGGCAATAAGCCCACTCCCTGGCAGCCCAGGGAGAACGTCTTCCACAAAGGGCCTAAAGCGCGGATGAATATGCACGATAGGCATCCAGGTATCCATGGCCTGCTCCATCCCCTCCAGCAGCAGGCTGCGCATTTTTTCTGCGCCAAGCACCGGGCTTGAAAAATAGGACTTTTCCACCCGCTGGCTGCGGATAAGGTGCAGACGGTACACACCCAATACCGTGGCCTGTTTTAAAATGCGCTGCAACATGATGGGCCTGGGCAAAGCCAGGATAAGCTCGACGAGCGGCGGGCTTGGCATCTGGCCACCGAGTTCCACCCGCAGCTTAACTGCCGTCGTATCGAGCCGCAACACTTCCCCCCTGCCCTGTCTGCCGCCAATCACTCCCAGCCTGACCATGCTGCCAGGTTGCACCCGCAGAATATCCAATAGATGCCTGGCCCTGCGGCCACTGAGCACAACCATGCCCTCCCGGATCTCTTCGGCTTCCAGTAAAACAAGATTCACAAAAGCCCCTTACAGCTGACCGCCACCAGCCATTGTCCTTGAATAAAACCCTTCTCCACCAGCAAAGCAGAGGAGATGGTGTCTCGTTATTCCATCATATGTACCCGCTCGCAGTCCGGGCAAATCCAGGTGGGACCGTTACTCATGCCCCACTTGTTCTCCTCAAAACATTCTGGGCAGATCTCAAAGCCGCAAACACAGCTCCAGCAGAAAGGCTTTTCTGCAGCACAGCAGTGGCAGCGGTATGTTCTGTTCCGGCGTCGTCGTCTTCTCTCTGTACTCATGGTGATGTTTCCTTTTCTTTTAACTCCTGCTCCAGCCAGCCCATGTAAGCAGGAGCGCCATCCACGATGGGGGTAGCGACAACTTCCGGGGTGTCGTAGGGATGGAGTTCGCTGATAAGACGAGAAAGTTCAGGAAATAAATCCAGCCTGCTTTTGATGGTGCAGCGCAACTCGTTGCTCTGTTCAACCTTCCCCTGCCAGCGATACAGGGAGTGGCAAGGAAAAATCTGCACACAGGCGGCCAATTTTGCCTCCACAAGCGCCTTGGCAATCGATTCTGCCTGTGCCTGCGTGGCTGTGGTGGTTTCCACCTGGATATAGGTCGTAGAAGTCGGGTTTGGCATATTGTCTCCAGTATAAAGTACAAGATGGCAATGAAAATTCAAATTCGACAGATAAAGAGATTCTGGCAAGTTATTTTAAAATAGACTACCTTGGCCCCCGCTTCAAGGGAGCGCTTGATGAAAAACCAAACGAGGTCTTTATGCTCTTTGTCGTGGATGTGGGCAACTCCCACACGGTGAGCGGCATGTACAAGAATGGCCAGCTGCTGGGCAGTTGGCGTTTACAATCGCACCAGGATAAAACCGCTGATGAATTGGCCATCCGCTATCATGGCCTGTTTCAGACACACAAGTTGGATCCCATGGCCATCAAGGGTTTCATTGTCGCCTCGGTGGTGCCCACCCTGGAAACGAGCTGGCTCCATTTTGCCCGCTCTTTTCTAACCAATCTCAAGCACCCTCCTGTACATGTCCATGCAGACATGCGTCTGGACATGGGCGTCAAGGTCGACCATCCCGAAGAGGTGGGGGCAGATCGTCTGGTCAACGCGGTGGCGGCCTGGGAGCAGTTGCATACCCCACTGATTGTCATTGATTTTGGCACAGCCATCACCTTTGACTGTGTTAATGCGCAGCCCGCCTATGTGGGCGGCACCATCCATCCAGGCATTGGCATTTCCCTGGATGCCCTGGCCAGCCGCACCGCCAAACTCCCCCGGCTTGACATCAACACCACACCGGAGCAGCCCATCGGCACCAGTACGGTCAAGGCTATCCACTCCGGCATGCTCTACGGTTTCGGCGGCCTTATCGATCGCATGGTGGAGGTATTGGGCAGGGAACTCGTTCCCAACGGCGGGCCAGTGCCTACCATTGCCACCGGCGGCATGGCCACCCTCATCAAGCCCTATGCCCGCCATATCAATTGCATCGACGAAGAACTTACCCTCAAAGGCCTGGCTCTACTTTTTGCGCGCAACAAAGACCATGTTTGAACCGCTCCGCCTACCCCCACCACTGCAGCGCGGCGATACGATTGGCATCTTTTGCCCAGCAGGCCCACCTAAAAATATCACGCTGTTGCATAGGGGCATCAGTATCTTGACAGATGCGGGATTTCAGGTGCTGTGCGAAGGGGCCATGCAAGTCAGGGATGAGGCCTACCTGGCAGATACCGATGCAGCTCGGGCCACAGCCCTGCACCGTCTGTGGGCAAACGAACAGGTCAAGGCGGTGATGGCCGTGCGTGGTGGCTATGGCTGCCTGCGTCTTGCCCCGCAACTGGACATGACCCTTTTGCAAAGGCAGTGCAAGTGGCTCATAGGCTTCAGCGACCTCACTCTGCTGCTGAACATCCTGCACGGCCAGATTGGCCAGCTTGCCCTGCATGGCCCCATGGTAACCTCGCTTTCTCGCTGTCGCCGGGAAGATCAAGAACAACTCTTTGCCATACTGGCCGGCTCCTTTGCAGAAAACCTGCCCATTCCCGGATTGGAGATACTGCGGGGCGGTTCTGGCCAGGGGAGGCTGGTGGGCGGTAACCTCACCACCCTGGTGCACGGTACAGGCACCCCCTGGGACAGTTCCTGGGATGGATGTATCCTAGTGCTTGAGGATACCGGCGAGGTCATGTACCGCCTGGATCGTATGCTGACTCAATTGCAGCAGGCAGGACGCTTTGACCGCCTGGCTGGACTTTTGCTTGGTGATTTTGATACTGGTTCCGGCAACGGGACAGCAGATTTATGCCTGCAGGAGCAGGTCTGGCAACGGGTACTGGAGCTCATGCCTCCGGGCTTCCCCATCTGGGCCAACCTGCCGGTTGGGCACCGGGGCAGGACTATGCCCCTGCCCCTGGGTATGCAGGTGACAATGAATTCTTCCCACGGCAGACTCGGTTTTTTGGCCAATGATTTGCGGTGCGTTTAACCACTTTCTTGCGACTGCGTTCCGCCACTACCATCCGCCACCACCATCCGCCACTACCATATGCACAAGCTGTATCCTTCCCTTAAAATAGATCCATTGAGAAGTAGAGATTTCTGGTAAAATTGCCTTATGGAGGGCACAATGAGGAAATCTCGATTCACTGAAAGCCAGATCATTCGGATCCTGCGTGAAGCTGAAGGCGGCCGCAAAGTAGCCGATGTCTGCCGTGAGAATGGCGTAAGCCAGGCTGCGTATTACAAATGGAAGTCGAAATACGGCGGTATGGAAGCCTCGGATATCCGCAGGCTCAAGGAGCTTGAACAAGAAAACCGCAAGCTGAAGCGGATGTTTGCCAACCTGAGCCTGGAAAACGAAGCCCTGAAGGACGTCATCGCAAAAAAGTTCTGAGGCCGGCCGAGAAGCGTGAGTTGGTTGGCTTTATGTGTTGCGATTATGGGCTGAGCATACGGCAATCCTGTTCTGCGCTGGCGTTAAGCCGCTCGGTGTACAGTTACAAGCCCAGGCCACGCGACGACTCGCCACTCATTAAAGCGCTTCTCTCGCTGGCCGAGCGGTATCCGCGCTACGGTTTCGGGAAGCTGTTTTCGGTCCTGCGCAGGCATGGTCACCGATGGAATCGCAAACGGGTCTACCGCGTGTACTGCCTGCTGAAAATGAACCTGCGCCGGAAAGGAAAGAAGCGGCTGCCGTCAAGAAATCCCAGGCTGTTAGCTGTTCCCTCCGCCGCGAACATATGTTGGTCCATAGATTTTATGCATGACGCGCTGGCGAACGGCCAGCGGTTTCGCACGTTCAACGTGTTGGACGACTTCAGCCGGGAATGCCTGGCCATTGAAGTGGACACCAACCTTCCCGCGGCCAGGATTGTCCGGGTTCTGGAGCGGATCGTGGCCTGGCGCGGCCTGCCTGATAAATTGAGAATGGATAACGGACCGGAGCTTGTCTCTGTAACTCTGGCGGACTGGGCGGAAACAAACAGCGTGGAACTGGAATTTATCCAGCCTGGCAAGCCAACCCAGAATTCCTACGTAGAGCGCTTTAACAAAACGTACCGGAATGAAATTCTGGATTTTTATCTGTTCAGTACGCTGACGGAGGTGAAAGAAATCACTCGGACCTGGATCAAGGAATACAATGAGGAAAGACCTCACGACTCACTCGGAAAAATGACCCCAGCCGAGTTTGTCGTGGCCCACTCAACTCAGAATATCTCTACTTATGGATGGTACTAACTGGGGGAGGGCTACAAAGCCACTACCCATATGCACAACAAAACAAAAGAGCACCCCGCAGTGCGGGATGCTCTTGTACCACACTATAGGTAAACCAAAAACTACAAACCAAAGCGGAAAGCAGCCCCTAAGAACACGGTATCTGTGTCAATATTCTTGTCCTTGTCTTCCAAGTCTGTCTTTTCATTAAAACGGTAGTTGGCGGAAATATCCAGATAGGTATTTGGCAGTAATTCCAAATTCACCCCTGCCTTGAGGGCAAAAAACGGCTCGTCGGCAAAATCGCCGCCACTGTGAACAATACCGATGCCAGCACCCGCATAGATGCCTTTGCCCACCAAAAGATAGGCCTGGGGTGCAATGGCGGTCTCGTTAAAACGTTTGGGCAGAAGTTCCACATCCACTTCCACGCCAAGCAGCCCTGCCCAATACTGATAGCTGACCTGATAGGACAGGCCATTTTTATCGAATTCATCATCCAAACTATCGAGCATGACCCAATAATTCACGCCGCCACCGAGCCGGTGCTCGGCAGAGGCGCCCACCGCCGAAAAAGCCAAAACAAACAGCAACAAAACAATTGATCGTAATATCACCATCTTTTTCTCTCCTTTTAATTTTTGCATACAGAATAGATTGTACATGTGCAGACACAGCACTATACACGTACCTTCATTTACCCTTTATCAGTACGGATAACAACGTCAAACTGATCGATTTGCACTAGGGCATCCACATCATCACCAATCAGGAAAAAGGAGAAATTTTTGCGAGCTTCATTATTGTTAAAAGAAAAGGAGCGCTCCAACACATCACCACTTTGCAATACCGGCAACTCAGGGATTGTTATGTTTTTCTGATCATATTCCCATTCCTTGACCAACAGCCTGAGCTGCAACCCTTCTGTCGGCGCCTGCAGCACCTGCAGACGCATGCGCACCTCGGTAACAGAATTGGATGGGAAATCAAGATATTGAGCGCCAACAAGATTGTTGCTCCAATCATTACCCGGACTATCGGTAAGCCGGCGCTGCTCTCCTTCGGCAAAACTAAGTACCCGCTCCTGTGCCGCAGAATGCAAGTTATCGTCCAAAATCCTGGCAATCACGGTACTTTTCGGAGTGTCCAACCCGTCTTGCTTTGGCTGCAGGGGTGCAGGAGGATCACCCAAAAGGCTGGCTGCAGGACCGACCAGGCAACGACCATCATCACTGCACTCATAGCGCATGTTCTCGCTGGTGTGGCGACGCAGGCTACCTGCAGTATAGGAGATCATCTCCCTGGGGCTGGTATAATCACGGAAAAAACTGCGGCCAATCAAGAATGCAGGTACAGGCAAATGGAAATAGTCCAACACCGAAACATTGATATCCACCAAGCCATAGCCACCCTGCTTGATACGCGGCAAACCTGCCCCATCGGGCGCCAGGATCATGGCCAGCCCCCAACTGCTTATCCAGCTGGCTTTCTCGGAGCCATGCGATTCGTCCGAGGTGATGATCACCAGCGTATCCTTGAGTACACCGTCCTGGTGCAAATTTTTTAAAAAAGTAGCAACCGCGTCATCCAGCAGGGCCACGGCCGCTGCCTTGCGTGAAGGATAGCGGGCAGCAATGGCATCGGTGACCCCGTAGGGCTGGTGGGTGGCCACGGTCAGCAAAGTCAGCATCCAGGGCGAATCGCGCTGTTCCAGCTTCTGGATATAGCGACGCGCGCCGCGAAAAAAAACACTGTCCACCACGCCCCATTCAAAGGGAAAGGGATTGGTCTCGGTAAACCATTCCTGCCCATGCACATGCTCAAAACCAGCCAGGGGCATAAAGCGGTCCTTCGACATGAAGCCAAGACCAGCAGCCTGCAGATAATGGGTTGACCAACCATGCTTTTTTAACTGTGCCGGTAAGCAGTCCTGGGCCCGGTCGGGAAAAGCCTGCAGTTCGAAGGCCTTGGGAGTACCCCAGGAAAGTTTACTGAAATCACCGCAGATCAAGGAATACAACCCGCGGATGGTTTGATGGCTGTGCACCACAAAATCCGGAATGAGCATGGCTTGCTGGGTGCTCGCCGCGAGTTGTGGCATGGTTTCAGCATCCCCCCTCAGCCCCATGACCTGCCGCATTTCAGGAATGTACAGGCCGGGAATTCCTTCCAAAATAATGATGAGCACATTTCTGGCCCGACCTGGCCTCTCCAGCAAGGTTGCCCCCTGCAAGTCAGCCTGTTTGAATCCTTGGGGCAGATTGGCCTTGTCGTATGTTTTTGTCGTGCTGAAAGGCCCGTCAACCATGGCATTCAGCACAAACCAGTGCAGGGGATTGTAGCGGGCCTGAAGATTTTCCCCGGCCAAGTAAAAGGGCAGACGAGAATGGCCAAAATACAGCAGAACAAGAAGACCCGCTGAACTGGCTAATACCCGCCAGGAGAGGCGAGGCAGTGGCAGCAGTGCCAGCACAGAGGCACTGCCTAAAAGCAGCACCGTATACAACGGCTCTGCCAATTTGAAACCTGCGGTGCTGTTTTTAACAAAGTCTACATTGGTGAGGTAGTGCAGGTCCTGCCAGACGGGAAAACGCTGCAGGGCAGAAAACAGTTCTTGGGCACCGCTTTGAAAGATCGCCCACAGAAGAACCAGCAGAAAACGCAGCCAGCGGGGACTGGCCCAGGCCAGCAGAAATAGGGTCAAACCGAGCAGGTAATCCGAATACAGCCCGGCAGGTTGTAGCCCCTGATCAAGCCAACGCAAAATTGCCGGCGCAAAACTGGCAAGTGTCAAAAAAAACAGGGCCCAATAACGTTTCACAATATCCAGCCCCATATTCAACCCCTACAGCTCGATGTAGACAGAAAGCCTAAATCAAAAAAAGGCACCAAAAAAAATCGAGACGTTTTGTACCGTACTCCCGTATTTTTTTACCGTACCCGGGCATCCCACATGATTATCTTCCTTAGGAAAGACAGGGGAAGCAGCCGCAAGCCCCTTCCCCGCGCACGGGAAAGGGGCTTGCAAAAAGGAGATATCAAGCAAGTTGGCCGCTGTCTGGTCTGTCCCCGGAGGAAACCGGAGCGGCCAAGACCTGGCTACGAGAGCAGGATCTTTTTTGCGGCCTCGTCATTGGCCTCGGTGATAAAAGGTATGCCTATCTCCCTGGCTGTTTCCCTGTTGCCGGCAACAAGATCGGTACGGTCAAGGCTCGGCATGGAGAACTTTCGAGACCCGGCCATGAGTTGCTGCAGACCACAGTAGAGTTTGTCGACCATGGTATACATAGCAATGGCGCCATAGGGTATGTTTTTCATTTCTTCCTTGCCCACCTCTTTTTCCACCTCATAGTACGAAGCGAAAATTTTATCGGCACTATCGCCAAGATTAGCCACGCTGGCCGGCAGTTTGTCCCAGTTGCCGCAAAGCGCATCCTTGCGCTCAGGATGCAGGACGCCTTCAATGTTGGCTCCCAAGAAGCCAGGAATCATCAGGGCACGCCCCATGCAAATCAGTTTGACAAAGGGAGCACCCAAGGCAAGCCCTTTAAAAATAGCGTCTTCCAGGGCAAAACCACCGGCAAAGGCAAGATCCACCACCTTATGTCCCTGCTGCGCCAGTAAATTGGCATACTCATAGGCCTTGGCATGCAGGTAGATGGAGGGAACGCCCCAACTCTGCATCATGTTCCACGGACTCATACCTGTACCACCGCCAGAACCGTCAATGGTCAGCAGATCCAGCTTGGCTTCGGTGGCGAACTTGATGGCCATGGCCAGCTCGATCATGCCGTAGGAACCTGTTTTCAAGGAAATCCGCTGAATACCTTGGCTCCGCAGATAGGCCACGGTCTCCATGAACGACTCCCGCACCTGTTCGGTCGTGGAGCATTCGGTGCCGCCCAGCCTGCTGTGGCGGGCAAAAGCGCGGATGGCCCGCCTCTCAAATGCCTCTTTCACCTCTGGTAAACTGGGATCCGGATCAACAATATATCCCCGTTCTTTGAGGAAAAGGGCGTAGTCCAGCTCCTCTACCAAAATCTCGCCGCCAATGTCCTTGGCACCTTGCCCCCATTTCAGTTCAATAATGCACTGGTCACCGTACTTGCCCGCCACATATTCAGCAACACCGTTGCGGGTGTCCTCAACATTGAGCTGAACAATTACCACACCATAGTCTTTCTTGTAGCGTAAGTATTTGTCAATACGACGGTCCAGCTCGGGAGCCTTGCTGATTTTGCCATTGTGGATTACCGACTCCCTGTCAATACCAATAACATTTTCTCCCACAACAATAGGGATACCGATGAACGCAGCGCCAATGGCAAAAGAGTTCCAATATTTGCCTGCAATAAAGGTGGAGCCCAATGCACCGGTCATCAGTGGCATGCGACACTTGGTCTTGATGTTCTGACCAAACTCGGTGCTGAGATCCACGTTGGGAAAAATACAGTCGTCTGCATCGCGTTCCAGCCCATGGGCCAAACCCTTGGCCCCATAGGCATAGCCCTGAATACGCAGGGAGTTGTAGGAAACCCCCACATGGGTCGTATTGTTTGCTCCAGCGGTCACTATACCAAAATCACGGGGATAGAGTGCCTTACGCCCAAGCAGGCTTGATTTCCACGTTTCGCACTGCCCCATACAATCAGCGCGGCACAAGGTGCACAGGCCGGATTCTGCCGGGTTGCCCCGATTTGTGGTGCCTAACACATCGTTATTCTTGGCAAAACGCATAGATTACTCCTCTGATGGAAATGTGGTGACACAAAGCTGATCCAAAAAAACCAGCACCTGGCAGTATGGCACAAAATCACCAAAAAATCACCTCTTGTCATACGATGCACATAAAAAACTCGCAATAAAAAATTTTCCCTGTAAAAGCAAAGCCTTCAACTAAGCATGCTGCTCACATGTTCTTGATTTTGACCTTAAGGCCTACCCTGAACAGAATCATGAAAAATAAAAGGCGGCAGATAGCATCTGCCGCCCTGTTCATCTTTGTAGATTATTTAAAAGCAGGCCCAAATCAATTGATCATAGCCTGTCCTCATCAACTCATTGTGCAGTTCCCTGCTCTTCCAGGATGCGGCGACTGCGCTTGACCGCGCACAGATCTCCGCACATGGTGCACACCTCCTCATCAATGGGTTGGGAGGAGGCCCGGTATTCCCGTGCCTTTTCAGGGTCGAGCGCCAAGGTAAACATCCGCTCCCAATCAAGATCCCTGCGGGCAGCACTCATGGCATGATCCCAGTCAATGGCGCCGGGGATACCCTTGGCAATATCTGCGGCATGGGCGGCAATGCGGGCTGCAACAATACCGTCCTTCATATCCTGGGCATCGGGCAGGCGCAGATGTTCTGCCGGGGTAACGTAGCAGAGAAAATCAGCCCCAGCTGCCCCGGCCAAGGCACCGCCTATGGCCGAGGTAATATGATCATACCCGGGGGCCACATCGGTGACAATCGGACCCAGCACATAAAAGGGTGCACCGTGACAGAGCTTTTTCTCCAGTTGCATGTTGGCCGCCACCTCGTTGAGCGGCACATGGCCAGGGCCTTCGATCATCACCTGCACATCGGCCTGCCAGCAGCGCTTGGTCAGCTCGCCCAGGATGATCAACTCCTGAATCTGGGCCGCATCGGTGGCGTCGTGCAGACTACCGGGTCGCAAACCATCACCCAGGCTCAGGGTAATATCGTACTCCTGGCACAGCTCCAGCAGGCGGTCAAAATGCTCAAAAAAAGGATTTTCCTGGTCGTTACTGGCCATCCAGTCGAGTAAGAGCGAACCACCGCGGCTGACCACATGGGTCAGACGCGGGTTGTTTTGCAGGCGCTGTACAGCCATCTGGGTAAGACCGGCATGGATGGTCATAAAATCCACCCCATCCTCGGCATGCATGCGCACCACGTCGAAAAAATCATCCACCGTAATCTGGCCCACGGCCTTGCCGTAGCGGGCCACCGCATCGTACACCGGCACCGTGCCAATCATCACCGGGCTCAGTTCCACGGTGCGCCGCCTGAAAGTACGGGTGTCGCCAAAGGTGCTTAAGTCCATGATGGCATCGGTCTTCCATTCAATGGCTCGCCGCACCTTGTTCAGTTCGGCCTCCACATTGCAGCAGTCTTCGGATACGCCCAAATTCACATTGATCTTGGTGCGCAGACCCCGACCAACACCACCGCCAACCAAACTGGTGTGACGGTGATTGGCCGGAATCACGATGCTGCCGGCAGCCAGCCCGGCAAGCAGATCCTCTTCGCTGATGCTCTCAGCCGCCAGCACCGCCTGCATTGCTTTGGTCAGTTCGCCTTTTTTGGCCGCAGCCATTTGGGTGGGCATGGTCATAAATCTCTCCTTCCCTCACAGGGTGTACTTCCAGTTCCAGCAGACAACGCCTGGTATTGTACACTTGCTATTGGCTGCTCGCGTCCCCTTGGCATAGCCAAGATGTGTTTGCAGCAGCTTTATGCCTTTGTACACGCAGCGTCTAAGCTGAAACCAGAAGGCAAGAAACCGGCAAGCCGGATGTTTCGCCTTGGTTAGTAAAGTTTAGTAAAAATTTAGTTGAAATTTTCCAGGCCAGTAGGTGGCCAGTACATGCATCAGTATACCTGCAGTACCGCAGCTCCGGTGATACGCACAACCAGACACCTACTTCTTCTGCAAAATGTTCTGGAGCCGCTGCACCTTGGCGCAGATATCATCTGCCTCCACTATTTCGGTGACCAGGCAGGCAGATTGGGCACCACGGGCAACCACCTGCGCCAGGTTATGCTCCTTGATGCCGCCCAACACCGTAAAAGGCAGGGGGCAGTTGGCCACCACATAGTCGATATAGCCCAGCCCTACCGGATCGGTAACATCTTCCTTGGTTTGGGTGCTGAATATTGGTCCAACTCCGATGTAATCCGCACCTGCGGCAACAGCGGCCCTAGCCTGTTCCGGCGCATGGGTCGAAAGACCAATAAGCTTGTGTGGTCCAAGCAGTCGCCGCACTTCGGGCACGGGCAGATCGTCTTGCCCCACGTGCACGCCATCGGCATCCACCAAAAGTGCAAGCGATGGGTAATCGTTGATGATCAACAACACCCCGGCCTCGCGGGTAAGGGCCCGAATAGCATAGCATTCCGCCAGCATGGCAGCAAAATCCTTGGGCGGCCGTTTTTCACGGTACTGAATGATGCGGATACCACCGGCAATCATCGCCCGTACCACCTCAATGTTGGAACGGCCCCGGGAAAATTTTTCTGCAGTAATGCCATAGATACCTTCGGGAAACTGCGGTTTAACGTGACGCATATTTTTTTCTTACCTCCGCAATGATCAGGGCAGCCATGTGGGCAGCAACACAGGTAACCTTGTGGGCGAACAGGGGCGCATGGGCACAATCGGTGGTAAAATCACCGACCACCAGGCATTGACCAACACGGCGCGTGGTGATATTTTCCAGCGCCCCGCCGGCAATGCCGCAGGCCGAGACCACAAATTGTCTGGGAGGTAAGGATTCCAACAGCATCTTTTTATCTTCCTGCTGGTCCAGCCCCTCCACCACCACATCGCAACCTGCAAAAAGGGTGGCACAGTTGTCGGCATGCAGCCGTTCCTGCACCGTCTCAATCTCCAACTGCGGCTCGATCGCCTGCAGATTATGTGCCAAGGCCAGCACCTTGGCCTGCCCAATCTGGCTGGCAAAATAAAACTGTCGATTCAGATTATCTGCCTCGAGGTAATCAAAATCGACCAGAACCAATCTGCCAAGGCCACTGCGCACCAGCATCCAGGCCACATTGGAGCCTATGCCCCCCACCCCTGCAAAACCCACGCGCAAAGACGAAAGATGCTCCATCAAATGGCATCCCAGTCTTTGTATACCGGCTGATAGCCATGCGCATAAATGGCTGCAGCCACCTCCTCCACTCCCCGGTTATCGGTTATCTCAAACTGCGGGGTGGATTCATCCTCGGCCTGCGCATACCCCCCCACGCCAGTATGGGAACCGGCCGAGTACCTGGTTACCCCAAGGGGAAGCAGGCGGTCGCGAAAGGCGGCATTTTCTCGGGTGGAGACCGTAATCCCCACCCTGGGCAGAAAAATTCTCAGGGCAGTCATGAACTGGACAAAGGTGGCATCATCCACCAGATAGTCGGGTTTGAAATCGCTTTCACACTCGTTGAAACGCGGCAGGGAGACTGCCACCTCTGTATCTAAAAAAGTGTTTTCCAAGTAGCGGGCATGCAGACCAGTGAAGAAAAACTCTTTGCGCGGTTCAGCCAAGCCAAGCAGCGCCCCGATATTGACTGCGCGCAGGCCTGCTCTGGCCGCCCGTTCCGGCGCATTGAGGCGAAAATGGTAGTCCATCTTTTTCCCGGCCTGGTGGACTTTGCGGTACACCTCCTGGTCGTAGCACTCCTGAAAGATGGTCATGCTGTCTATCCCGGCTGCGGCCAGTTCCCGGTACTCTTCCACCTCCAGCGGATAGACCTCAATGGCCACCGAGGCAAAGTAGCGCTTGAGGCAACGCGCCGCAGCCAGCATGTAGTCCATGGGGGTGAGTTGTTGCGCCTCACCGGTGAGAAAAAGAATATGCTGCATGCCGCTGCGGGCAATGGCCTGCGCCTCGCACTCGATTTCAGCCAAGCTCAATTTTCGGCGAACTATGTGATTTTTACGGTTAAAACCACAGTAAATACACTGGTTGGCGCAGAAGTTGGAAATATACAGCGGAATAAAAAGCTGGATGGTGCGGCCAAAATATTGCACGGTCAGCCGGTGCGCCTTCTGGGCCATGGCCTCCAGGTGCGTTGCCGCAGCCGGGCTCAGCAGGGTAAGAAAATCAGCCGCGCTGGGCGCATCTTTGGCAAGCGCCTGCTCTACCTGCGCATCGGTAATATTGGCAAAAAAATCAGTAAAAGAAAAATCTCTATACTGCTCTAATAAGGCAAAAACAGACATGCCATCCTCCCAAATCTCCGCATCGTCTCCAGCCTGGTTTTGTTTAGGCAACAGTTCAGGAAATACGCGCGCAGATCAAAAAAATCACACAAACAAAATATTCGTTTCAATGGAGAAAACCGGTTAACGGCGATGAGGCCCGGGCCACGGCCGATTCCTCCGCCATTTTGGCAAGATAGGCCATGCGGCCTGCCTGCACAGCCAGGGCAAAGGCCCTGGCCATGACCGCTGGATCCTGGGCCGTGGCAATGGCGGTATTCACCAGCACCGCATCAGCGCCCATCTCCATGGCTGCTGCCGCATGCGAAGGACGACCGATGCCCGCATCCACCACCACCGGCACTGTACAGTTTTCAATCAGCAGCGCGATCAACTCCTTTGTTTCCAGGCCCCGGTTGGTACCTATGGGTGCCCCCAGGGGCATGACCGCAGCTGCCCCAGCCGCTTCAAGCCGCTTGGCCAGGGGGAGATCCGGCAACACATAGGGCAAAACCACAAAACCTTCCTTGGCCAGAATTTCGGTGGCTCGCAGGGTTTCGTAGTTGTCTGGCATCAGATACTTCATGTCGGTGATCACTTCGATTTTAATGAAATCACCGCAGCCAGCCTCCCTGGCAATGCGGGCAATGCGCACGGCCTGCTCCGCATTGCGCGCGCCCGAAGTGTTGGGCAAAAGCGTTACCTCCTTGGGGATGAAGTCAAGAATATTTTCCGTCTGGCTCGCGCTGTCGATGCGCCTGAGCGCCACGGTAATCATCTGCGAGCCGCTGGCCGCCAGCATCGGTGGTATTTGGGCATGGGCCGCAAACTTGCCGGTGCCGGTAAACAGCCGGCTGGTAAAACGCATGCTGCCCAACTGCAAAACATCCTGTGCCATGATTTCAGCCTCCACCGACAAAGCTGAGCAGTTCCAGCTGGTCGCCATCTTTGAGCCTTGTGGTTGCCCACAGTTCCTGTTTGATAATTGCACCATTGAGTTCCACCACCAGGGAATCCTTACGCAGTTTTTTGTGCCCAATCAGTTCGGCGAGCGTGGCGTCTTTTGCGCACTGTTCCTTGGCACCATTGACAAGAAGTTGCATCACGCCTCCCACATAAAAAAATAAAAACAATAAAAAAAGCCGCCTGTCCTTGCGGGCAAGCGGCGGGAAAATTCGAAATGCGTTTCGGGTTTTCTTTTCAGGAGCGCCGCTTCCCTTCGCCGGTACTAGCCGGATCAGGTTCATAGGGTTGGAGGAACTCCTCTCAGCAGAGACTGCACCCCTAGCGATCACTCATTTATATGCGGGCGTTGGAAATTTGTCAACGCGATTATTTAAAAAAGTGGATAAGTCACCAACGAAAAACTATCAGAACGGCATAGACTGGGCAGAGGAATCTGCATGCCGGTAAAATTTGTGGGAACCGTACTGGGCAGTGAAAGCCTTGTGTGAGGCCCATTTTGGATCCACATCGGTGCGATGGTAGTAGGTGGAACCACCTGTGAAATCTTTACTGGTTAAGGCCTTGAGCGCTACCCGCATGCTGTCTTGCAACGAGTTAGGCTCGGCCGGGATAAACGAGCTTTTCTGAAAGGTCCAAGAAAACTGATAGGGTGCTGTTACAACCTCCTCAATACTTTTTTGTTCTTCAATGGCCCTGTTCAGGGTCACGTGTGCAACCGCCAGCTTACCTATCTCCGGCTCGCTGCGCGCTTCGTGGTAGATGTTCAAGGTGAGCCAAAGCAAACCTTCCACAAATCCCATTGCTTCCATACGTCACTATACCGCCTCCTCGGCTTTATATAAAAGGATTGCGGTCAACCGGGCCGTACCGAAACCCTCCTGATAGGGGCGTTGAAAAAGCAAATTTTTCCTCACGATAATAATTATTATTAAACCCGACCACAACCGGCAGACATCGTCCGGCTGGTGGCGGGTTGCCCTTGGCGAATCGCCGTTTCAGGCAAACGCCCCCGTGCTTGCATACTGATCTATTCTGATGATCAGGCCCGGTGTCGTATTGCTTCTCCGTACTGGAGGAAGAAACATATACCACGTGTCGCTGCATCAATCAAGTGCAAGGATAAACAAGTATTGCAATACCCATGAAGCAGTGGATTATAAAGGCCAACAAAATCAGGTCTGCGCAGGAAGTTTGGTGGGGGAAAAATTTGTGGATGTTTTTTGAAGCGGCAACGGTGCAACACAGGAACAATAACGCTCACCCGCCTAAGGTTCGACCATGGAAGCCAAATGTTTCAGTCGATCGATCAGCGCCGGTTCAAGGCTCTGAGCCTGGACGCTCTAGCTGCAGGACAGCGGCTCATGCGAGAGCCCCATGTCGTGTTGTTGGCGATGGTGTCAGCCACTTGACACATGGTTGTTGGTAAAACTTGCCCAACACAGATATGAAAATTTCTGCGAACAAAGGCCAGGAGGAGACGTGCGATGGGTGAAAAGATGTCGGCCAGGGCCGATCTGCTGCACCTGCCTCTGCCCTGGCCAACTGATTGAACTTGTTACCAAGGTAAAGACTTGTCCAAATGAAAACAACCGCCTGTTGGCCCGTCAGCTGGCAGCATGGCAAGACGTACCGCGGTTTTTGCTCCATCGGTTACAGTAATCTGCCCATGCTTGTTCGCATCGGTCTGCACATCGCCTGGGTGCGCGGAGTTGACCTTGACCGCCGTGTCTTGCAGTGCCTGCGCTAGGTGAATGGTGAAGGCGTTGAGCGCGGTCTTGCTGGCATTGTAGGCAAAGGCCTTCATCTGTTCCAGTCCGGCTTCCGGATTGCTGTGCAGGCTGAGGGAGCCCAGCACGCTGGAGTGGTTGACAATGCGACCGGCAGGACTGCGCAGGATAAAGGGCAAGAGCCTCTGGGTGAGATCGATCAGGCCAAAAAAATTAGTTTCAAAGGTGCGGCGCAGCATTTCCATAGGCACGGAATCAGCCTTGTATCCCCAATCAAGGGCAATGCCGGCATTGTTGACCAAGACGTCAAGCCGACCGCCAAACTCCTGTCGGATACAGGCGCAGGCCGTCTCAAAAGTTGCCGGATCTTCCATATCAATATGGAGAAAACGCACGTCCAGACCCTGCTGCACAAGCTCTGCCGCGGCTGCCTGCCCGCGTTTTGTATCACGGGCGCCAAGCAACACTGTAAAACCTTTCTGGCCAAACTGACGGCAAATTGCAAAACCCAGTCCCTTGTTGGCCCCGGTTACCAGGGCTATTTTTTGTGTACTCATCCGATATTCCTCCTCATGTACAAAAATGCTCTGAACTATCCGGAAAATTAGGGCGCAGCATGGCAAACACGGCCTGTAGGTACAGATGCCTTTATTGTCATCACATGGAACACCCGTAGCAGCAACAGCACCGCAGCCAAAGTCAGACCGCAAATCAAACTGATCCAAAATCCGGCAGGACCAGGGGCCAAGCCGGCAAATTCGCGGATACCCAACAACCAACCCAAGGGTAAACTTACACCCCAGTAGGCCAGGGTGACAATGAGCATGGCTGCACGAGTATCCTTACAACCCCGAAGGATTCCGGCGCAAACGGTTTGTATGCTGTCGGGCAGCTGGTAGATGGCGGCAAACAACAAAAGTGACGCAGCCAGAGAACTTACCGCAACATCATTAGTGTAGAGAGACGCTATATCCGATGCAAAGATGAAAATAAAAACCGCAGTAAGCAAGGCGCCAAGTGTAGCTAGGATAAAACCGCTGAACACTGCGTGACGAAATGCTAGCATGCGGCGAGCGCCCAAATGAAAGCCAACGCGAATGGTTAGCGCTGCGGACAGGCTATAGGGCAACATGTAGAGATAGGAACTGATGTTGAGCGCCACCTGATGCGCGGCCACCACCTCTGCACCCATGCGGGCGATGAACAGAGCGATGAGGGAAAAAATGGAATTCTCAACAAAAAGTGCAAGGGCGATGGGCAGCCCCAAGGCAAACAACTGGAGCAACCTTACCTGCTCTCTATGCGCACCATGCGCAAGCACCGGAGCTGTGGGGAAGCGCTGCTTCTTGTGCAGGGGAAGCGCACTACGTACCTGCAGCCTGTACAAGACGAAAACCATGATCAAAAAAGAAAGCGAGGTGGCATAACCGCAGCCTTCGCCGCCCATTTCAGGCAAGCCAAAATGGCCGTAAATGAGCACATAGTTGGCCACCACATTGCAAAGCAGGCCAAAGGCCCCGGCAATCATGCTCAGACGCGGGCGGGCCAAGCCTTCACTGCCGCCACGCAGGGCGAAGAAACAACCGGCTATGGGCATGCTCCACGATACGGCCTTGAGATAGGCCTCGGCAACCAAGGCAACCTCTGGGCTCACCCCCATCCAAGCCAGGATGAAGGCACATTGTCTGAGCAGGAACATGAGCACGATGCCCACAGTCACACCTGCCAGCACGCCCCGTTGCACAATGCCGCGCACCGAGGCAAGCGCTCCAGCACCATGGGCCTGGGCAACCAGTGGGGTGATGGCTGTCAGCAGGCCCAGCAAAAAAACAAAACACGGAAAAAAGAGGCTGCTCCCCACACCCACCCCGGCCAGGGCAACGGCACTGTAGCGGCCGGCCATGATGGTATCCACCAGCCCCATGGAACTCTGCAGCAAATGGGCAAGCAAAAGCGGCAGGGCAAGATGCGTCGTAGCCCTGCCCTCTTGCAGCAAGAGAGCTGTCTTCATCTTCGCAGCACTCTTAGGGTGCAACGGGTGCAACTCCAAGCAATGCGTTCTGCCCTATCTCAGCCATGGCAATGGCCTGTACAGCAATCAGAAAATGCGGGCAGCTGCTGCCAGGGCTGTGCAGATCGCATCTTGCTGTTCCTGCGTTAACTGCACCGGTACTTGGTAGGTCAGGGCCCGCTCCAGCAGAGCCACGGTGTTGGGCAGCGCCTTGGGATCATAGATATAGCGGCGCTTGCCGTGGGCGACAAAGGGCCAGCCATCGTCGCAGGGGGTCTTGCCGTCCAGAAGATGCTCCCAACGGGGATAATAATGCCAGGTGTTTTCGCTCCAGCGGATGGCAGGCACACCGGCATCCCGCAAAACAGCTGCAACTGCATCGGCCTTGGCCTTGTCTGGCAAAAGAAAGGTGAGGAAGGTGGCGCTGTCGCCCGCCGGATCGAACACTTCGCGGAACTCCACCCCTGGAATGGCTGCAGCCGCTTCACGCAGCACAGCCTTGTTGCGCTGTTGGGCTGCTACTATGCTATCCAGTTTGGCCAACTGTGCCAGGCCAATGGCGCCCTGTATTTCCATCATGCGGTAGTTAAAACCAATAAAAGGCCGCCCTTCCCCGCCGCGACCGCCGGGATTGGGCAAATGGTCGTGGCCATGGTCATGGTATTGATCCATGCGTTGCCACAATGCTTTGTCGTTGGTGATGCACATGCCGCCTTCACCGGTGGTTATGGTTTTCACCGAATCAAAGCTAAAGGTGCCGATGGCGCCGAACGTACCCAAATGGCGACCGTGCAGGCGTGCGCCTGCGGCTTGGGCAGTGTCTTCCAGCACCGGGATACCGTGTCTGCCTGCAATGGCGACAATTTCCTCAATGCGGGCAGGCGCACCCATCATGTGCACCGGGATAATGGCCTTGGTTTTGGGGCCTATTTTCTTTTCCAGATCCTGTGGATCCATGTTCAGGGTGCCATCTATTTCTGTAAAAACAGGTACTGCCCCGCAATCAAGTACCGCCTCCCAGGTGGCCACAAAGGTAAAACCCTGGGTGATAACCTCATCACCTGCACCTACACCCAAAGCTATCAGGGCAACCTTGAGTGCTGCTGTGCCAGAGGTCACTGCCTGGGCGTGAGCTGCTCCGGTATAGCGGGCAAAGGCCTCTTCGAACTGGCGCACCTTCCACTGCTGCTGCCGCTGGTCTTCAAAGCCGTAGCGAAAAAGCACGCCACTTTCCAGCACCTGCATAACTTCCTGTTTTTCTTCTTCACCAAAAACTTCAAATCCTGGCATGTAACACCTCGATTTTGCGCTTACTCTGCGCTTATTCTTCCTTCTTAATGGGTACTAGTAACCCATTGTCAATCAGCCGCACCTTGCCGTCAATATGCACGGCCAAGGCCAGCATGGTATGCACATCCACCTGTTCAACCGGGTCCAGATTGCGGCTGTCAATCAGACTGACATAATCAATGGACGTATGAGGAAAGGAAAGGATGTGGCGCTGCACAGCCGTGGCAATGGTCATGGCCTTACGTTCCCCCTGGCGGTACAAGTCACGCGCCAGGCCAATGCCAGTGGACAGACTCAGTGCCGAGGCACGGTGCGAACGGTCTAAATTGGCATTGCGGGAGCTCATGGCCAAGCCATCGTCTTCGCGCACAATCGGTCCGCCAATTATACGGATCGGTAAATTTAAATCAGTCACAAAGCGGCGGATAATTGCCAATTGCTGATAATCCTTCTCGCCAAACACTGCCACATCAGGTTGTACGATGTTGAACAGCTTAGTCACCACCGTGGTCACCCCGGCAAAATGATGGGGCCGGGTGCGACCACACAGATATTTGGTGAGATGCTGCACCCGCACTTCGGTTTGAAAACCAGGCGGATACATCAACTCCGGCGTGGGCGCGAAAACCGCTGCCACCTGCTCTCGTCGCAACATGAGCATATCACGCTCAAAATCGCGCGGATAGCGGTCGAGATCTTCGTTGGGAGCGAATTGGGTAGGATTGACAAAGAGGCTGACCACCACGGTATCGGCATGCTGGGCTGCCAAGCGCATCAGGCTGAGGTGACCGTCATGGAAAAAACCCATGGTCGGTACCAGACCGATACACGCACCACTACGGCGCTGGCCGCGCACCCACTGCTGCATTTCATCTGGTCTTTGCAGTATTTCCATCACTTGGCCTGCAAGAGTTCAACACGGCTTAAAATCATCTGCCGTCGAGGATCCACACCGCTTTCCTCTATGGTTACGGCGGTCAGTTCCAAAAATTTCCTGTACATGGCCAGCGCTTCATCCTTGTTACCCTGGGCCTCGTAAATACTGCCCATGCTGAGATGGGCACCAGCGGCAAAACCGTCGATCTGCCCCAACTCCCTGTAATAGGCCAGGGCAGCATCCCAATTTTTTTTCTGCTCTTCCAGGCCAGCCAGTTTACCCAACACCAACGGGGTTAACTGGGACGAAGCGATAAGTTGGGCTCGCACCCCTTGGTACTTCTGAATGGCAGCATCAAGTTTGCCTTCCTGCTCGTCCAGCCGGGCAAGGGCAATCCCGGCCCACAGGGCCGAGGGTGTTGCCGAAAAATCGTCTTGTACCTTATGCAGCAAGTCCCGCTGCCCCTCCTGGGCTTGCATGGCTACATCCAGCGCCACCGCAGCCTTGTACACACGATGATTTTTGTAGGCATTAAATGCGGCAATTGCCAGGGCAATGACCACGGCTGCGGTAATTGTTCCCCAAATAGCGCGCTGGTTTCTACGCAGAAAGCGAATCAGTTTTGGCGGCAAATTGAACTGCTCCAGAAGGCCTGCTTCCTGAAAAAGTAGCGCCATATCCTGTTGTTTTCTCTCTGCTTCGCGCTGCTCTGCCATCTACCCGGCTCCTTGCAAAAAGTCATACTCGTATCGATTTCATCTGCTATCTACGAAACTATTCACTTTACTTCAGCACTCAAAAAAATCAATCCCTCAATACATTGGCTTCTTCTGCACAGGCCGCTGCCATGGCATGGCATTGATAGCCTTTATACTTTATATATAGTCGGGTAGAGTTAGCTGCATGATTTTACCGCTTGATGGCAAGATAGATGCCCAAGCCGACAATCAACACACCGGCAGCCTGATTGATTCGAGTGGCCGGGCCTGCGCCAGGAGCCAGAAAACCATGCAAGCTGCCGGCAACGGCAAAAACAGCAAGCAAGAAACACCAGAGGGTGCTGGTGGCGATGAAACACGGGCCAAACAGCAAAAAGGGCGCGCTTTTTTCCTGACTTACAGGCGAAATGAACTGCGGTAGAAAAGTGAAAAAATAGGGCGATCTTGGGATTGAACATATTAGTCATCACGCCCTGGCGGTAGACGGCCAGCATTCCAACCCTGCTGATGCGGGCAGAGCATACGCCAGCCCAAATGCACCAGGTAGGCAGCATCAGCCAGAAGGATAACCGTAGAGGTGGTGGGAGAAGTGGCCAGAAAGACGAAAACTCCCAAGGCTGCCAGAAAGGTGTGCACCACAAGGCCCGAGGCTACACCAGCCATTACCCCTTGCTCCAGACTAGCCCCAGAGGTGTAAAAGGTGTCTGGTCCGGGTGCCAGAGTCAGGCCAATGCCGGCAGCGAGAAAAACGAAAGTCACGGATACTAAACATTGCACTCCACAGATACAACCTGCCTCTAAATAGCCTGCAAGGCTAGTACCTGCTAGGGTGTTGACATCAAAGCTGCACACTATAGTGAAAAAAAGCTGTAGAGCACAAGCATGCACAGGTGATCCTCTGAACTTGATATTACTTACGAGTCGATGATCGACAGTTTCTCTGCATCAGGCGGTATCATGGCAAACAACCGGGCAGGCTGGGAAAAACCTACCTGTCAACGCCATCCTTCGTGGGGATTGACATGAACTCTGAAAATATCCTTTACTCCATCGGCGCAAACGATTAGCGTAACTTTTTCATTTTTTCCTGATCTTTCCTGCCATGTCATCACGTAGCAACCCGTCGACCAATCCGCTGATCCGCACCCGCAAGACCAAGCCCCTGTTCTTTACCGCCACCTGCGCCACGGGCCTGGAACAGTTGGTTTACGAAGAAATTTCAGCCTGTGGTGGGCAAAACATCGTCATCAAGCCTGGTGCAATCAGTTGGAACGGTGCACTGGAAAGCGGCTACCGTGCCTGCCTCTGGTCGCGCTTTGCCTCGCGCATCCTGCTGGAACTGGCCCGCTTTGACGCACCCGACACAGATGCCCTCTACGAGCACAGCTCTGCTGTACTCTGGGATGAACACCTGAGTGTGAAAAAGACCTTTGCTGTACACTGCACCCTGGTGAATGCGGCCATTACCCATTCGCAGTTCGCTGCCCTGCGTGTAAAGGATGCCATTGTCGATCAGTTTCGCCGCCGTTTTGGTAAACGGCCGAATGTCAACAGCTTCAATCCGGACCTGCGCCTGAATGTACATGTGCAGGGCACCAGCGCAAGCCTGGCGCTTGATCTGGCTGGCGACAGCCTGCACCGGCGTGGCTACCGCATGGCCACTGGCGAAGCTCCGCTGAAAGAGACCCTGGCCGCAGCCATTGTCCACCTCTCGGGCTGGCTTAAGCGGGTGAAGGATGAGCCCATTCTACTGGACCCCATGTGTGGCAGCGGCACTCTGCTCATCGAGGCGGCACTGATGCTGACCGACAGTGCCCCTGGCTTGCAGCGCAAACGTTTTGGTTTCATGGCCTGGAACAAGCACGACCACAAACTGTGGGAACGGCTGAGTGCCGAGGCCCTGGAACGCGAAGCTGTGGGCGAACCCAAGGAATGGCCGCAATTTATAGGCTACGATGCCGATCCACGCGCCGTAGCCGCGGCCCGCAAGAATGTCATTGCCGCTGGCCTGCGCAAGGTTATTGTCATCCGACACCGCCCCTTGGCCCGTCTGCGCAGCCCTGGCCCGACCGGCTGCCTGCTCACCAACCCGCCTTACGGCGAACGCCTTGCAGACAAAGAAACAGCACGCTACCTCTACCGCTGCCTGGGCCGCAGCTATCGCAATTTTTTTCCTGGCTGGCGCTTTGCTTTTTTCACGGCCAATCCAGAATTCGCCGACGTGCCCGCAGTACTTTGGCAAGACGAACACCAGCTGTACAATGGCCCGCTCAAATGCCGCCTGCTGGTGGGACATGAAAGCCGGCCGACAGGCATGGAGCCACCCCATGCCCAGTGGCAACCGCAGACGCTGGAACCTGGCAGCGCAGGGGAAGATTTTGCCAACCGACTGGTGAAAAATTATGCTGCACTGGCCAGTTGGATCGAGGCCGAGGGCATCCACTGTTTCCGCCTCTACGATGCGGATATACCGGAATACAACCTGGCAGTGGATTGCTACGGAGAATGGATTCAGGTGCAGGAGTACGCTCCCCCTTCCACGGTGGATGCAACCAAGGCAGCCGAGCGGCTGCAACTGGCGCTGGCCGTGCTGCGGGAAGTATTGAGTGTGCCCCACAGTCGCATCTTCATCAAGACAAGAAAACAGCAGAAAGGACACAGCCAGTATCAGAAGAAAAAAAGCGGCCACAGCCAAGGCCAGCGACCCGCACAGGCCCAGCGCAACCCACAACTCCACGAGGTGCGTGAGGGAGAAGGCCGCTTTCTCGTCAACTTTACCGACTATCTCGATACCGGCCTTTTCCTTGACCACCGCCCCATCCGCCGCCGCATCCAGGAACTGTCCAGGGGGACAACCTTTCTTAATCTCTACGGCTATACCGGTTCAGCCACGGTGTTTGCCGCCCTGGGCGGGGCCAACTCCACCACCACGGTGGATGCCTCTGGTGTCTACCTGGCACGGGCCAACGCCAATTTGGCCTTGAACGGTTTTGGCGGACCACTGCACCAACTGGTCGAGGCCGATTGCCTGCAATGGCTCAAACAGTGCCAGGAACGCTTTGGCCTGATCTTTGTCGATCCACCCACTTTCTCCAACACTAAAGATAAGCGAGCTTCCTTTGATATCCAGCGCGACCACGCTGCCCTCTTGCGGCTGGCCATGCAGCGACTCAGCCGAAGCGGACTACTCATCTTTTCGACCAACTTCCGTAAATTTTCGCTGGACAAAGAACTCGGCCAGGAATTTGCGCTAAAGGAGATCAGCGCAGCCACCATCCCGCCTGATTTCAGCCGCAACCAGCGCATTCACCGCTGCTGGGAGCTACGCCACCTTCAGCAACCAGATGATCAAGGTAGCCAAGAAGAACAAAGTCGCCAAAAGAAGGAGGAAAACCTGCTGCGCTAACGCACAAAATAACGCGCAAAACGGAGCGCCACCCACTCCTCTTCGTACGTGCGCTCCAGCAGATGAAAACCTGCCTGACCATAGCAGCGGATTATGTTTTCTTCCTGGCTGCCCGCCAAGATCCCGGCCAGCACCAGTTGCGCAGATAGGGCAGCCAAACGACCCAATAACGGCTGCATCTCCACCAACACATCGTGGACGATGTTGGCCAAAAGAAGATCATAGTGCCCCCTGACTTCGGCCAGGGGCGTGGCTGCGACCGTGATCCGGTCGGAGAGCCGGTTGTGCGCCACATTCTCCCAGGCCACCCGCACCGCTTCGGGATCATTGTCAATGGCAAGTACCTCGCCTGCCCCCCACAGGGCCGCGCCCATGGCCAGAATACCGGTGCCTGTACCCACATCCAGCACCTGCCCAGGACGGTGTTGCCGAAAAGAGCGCTCAACCAGATACAATGCGCCACGGGTGGAGGCGTGCTGTCCCGTGCCAAAGGCCATACCAGGATCCATCTCCAGTACCTGCTCACCAGGCAGTGGCGCATACTCTTCCCAGGATGGCTTAATCACCAGGCCCGGGGCAATGGTAAAGGTTTTGAAGTGCTGTTGCCAACTGGTGGCCCAATCTTCATCGGCCAGTAATTCCCGCCTGAACTCTGGCAGAGGCTGGTTAAAAAGAGCAAACAACTCGGCCAGGGCGGTCTGCACTGCACCGACAAGGTGTTCCATCTGCTCCTGGCATACAGCTTCAGCCCCAGCTTCAACGTGAAAATATCCACTCAGCCAGCTGCCTGCTTCAGACTCCAGGCCCTGTTCCACCCCGCTGCCACTGTGCACTCCCAAGAGGTCGCTGGCTGCCTCAACCAGGATGGCCGGACACAAAAAACTCAGTTTCAACCATTTCCCGGCAGACCCACAGTCCTGTTCCTTCTTTTCTTTCTTGACCATGACTACAACACAACATACCTTTATTGATAATCAATAACGCTCCTCAACACAGGAGCAACCAAATCCCCAAGGACAAAAAACCGAATCTTTCCGATGATCGACACCTCCGGACACCATCTTGTGTACGGTCGCTTACAAGATTACTTAAGCGGCAAAACCCTGCCAGACACCGATGACGAACGCATCCGCCAGGAACTGGCACGCTATCTGGTGGAGCGGCTTGGCTATGCTCCGGGCGAACTTGAACCAAGGCTCAAAATCATCAGTGAATTTGGCGGCAACCGGGTGGAAAGCCTGATTGATCTGTGCGCACGCATAAAGGGCAAACGGCTCTTTATTCTCCGCTACGGGCCGGGTTCACTGGTTACCCGGGAAACTGCCGCCATTGCCGCAGCCCGCATTCTGGAGCCTGCATATTGCATTCCCCTGGCCATTGTCACCAACGGCCGCGATGCGGAACTGCTGGAAAGCGCCACAGGCAAGGTGCTGGCCACGGGTATGGACAGTATTCCCAGCCGCGAACAGGCAAAAACCCTGCTGAAGGAATTGCCTTTTGTACCCTACAGTAACCCGTTGAAACGGGAGCAGGCCCAACGCATCCTCAACGTGTTTGACCAGGAGGTCTGCTGCGCGGGCAAACAGTGTGATACAGAGGTAGCACACGACCTTTGACTATGTTGCCGCAGCGTTGTACTCTAATATGTTCTTTATTAGAAACAAGCGAGCATCACTTTTTTGCAAACCAGGCATCCCGACATGAGCATAAACACTCCTGCATCCACTTGGACAAAGACAAGCTATCGCAACAAAATCGCCCTGCAGCAGCCCAACTGGCCTGACAAGGAGCATTATGAGCGTGTCCTGCACACCCTGGCCAACCTGCCACCCTTGGTTTTTGCCGGTGAGATCCGCGATCTCAAGGGCCTTTTGGCGCAGGCCGTGCGCGGCGAGGCCTTTTTGCTGCAAGGAGGCGACTGTTCCGAGGAGTTTGCTCGCTGCACCGCACCCAACATCCGGGAAACTCTGAAGGTGCTCCTGCAGATGGCCGTTATCCTCACCTATGCCGGTAACAAGCCGGTGGTCAAGGTGGGCCGCATTGCCGGGCAATACGCCAAACCACGGTCCAGCGACACCGAACTGGTGAATGGCACGGAAATACCCAGCTACCGCGGCGACATGGCCAACTCGGCCGAACCGGTACTGCAGGCACGAATGCCAAATCCAGAACGTCTCCTCCAGGGCTACCACATGTCAGCAGCCACCATGAACCTGTTGCGTGCCTTCACCCGCGGTGGTTTTGGCTCTCTGCACCGGGTACAGGCCTGGAACCAGGAGTTTGTTAAACAGTCGCCCATGGGCCGCAGTTATGAACGCATGGCCAAACAAATCAGCAACGCCCTCAAGTTCATGGACACCATTGGCATCTCCACCGACACGCCCCAACTGAAGGAGGCGCGCTTCTTCACCTCGCACGAGGCGCTGTTTTTGGGTTACGAAGAGGCAATGACCCGAGAAGATTCCGTAGATGGCGGCTGGTACGACTGTTCGGCCCACATGCTCTGGATAGGAGACCGTACCCGCCAACTCGACGGTGCACATGTCGAATTTTTAAGCGGCGTACACAATCCACTGGGCATGAAGGTGGGCCCAAACTACGATATCGACACCATCCTCGCCATTATCGAGCGACTTAACCCGCATAACGAACCAGGCAGAATGACCCTGATTACCCGCTTTGGTGCAACTGCCATTGAAAAGCACCTGCCGCCGCTCTTGCGGGCGGTGAACAGGGCCGGGCTCAGTGTCCTTTGGACCTGCGATCCGATGCACGCCAACACCTTCAGCTCGGCATCCGGACATAAAACCAGGGACTTTGAAAACATTCTCTCGGAGCTGCGCTGCTTCTTTGAACTCAACTGGGCAGAGGGCACCATCCCCGGCGGGGTACACTTTGAGCTGACCGGCGAAGATGTCACCGAATGTATTGGTGGGGCACGGCAGCTTTCACCTGAGCAACTGGGTCTGCGCTATCTCACCACCTGCGATCCCCGCCTCAATGCGGAGCAGGCCCTGGAAATGGCCTTTCAAATCGCAGAGATGATCCGTAGCTAAGTACGCGGGTTGTGTTCCAACACAGGTAAGGCAGAGGGGCCTTATATAGGTTCAAGCATGATTTCGAGCGCTGGATCGCCACCCACATGGGGAGCCATCACAGGAACCGGGGTAGAGCGCAGCATACGGGTAAAAACCATGCCGAGCTGAGCCGGATCCCCGGTGTCCAGCAGGAGCTCCAGGTTGCTTTCGTCCCGCAGCATCCGCCCCAGCTTACCCAAGAGCAGTAAATAATCCAGATTTTCGCCAGGCTGACCCAAAAGCAGCACCAGTACCTGCACCGGCCGCTTGTCTTGGCCATCGTACTGAATGCCAGTTTCACTGTAGCCCAGAGCCAGAAGCTTGCCGCGCACGCCTTCCACCTTGCTGTGGGGAATGGCTATACCATTACCGATATAGGTTGAACCGAACTGTTCCCGGTGCAGCAGGGCGTTGAGAACATGCTCTTCATTCAATTCCGGTTCAAGTCTGGCCGCCAAGGCGCTCAACTCTTGCAGGGCCCCTTCCCTGCTGTTGGACTTCAGTTGGACAATTGATTTTTCACTTAATTTCACGGTCTTTTCTCTCTGAGTGCCAAGGATTGCCGCCGGTGCTTGACTGGCAAAATTTTCATCTGTTCACGGTACTTGGCCACGGTGCGCCGGGCTACCTGCACATCCTCCTTGGCCAGCAACTGCGAAATACGGTTATCGCTCAGTGGTTTGACCGGGTCTTCGCTATTCACCAGCTGGCGGATGCGGGTTTTGATAGCCTCGGCGCCCACGGTGCCTCCGTCGACGGTGGTGATGGCAGCGTTAAAAAAGAATTTCAGCTCGTAAATACCCTGGGGGGTGTGCACATACTTGTTCGAAGTCACCCGGCTGATGGTGGACTCGTGCATGCCAATATCCTCGGCAACATCACGCAGAATCAGCGGTTTCATAGCCAAGGGCCCCTGTTCGAAAAAATCGCGCTGGAATTTGAGCAAACTTTCCACCACCTTGTAGATGGTGCGCTGCCTCTGCTCAACGGATTTGATGATCCACTCTGCATTGCGCTTGTTTTCCAGAAGAAAGGCGCGCGATTCCGTGCTCAGGGCCTGCTTCTGCTTGAGCAGGGTCAGATAGTCCTCAGAAAGACGGAGATGGGGCAGGTCGTCGTCATTGAGTTGGATGACAAAATCATCTCCCACCTTGATGACGTATACATCCGGGCTGACATAGTGCGTCTGTTCGTTGCTGTATTCGTTGCCCGGATAAGGATTCAACTGCTGGATCTGGGCCACTGCCTCCAACACCCGCTGCTGGGTCACCCCGAGTGCGCGGGCCATCTGGGCATAGTTACGACTTTCCAGAAGATCCATATGCTCATCAACGATACGTACAGCCACTGCGTCCTCATCGGCCATCCGGTCGAGTTGCAGCAAAAGCGATTCACGCAGATCACGCGCCGCCACTCCGGCCGGCTCCAGGCTCTGCACCAGACACAGGGCACCCTCGGCTTCCTCCATGGTGCAGCCGCAGCTGGCACACATCTCGTCTAGGCTCAATTCAAGAAAGCCGTGCCCATCAAGATTGCCCAAGATAAAATCGGTGAGCTGCAAATCCAACTCACTGAGCTGTAGATGGGTGAGCTGCCAGTGAAGATGGGCGCCCAGGCCCGGCGTGGCCGAGATAAAATCGAACTGCGAAGGGGCATCCGCAGGCGGTGTTTCCCGGGCAAAGGAAAAGTCGGCATCAAAATTGTTGCTGTAATCATCCCAATTCACCTCAGCGATGCCAGCAGGCCCCTCTCCGCCCACCTGGGCTGTTACCGGCATTTCCGTGTCCGATTGTTCCTCGGTTGCAGACAAGGCCTCGGAATGACCACCCTCTTCCAGCAGGGGCTGGGCTTCTTCCAGCATGGGATTTTGTTCCAGCTCGGCCCGCAGGGTGTCACTCAACTCAAGCCGACCCAGTTGCAACAGCTTGATGGCCTGCCGCAACTGCGGGGTCATTACCAGCTTCTGGGTCAGTTTCAGGTTTTGCTTGAGTTCCAGGGCCATGACAGGTACGTGCTTGACAGTTAACAGTTACATCTGGAAGTTGTCGCCCAGATACATCTTGCGTGCCACCACGCTTTCGATGATATCCTGTGCCACCCCACTGGTAAGCACCTGGCCATCGTTCATGATATAGGCAAAATCACAAACCTGCAGAGTTTCGCGCACGTTGTGGTCGGAGATAAGCACGCCTATGCCACGCTGTTTCAACTGGCGGATAATCTGTTGCAAATCAGCCACCGAGAGCGGATCCACCCCGGCAAAGGGCTCGTCCAGCAGGATGAACCGCGGCTGAGTGGCAAGCGCACGGATGATCTCCACCCGCCGCCGCTCGCCACCGGACAGGGTATGCCCTTTACTGGCCGAGAGGTGTTCTATTTTCAAGTCTGCCAGAAGATCCCAGATGCGGTTATTAATTTCGTTTCTGGGCAGTCCCAGCGGTTCCAGGACAATGCGGATATTTTCCTCCACGGTCAGTTTTTTGAAAACCGAGGATTCCTGGGCCAGATAGGTAATGCCCAGCAGGGCACGTTTGTGGATGGGCAGGGAGGTGATGTCCTGATTGTCCAGGTAGATCGCTCCCTTGGTGGGACGAATGAAACCAGCAATGGAGTAGAAGGTGGTGGTCTTGCCGGCACCGTTGGGGCCAAGCAGTCCCACCACCGAAGAATTTTTCACCTGCAGGCTGACATCGTCCACCACCCGGCGTTTACGGTATTCCTTGCTGATACCACGGGTTTCGAGCACTGAATTGTTGTGCATAAGCTGCTGTTCGGAGGTTACTGGCTTGCGCCCGGACGGATAACAGCCCTGACCCGACCCTTTTGGGAAGGATCCTGCTCCACCACGGAACGTTTTTCGTCCAGATAGTAGGTAATGGTTTTGCCGGAAACCATATTGGGCCCATTCCATGCCTTGGCATTGCCGGAGAGCACGGCCTTGCGTTGCCTGGCAAAATAGTCCAGCCGATCACCGGTGCCGAGCCAGTCGTCCTGCACGATCTGCACGTTCTTGATGCACACCAGTTTTTCCAGCTGGCCAGCAGCCTTGTTGCCATCGGCGCTGTCACTGTAGTACACGGTCATCTCATCGGTGCGGATGGTCATGGCGCCCTGTTTGGCCACGACCTTGCCCATGAAGACCACGGAGTTGCTGTTTTCCTGGGAGACCATCCGGTTGGCCTCAATGTTGATCGGTGCCTGTTCCGCTGCTGGCAGAGTGGCTGGGTTGACAGCGTGCAGGGCTAAAACAGCACCCATGGCGCAGGCGGTGAGCAGGGCCCGACGCATGAATGTCAACACGGAAAGAGGAAAAAAATGCATACTTTTAGCCTCACAGGTAGCAGAAGGTGTAAAATGCGTTGATTCAGGTTTGATTTTTGCATCAGGAAAGAATTTTACTTTGTAGAAAAAAAAATGTAAAGAGCAGAGACCAGAATCAAAAGACTTTACCTGCCGCCAGTTGTGGTGGCACACCTGCAACCATCACCCCCGGAGGGAGGGGCAGCCCGTAGCTAGCATGACAAACATGAACCACGAAGGAATAGCCAAGGCCAAGGTGTTGGTGGAATCACTCCCCTACCTGCGCGAATTCAGCGGCAAGACCCTGGTCATCAAATATGGCGGTCACGCCATGGTGGATGAAGGACTGAAGAAGAACTTCGCCCTGGATGTGATCCTCATGCAGTATATTGGCATCAACCCGGTAATCGTGCATGGTGGTGGTCCCCAGATCAACCGTTTCCTCGACAAAATGCAGGTCAAGCCCAACTATGTGCAGGGCATGCGGGTAACCGACGGCGAAACCATGGATGTGGTCGAGATGGTGTTGGTGGGCAAGGTTAATAAGGAAATTGTTGGTCTAATCAACCACTTTGGCGGTAAGGCCGTTGGCCTTTCCGGTCGGGACGGCGACTTGGTGCAGGCAAAAAAAATGACCCTGCAGGCCAAGCCCAGCGAGGAAAATATGCCTCCCGAACTGATCGACATTGGCCGGGTGGGTGCAGTCACCCAGGTAAATGCCGAGGTTTTGCGCACCCTGCAGCAACGGGATTTCATTCCGGTCATCGCACCGGTGGGGGTAGGTGAAGATGGTCAGGCCTTCAACATCAATGCCGATCTGGTGGCAGGCGCCATTGCCGCTGAGCTGAAGGCACTCAAGCTGATTCTGCTCACCGATGTGGTCGGTGTAAAGAACAGTCTGGGCGAGTTGATCTCCACCATTTACCGCGACCAGATCGATGATCTCACTGATGCAGGGGTGATCCAGGGTGGAATGATTCCCAAGGTCAACTGCTGCAAGGCAGCACTTGATGGTGGGGTGGCCAAGGCGCATATTATTGACGGACGGCAGGAGCACGCGATCCTGCTGGAAATTTTTACCCGCAAGGGCATCGGAACGGAGCTTGTAGCATGACAAACGCACAATGGACCAAACAGGGAGAAGAAGTTTTTGCCGGAACATACAGCCGCTTTCCAGTGGCCATGGTACGTGGCGAGGGCTGCCGCCTGTGGGATGCGGACGGCCAAGAATACCTGGATTTTCTGGCTGG
>JABMJC010000132.1 GCA_013201405.1 Desulfobulbaceae bacterium
CGGGCCATGATTGTCCTCTGAAATATTCAGGCGACAACTAGGCTGACACATAGGGTTCCTGGCCGCCTGGTGTAAACGGTTGAGTTGGAAGGAAGTGGCCCAAGCCTTTACAACCAGTTGGGACACGGTCTTCCGCGCGGTGAAAATGGCGGTCGCCTGGGGACTCGAACATCGTGATCTCAGTGGTATTACCGCCATAGGCACCGACGAGATCTGCTGGCGGAAAGGCAAGGACAAGTTCGTCACCCTGGTCTATCAGCTGGACCAGGGAAAAAGGCGCCTGCTGTGGATCGGCCCCGACCGGACCGCCAAGACCTTCCAGGGCTTTTTCGACTGGCTCGGGCCGGAACGGTGCGGACAGCTGCGGTTTATCTGCAGCGACATGTGGAAACCGTATCTGGCCGTTATTGCCAAAAAGGCCGCGGGTGCAGTCAACGTCCTCGATCGGTTTCATATCATGAGTCACCTGAGCAAGGCCATCGACGAGGTCAGGGCGGGCGAGGTCAAGGAATTGAAAAACAAGGGAAAAGAACCTCTCTTGACGAAAAGCCGCTGGTGCCTGTTGAAGCGACCTGAAAACCTGACCGAAAAGCAGGTGGATCGGCTGACGGACCTGCTCGCATGCAACCTCAGAACCGTCCGCGCCTACCTGCTCAAGGAGGATTTTCAACGATTCTGGAACTACAGTTCGCCGGCCTGGGCCGGCAAGTTCCTCGATGCCTGGTGCACACGAACCATGCGCTCCAAGATCAAACCGATGAAGAAGGTCGCGAAAATGTTGCGGGCTCACCGCGCCCTCCTGCTCAATTGGTTTCGGGCAAAAGGGGCGATCGCCCTGGGCTGCGTGGAAGGTTTCAACAACAAGGCCAAGGTGGTCACCAAGCGATCCTATGGGTTTCGCACCTATGATGGGCTAAAAATAGCCTTGTATCATGCACTTGGTGACCTACCTACACCCAAGGTTACCCACAGATTCTGCTGAGGAGCCGGCGTTTGAAGCACTTCAACATGCTTAACTCCGTGTCCACTCAGAACGGGCAAGATCAAGCTGTACTCGTAAAACACGCCGACGGCATGCTGTATTTCAATTTTCGGCTCACCAGCCTGGCAAAAGACTGCTTCAGCGGGTGGTACCAGCCCCCTTAAAATGGCGAAGATCCAGCTTGCGGGCAAAGGAGGATTGATGTGGAGAGGGTAAAGGTTGCGGTGGTTACCGGCGGGGCACAGGGTATAGGCCAGGCCATCTGTGAGGAATTTTCCAGGCAAGGTGTTATTGTCTGCACCATTGATCTGCAGGCAAACAACTACTTTATTGGTGATATTGCCGACGAACAGGTGCTCAGGCGTTTTGCCGCCAAGGTGTTGGCCGAGCATGACGGGGTGGATTTCCTCATCAACAATGCCTGCCTTTCCCGAGGCGGGCTCACTACCTGTTCCTATGACGATTTTAACTATGTGCTGCGCGTTGGTGTTGCTGCCCCTTTTCTTTTAACCCAGCTCTTCCACGCACACTTCAGACCACAGGCAAGTATCGTCAACATTTCCTCCACCCGCCACCTGATGAGTCAGGCCAACAGCGAAAGCTACAGCGCAGCCAAGGGCGGTCTCTGTGCCCTGACCCATGCCATGGCCATCAGCCTTGCCGGCAAGGCGCGAGTGAACACCATTTCTCCAGGTTGGATCAATACCAGCGGCCAGCATCTGGCCGGGGCGGATGCACAGCAGCATCCGGTTGGCCGAGTAGGGCTACCAGCTGACATTGTCCATGCAGTCATGTTTCTGTGTGACCCAAAGAGCAGCTTCATCACCGGACAAAACATTATCGTGGATGGTGGTATGATAAAACTGATGATCTACCATAACGACCATGGTTGGGTCTACAGGGCACCCTACGTTGCCTGATTTTGATCCTAACCGCGCCCCAAATAACACTGCGCAGGAAGTTGCAGTGGATAAAACCAAAACAGTACACTAAGCCAACAACCACCATGACCATAAATATCCTGGTGCTCAGCGATATCCACGGCAATCACCCAGCCCTGCAAGCCATAGACGCAGCAGTGCGCGGCCTGGAGATTCATTATGTGTTCAACTGCGGCGACTCTACGGTCTACGCCCCTTTTCCCAATGAGACTTTGGCCTGGCTCCGCAATCACCAGGCGCTGAGCATCAGTGGCAATACAGACGACAAAATCGTGCGCCTGCTCGAAGGCAAAAGCTTCAAAAAACCCAGCAAGCCCGACAAGCGCTGCATGTACACCAGCACCTTTGAGCAGTTGGACCAAGACGCCAAACACGATCTTCTTGCCCTGCGCAAGCAGGCCACGATCGAGCTGGCTGGCTGGCGCATCGGCCTTTTTCACGGCAGCCCGGAGGACCACGAAGAGTTCTTGTTCAGCAATACGCCTGGGCAGCGTTTTATGGAACTGGCAAAAAACTGCCGCGAACACATTGTGCTGACCGGCCATTCCCACAGTCCCTACTACAAGCAAATCAGGCAAAACAAGGGGAGCGTGCACTTCATCAATCCGGGTTCGGCAGGTCGCATGTTTGACGGCGACCCCAGGGCTTCCTACGCCATCCTTGAACTGGAAAGGCCCGGCCCAAAGAAACTACAGGGGCTGCGCGTACAGCACTTTCGCGTAGCTTATGATATTGAACGCGTGGTTGCAGAACTTGAGCGGCAGAACTTGCCCGCCATCTATAGCAACATGTATCGCCAGGGGAAAAAGCTCAATTAAACAAGGACTGGCCCGGTGTTTATATGGAGACCCGTGGTGCTCCCTGCCATGCTGTGCAAGCCCAAGTCAAGCTTGGGCAAAGGTAAGAAACAGCAACCCGGTTGAGCGCCTTTCATCCCTTTTTAGTCCTCGCCAATTTGCACCACTATCCGTCCCTTGACTTTGCCCTCAATAAATGCACTAAAGGCTGCAGGTAACTGCGCAAAATCGATCGTCTTGGTCATGCTGCCCAGGCTCTGGGGTTTCAGTTCACTGCCCAGTCTTTGCCAAACCTGGGTTCTCAAGGGATTGCCCATATAGCCGGAGTCAATCCCCAAGAGGCTTACCCCGCGCAGGATAAAGGGAAAAACCGTGGTGTTCAGGTGGAAGCTGGCTGCATTACCAACACTGGCCACGGTTCCGGCCTGCTGCATGGAAGCCAGCAGCCAAGCAAGAATTTGGCCACCGGTATTGTCCACAGCTCCGGCCCAACGGGCGCTTTCCAGGAATTTTGCCTGGTCGAACTCAATGGACTGACGCAGCAAAATTTCCGAAGCACCCAATTTTTTCAGGTAATCTGTCTCCTCTTCCTTGCCGGTCAAGGCCGTCACAGTATAGCCGCACTGGGCAAGCATATTGGTGGCCAGGCTACCCACGCCCCCTGTGGCTCCGGTCACCAAAACAGGTCCCTTGTCAGGACTCAGCCCGTTTTGCTCCATGCGGGTAATGGCCAGGGCCGCAGTAAAGCCAGCAGTACCCAAGGCCATGGTTTCCTGCAAATCCAAGCCCGCGGGCAAAGGTATGACCCAGTCTGCTGGAATACGGGCATACTGCGCATAACCGCCATGGTGGGAAACGCCAATATCAAAACTCGTGGCCAGCACCGCATCACCTGGTTGAAAGCGGGCATCGCTGCTGGCAGACACGACTCCGCTCAGATCAATGCCGCCAATACAGGGAAAGCGACGAATAATCTTACCCTTGCCCGTGGCTGCCAGCGCATCCTTGTAGTTGATGCTGGAATATGCCACCCGAATAAGCACTTCTCCAGCATCCAGCTGGTCTGGATCAAAGTCCACCATCCTGCCCTGCACCTGCCTGTCTGTACCCTGTTCCAATAAAAACGCCTGAAATGCATTCATTTTGTCTCCTCGGCTTTTCTCCCTTAACGATTAATTTTGCCAGGTACTGCTTATGGATAAATATAATCTTGTGGCAAGACCGTGCACATGCTGCCACCCTTATTCTTAAAAATTTTCATCCACAACCACATTAATTGACTTCTATCCATTTTATGGTATACTAGTTTGATAATTTTTATTTTTATACACTTTAACTAAAGGATGTGATGCGATTATGATCGAAGTGGAAGTACGAGGCGACCTCGAATACGCAATCCGTCAGCTAAAAAAGAAAATACAGATTGACGGTATCAAACGCGAGCTGAGACGGCGTGAATATTACGAGAAACCCAGCGTAAAAAAACGTCGCAAGGCTGCAGAGGCGCTACGGAAACTTCGTAAGTTCAACCGTATTAGAAGCAGAGGTTGAACACACACCCGGCGACCAATTCGCCGGGTTTTTTTATATCTAGTAATTGTTTGATTTTGGGAATCCATTCTGCGCCCTGACCATTCTCCCCCGCACCTGCTCCTTTTTTTGGACCATCTCACCGTTGTCCGGCGACTGTCCCGCAACACCGTAACCGCATACCACGCGGATCTACGAGATTTTTTTGCATTTTCCGCACAACAGTTTCCGGACAGTTCGCAGACTTGCAACAAGGAGAACGTCCATCTCTACCTACAACATTGCCACAAACGCGGCCTGAGCCCCCGTTCTCTTGCCCGTAGATTGGCCGCATTGCGCGCCTTTTGCAATTTCCTTTTCCTGCAGGGAGAGATACAGGAGAATCCGCTCGCCCTTTTTGATGCCCCTAAAACTGGCGTACAGGTGCCCAAGGCCCTGACACCAGCCGAGGTGGACAGCCTGCTCAACAGTCCCAGACAGAACACTCCCCTTGGCCTGCGTAACCATGCCATGCTCCACTTGCTCTATGCGTCCGGCCTGCGGGTTTCCGAGCTGGTTGGCCTGCCGCTTGGCGCCTGCAACCTGGCCAGTGGGCATCTTCGTGTTCAGGGCAAAGGTGACAAGGAACGGATTATCCCCTTTGCCAGCCACACCGCAACCGTGCTGATGGCCTATCTGGAACGCAGCCGTCCTCTCCTGCTCAAGGGCAAGCAAAGCCCATACCTGTTCGTATCCAATCGGGGCAAGGCCATGAGCCGTATTCGTTTCTGGCAGATCATTCA
>JABMJC010000133.1 GCA_013201405.1 Desulfobulbaceae bacterium
AGTGCGCCGAACTCCTGCTCAAGCAGTGGCCAGTCGATCAGGGCTGCCAGCCGGTACAGTTCATGGTTCCGGTTGAGAATGTTTTCCAGACGGTTACGGAACATATCCAACTGAGGCGTTGCAATCGGCTTCTTGGGCTGCATAAAAAATCACCAAAAATTGAAGGGATACAGTGCAATATCCTGCAATTCATAATGCTATATTTTGGTGTTTTTATCCAGATGTTTCAAATGGTTGAGAGTTATTCAGGGACGACAAAGTACAGGCAGACAGGCTATGAAAAAGCCGGTACCTGTTGATGGATATCGGCTTTTTCATGGAGCTGTTTTGAACGCTATTTTGCTAGGAAGCAAGGATGACTGCGATATGGGATTGAATGCGCCGGCATTATTTTTTCGCAGCCGCCGCTGCGTTTTTGAAGGCCTGTGCCGAGGCGCGGATCACCTTTTCATCCACGCAGAAGGCCAGGCGGAAATGGCCGGGCAGACCAAAGCCCTGGCCTGGCACGGCCAGGATCTTTTCTTCTTTCAGGATAGCGCAGAACTGTACGTCATCGGCAATGGGTGACTTGGGAAAGAGATAAAAAGCACCTTTGGGTCGCACATAGCTGATGCCAGCCTCGTCGAGGATGGGGCAGAAGGCCGCGAGCCTTTGCGCATAGATACTGCTATCCACAGCCACATCCTGCAACTGTGCCACCACCCGCTGCATGAATGCCGGTGCATTGACAAAGCCAAGGATGCGGTTGGCCAGAGTGAGCGCCCCCAGCATTTCCTGCTTGTTTTCCATATCCGGATGCACGGCAATATACCCAATGCGCTCGCCCGGCAAGGAGAGCTCCTTGGAATAGGAGGAGGCAACAAGGGCGTTGGTGGAAGCCTTGAGCAAGGGGGCCACCTCGTGGCCATCAAAGACGATGTTGCGGTATGGCTCATCCGAGACCATATAGATGGTGCGACCGGATTTTTTGCGAACCTGCGTCAGTAAATCACCAAGCTGCTGGAGTGTTGCTGCCGGATAGATTTGCCCTGTGGGGTTGTTGGGACTGTTCAAGAGGATGACCTTGGTCTTCTCGGTCAGGGCGTTCTCGATGGCAGCCAGATCCAGGTTGAACTCCGCATCTGTGGCAACGGTTTTGAGCACGCCATTGTGGTTGTCCACATACATACCGTACTCGACAAAGTAGGGCGCAGGCACCAGCACTTCGTCGCCCGGATCCAGCAGGGCCTTGAAGATGACGTTAAGTGCACCGGCAGCGCCGCAGGTCATGAGGATGTCGCCGCCGCTCAGAGGCACGGCCTGATCCTTGCTCAAACGTTTGGCCAGGGCTTCACGCACAAAGAGAAAGCCGGGGTTGGGCATATAGCCATGGATACCCGGCGTCTCATCCGTGGCGATTTGTTGCAGGATTTTTGAGAATTGCGGCGGTGGCGGTACATCTGGATTGCCCAGGCTGAAGTCAAAGACCTTGTCTTCACCGTACTGCGCTTTCATGCGTGCGCCCTCTTCGAACATCTTGCGAATCATGGACGATTTTTCGGAAAAAAGACGCATTTTTTTGGCAATGCTCATATCCCACCTCCAGGTGTCATGTGGTTGGACGCTACGAACCGTCAGCTTATGATATAGGTTTGCACTCTAACCTGGGTTCAGGCTGGCGCGTCATTTGGCAAACTTCTTCTCAAAGTAGCCGTAGGCTACATTGATTTCCTTCATCTTTTCCTCGGCAACCCCCTTGAATTCCTCGCCTAGGTGGCTGACCTTGTCGGGGTGGTATTGCATGGAGAGCTTGCGGTAGGCCTTTTTGATCTCATCAAAACTTGCGCCCTTTTCCAGGCCAAGCACCGCATAGTACTGCTCCTCCAGGGTGGCGGCACTGGCGGTTTCCTGGTGCTGGCGGTAGGTGTATTTGGCCTCAATAGTGCGCTGGTCGTAGGTGGAAATTCCCAGTACCCGGGCAATTTCCCTGGCCTGGCGCAGCTCGCTTTCCGGTGGAGGTTGTTTGGTGTAGATGATCTGGTAGATGAGCTCCAGCAGGATCAAACGTGGCTCGTAGGCAAAACTGGTGCGGAACTTCTCCAGCAAGGTTCCCATATCGGTCTGGGAATCACGCGCCTCCTTGATGAGTTGCTTGACCCAGTAGATCTGATCCTGATTGTAGCGCAGGGTGTACTGGAAAAAGTTGAGGATGGTCCGTAGCTCTGCCTTGGTGAAATGGCCGTCTGCCTGGGCGATTTTTACCAGGATATTGACCAAAAGCACCACAAAGCGTCGGTGGCTTTCGCTCTGCGAGGCCTCATAGGTGGAAACCCGACGCCGCACATGATAAGAAAAAGCCCAGAACAGACCAAGTAGCACCAGGATACCGGCCAAGCCCGAATAAAACAGGACGCCGATAAAGTTGAGCAGGGCGGGCGCACCGCCGGTTACCAGGATCAACAGGGTGAGCAGGATCAGGCAGCCACCGCAGCCTGGCTGGTTATGTTGTCTGTATTCCATCGAATCCTTGCGTGCATGTTAGCAGAAGCACGGGGTTGAGTACTGTGCGGACACAGGCCAGCTTCACCGGGTGCTTTCGGTAAAAAGGGCATCGACAAACTCCGCAGCGTTGAAGTCGCGCAGGTCGTCGAGCTGTTCACCAATGCCAATGAAACGCACCGGTATTTTCAGCTCCCGACAAACGTTGGCCACAATACCACCCTTGGCAGTGCCGTCAAGTTTTGTCAGTGCTAGACCACTCACTCCGACCGCTTCGTGGAAGAGTCTGGCCTGGACAATGCCGTTTTGGCCGGTGGTGGCGTCCAACACCAGGAGTACCTCGTGGGGCGCTCCGGGTAAGCGTCTGCCCATAACCCGCTGAATTTTCTTGAGTTCTTCCATGAGGTTGACGCTGGTGTGCAGACGGCCGGCAGTGTCGATGAGGATAGCATCCACATCTTGGGCAAGACCATAGTCAATGCCATCAAAAACCACAGAGGCTGGATCTGTCCCGGGCTTTTGCGCCACCACCTCCACCCCCACCCGCTCACCCCAGATTTTGAGCTGGTCGATGGCTGCAGCACGGAAGGTGTCTGCGGCGATCAACAGAGTGGATTGGCCCGATCGGACAAATTTTGCGGCAATTTTACCGATGGTGGTGGTCTTGCCTACACCATTGACCCCCACCACCATTATGACAAAGGGGCCTTTTTCCGGCATGACCAGCTCTGCTGGCTGATCTGAGGCAGTGATGTAGGCGAGCATTTCCTCCTTGAGGATATTTTTGAGTGCCAGTGGATCGCTGAGCTGATCGCGCTTGACCCGTTTGCGCGCCTCGTCGAGCAGTTCCATGGTCGTGCTCACGCCCAGGTCAGCAGTGATCAGGAGTTCTTCCAGCTGGTCAAAGAGCGCCTGGCTGATTGCCTTCTCGCCCATGAAGAGCCGGTCCAGCTGGTAGACAAAGGAGCTGCGGGTCTTGCCCAGGCGGTCTTGCAGGCGGCGGAACATGGATTTGGCTGCTGGCTTTTCCTGGGTAAAGCTGGAGGAAGGCGAGAGTTTATCTTGATCTGCAACCGTTTCCTCTTTCTCTACCTCTTCAGCAGCGCTGATCTCTTCCTCCACCTCCATGGTGGCTATGGCTTCCTGGGCAGATTCTTCACCCACAAAGATCTCTTCTGCCTCGGGGGTCTGGTCTTCTGGTGCAGTTTCCAGGTCAACAGCAATGGGCATCCCAGTTGCTGCCGAGGGGTCGGGCAGTTCAGACACACCGGGATCTTCGGCGGGCGGCAATTCTTCCTCTGCAGGCGGGCTGTCAAGAGCAGTTCCCACAGTTTCTAGCCCTTCTTGCGGTACAGCTTCCCCTGTGTACAGGCCGGGGCTGGATGCCGGGGCAAGCATTTCTGCCTGCTCCGGCTCTGCAAGGTATGTCTCTATTTCCTCTCCAACAGACAAGCCCGCAGCGTCGCTGCTTGTCGCTCTTTCCTCCTGGTCAGGTTCAGCGGCTGCAGGGGCAAGATCTTCCTGCGCAGGCAGCGTGGAGCCCAAAGTGGTCGTTATTCGTTCCTCAGGTGCAACCCCGGGTGGAGCTGCTTCCTCCGGCTCCTGAACCGTGTCAACTTCGCCTGCAATCTCAGGGACTGCGCCAGCTTCGCCATCGGCTACAGCCTCGCTAGCAGGAGGGGGCGCTTCTGTCAGTATCTGCTCTTCTTCCCGCAGTTCTGTTTCGCTTGCTTGTTTTGTTTTTTGCTGTTTGCTGAACTTTTTTTTGAACCAGGCCAGCATCATGTTGCCTCATGGCTAGTAGTGGAATCTGTGCCCATGAGAATGGTCAGGGCTTCCTCAATGGTGTGCGGGTAGTGGAAGATCACATCTTTACGGATTTCTTCAGGTATTTCCAGCACATCCTTTTTGTTGAGTGGTGGCAATACCAGTTCGTTGATATCGGCGCGCAGGGCAGCCAGCACCTTTTCGCTGATGCCGCCCACCGGCAGGATATCGCCGCGCAGGGTAATCTCTCCGGTCATGGCCACATCTTGGCGTACCGGCTTGCCGGAAAGAACGGAATAGAGCGAGGAAACCATGGCCACCCCTGCAGAGGGCCCATCCTTGGGAATGGCTCCTTCTGGCACGTGCACGTGCAGGTCGATCTCGGCAAAGGCCGCAGGATCAAGCTTGAGCTCCTGTGTGTGCGACTTGATATAGGTGAGCGCTGCTGTGGCCGACTCCCTCATCACCTCACCCAGCTTACCGGTGAGCATGAGCCCACCCTTGCCCTGCATACGTGAGGATTCGATGAACAGTATCTGGCCGCCCACCGGTGTCCAGGCTAAGCCGGTGGCCAGGCCAGGCCCCCAACTGCGGGTTTTCATTTCCTGGAAAAAGCGTTGTGGTCCCAGATAGTCGTACAGATCCTCCGGGGTGATGGTAATGGCACCGCTGTGACCGCGGGCAATTTTGGCTGCCACCCCGCGACAGAGCGCGGCTATTTCCCGCTCCAGGTTGCGTACCCCGGCCTCGCGGGTGTAGAGGCTGATCAGGCTGCGGATGG
>JABMJC010000008.1 GCA_013201405.1 Desulfobulbaceae bacterium
GAATGCGGCCCTTGGAAATCTTGCCGCCTTTTTCAAAGGGAATATCACCAAACCAACTGTCAACACCCCTTGCCGCCCATTCAGTGGCCTCCCGCACCTCCTTGCGGGACTCCTCCAGTATGGCAATGTCTTTATCCTCAGCCTCCCCTTGCTGAAAAGTGTCTTCTTCAGGGCCCTCAGAAGAGGCAGCCTGGGAGGGCTGGGCAGCGGCTTCAGAGGCCCCATGGGCCTTGTTAGCCAGTCCTGACAAAACATCCGTACCCAGCAGGACACTAACCAGCACAAAAACCCATATTAACCGGCATCTGGGAAAAAAATCTGCTCTCATTTTGCAAAGCACCGTAGCATAGTTTTATTTTAGTGATACCGCATTATTTTTTGCATCATTTGCTTATACATTCCAAGCAGACCGCACTGAAATATGCCTTATGTTTTGCTATTTTTCCATGGCAAAGCTGCGCACAAGCAGGCACTATGGACAAAACATATCGTTTCTCTGGAAAAAAACCAAGCCACGCCTGCCACTTTTTTTAATACATGCAGGCATGTAAGCTCCTTATTCCTCACTGTTAATTTTATTCCATTTTTTCTATGCAAGCCATCCTTCTTGCCGCAGGTTTCGGCACTCGGCTCAGACCTTACAGTACCCTGCGTCCCAAACCACTTTTCCCAGTCCTCAACCAACCGCTTTTACACCTGCTGCTTGCGCGCCTTACAAGCAGTGGCTTTACAAACATTACCGTCAATGCCCACCACCTGGCCGGGCAAATAGAGACAACCCTGGCAAGCTGGCCGCAGGCCCGCCTGCAGTTCGAACCGGAAATACTGGGTACCGGCGGCAGCCTGCGCCGCGCCCTGCCCTTTCTGCGTAAACAACCAGTGTTGGTGGCTAATGGCGATGTATATCACGATATCCCCCTGCAGGCACTCTATACCCACCACCTACAAAGCGGCAATGACGTTACCCTGGCCATGCACGACTTGCCCCGCTTCAACACCGTGCACACAATGGGTGACCGGGTACTGGCCTTTGGCGCCGCTCCCGGTGACAACACCAACAATAAGAATCAATGTCTGGCCTTCACCGGCCTGCAGGTGGTCAATCCGGAGCTCATTGCGCACATTCCAGCGCAGGGTTTTTTTCATATCATTGATCTGTATCAACAACTGGCGCCCTCGGGCCGCATCGGACTTATGCGGGTAGATGGCTGCTTCTGGCAAGACATTGGCACCCCGGCAGACTACCTCCTCTTGCACAAGGCCCTTTTACCGCAGCAACAGCGCTGGCTCATCGAGCCCAGCGCCCAGATTGGCCAAGATGTACAACTGCATGGCTGGGGCTGCATCGGTGCCGGCGCAGTTGTGGCCAGGGAAGCAGAGTTGCACGACTGTGTGGTTTGGGATGGAGCACAGGTACCGGCCGGGGGAAAACACCAATTTCGCATTCTCACCGGGAACAAAGATCTTGATATGGAGCAAAATCAGGACAAAACTACCAAGGAGCTGCCCTGATGAAAATTGATGCGCTGCTTGCCCAAGTTGCCAATCTGCTGGGTAATGAAAACAGGGCCTGGTTGAGCGAACTCCGGGTGGAAATACTTAGTGCAGATGGCTCTTCTCGCCGTTTTTATCGCCTCTCCACTCGATCCGGCAGCCAATCCGGTTGCCAACCCCGCTCTCTTTTGGCCATTTTACCCCCACCACAGGCAAAGGACAAAGAAATGGCCGAAGCAGCCAGCGTGGCCAAGATTGGCCGGCATCTCCATGCACTGGGTGCCCCTACGCCCGCAATATATGCCTGGAATGCGACCAATGGTTTGGTGCTGTGCGAAGATTTTGGCGACAAACGGCTGCACAACAGCGCCACTGGACCTGGCCAGCAACTCTCACGTATGCGCCTGTACGAAGAGAGCCTGCAAGCCCTGGCCCGCATGCAGGTGCGGGCAGCCCAAGGCTTTGATCCTTCCTGGTGCTGGGATAATCCCTGCTTTGACGCGTCCTTTATGCAGGAGCGTGAATCCGGCTACTTCCTACGCGCCTGCTGTCGCGACCTGCTCAACATATCTTTTGATGACCAAACCCTTGCCGAAGAATGCCGTCATTTGGCAGAGCAGGCGGCCCAAGCTCCAGCGCACTACTTTCTGCATCGGGATTTCCAGAGCCGCAACATCATGTTGCCCCAGGGGCGGCCCGCCTTTATTGATTTCCAGGGAGGACGCTTAGGCCCACTGGCTTACGACGTGGCCTCACTGCTTATCGATCCCTACGCTGCCCTGCCCGCCTCCATGCAGGCAGAATTATTGAATGTCTACCTCAAGGCCCTAAACCGGGAAACCAGCTATGATCCACAACAATTTTACCACGAATACCTGCTTTTGGCCGCACACCGCAACATGCAAATCCTGGGTGCCTTTGCCTTTTTAAGTCAGGTGAAGGGTAAACCTTTTTTTACCCGCTATCTCCGTCCAGCAGCAGTTTCACTTGCCACCCTGCTTGCCAAGGCCGAGTTTGCCCGTTATGCTGGCCTGCGCCAACTCAGCCGCCAATGTTGTCAACAGCTGGATACCCTGTTATGAGCTCCGCAAACACGCTAATCGCCCTGATCGGCCGCCCCAACGTGGGCAAATCTACCTTATTCAACCGCCTAACCAGGCGGCGCGATGCCCTGGTCGATCCCACTCCCGGTGTTACCCGCGACCGACACTATGCCCAGATCGAATGGGAAGGGCACGCCTTCACCCTGGTGGACACCGGCGGCATCGAAGGCGATGATGACGCCATGGGCAGCCATATTCGTGAGCAGGCCATGCTGGCCGTTGAGGAGGCGGATATCATCTTCTTTCTCATGGATGGCCGCGAAGGGGTGCTGCCCGGCGATGTGGAGATAGCCGCGATTTTGCGCCGCTCGCAAAAGACTGTATTTTATATTGTCAACAAGATCGACAGTGCCGCCCAGGAGGAGACACTCTTAAGCCCTTTCTGGGAATTGGGTGCCGAGCAACTGTGGCCACTTTCCGCCGACCATGGCCACGGTTTCGACAGGCTGATGAGCGCGCTGCCGCCGCATCTGAACCAGGAAGCCGAGCACGATCCTCTGCCGGAAAACACCCTGCGCGTGGCCTTTCTTGGTCGGCCAAATGTGGGGAAATCGTCGCTGATCAACGCCATTATCGGCGAAACCCGTATGCTGGTCTCGGATGTGCCCGGCACCACCCGCGATGCCGTGGATACCCGCCTCAGCTATGGTCAATACTCTTACCTGCTCATCGATACCGCCGGTATCCGCCGCAAGGGTAAAACCAGGGATAAACTGGAAAAATTTTCAGTGCTCAAAACCCTGCGGGCAATTGGTCGCTGCGACATTGCCCTGGTGCTCCTAGATGCAGCCGAAGGCATCACTGATCAGGATGCCAAGGTGATCTCCTACACACAGGAACAGGGTCGAGCCCTGATGGTGCTAATCAACAAGTGGGATTTGCTCGAAAATGATCGCAAACGCCAACTGCAACTCCTAGATGAGGTACGCATGGCGCTGAGGTTCATCCCTTTTGCCCCGGTGCTCAAGGTCTCGGCCCACACAGGCATCGGTATCAAACGCCTGTTTCCCGAAATGGGCAAGGTGCAGCGCCAGTTTCATCAACGTTTTCCCACCGCAGCCCTCAACCGCCTGCTTACCGAAGCCGTGGCACAGCACGAACCACCTTTTCACCGTGGACGTCGTCTCAAATTCTACTATACCAGCCAACTGGCCACAGCTCCGCCCCGCTTTGTGGTGGTGACCAACGATCCCAAGGGAATCCATTTTTCCTACCAACGTTACCTGATCAACTGCTTTCGCGAAGGCTTGGGGTTGGATCGGGTGCCGGTGCAACTCTTCTTTCGGGAACGCAGCGGCCGCAGAGGCAAAAAATAAAAAAACGGCCATTGCCAGGCAAAATGCTGGCAATGACCGTTCGCAGGCCATCACTCCAGATAAAAACAGCTGGATTTACTTGATGAACGGGCCAGGCAACGGCAAGATTATCCTACCGAAAACCGTATTATTGACAATGGCCCCCACCGTGTAAACACCAAGCCATCCGCAGCCAATCAGCAAGTAGGCAACGATTGGCCGGTAGGAAGGACCGACAATACCCATGTCAAGCAGCACGATGATCCACAAAACAATGTCCAGTCCGATAACGATCAAAGTCAGGGGTATGGGTGCCTTGAAATAGGCTGGGGTAACAATGGTCAAAAAGGCTGCCCCTGCCATCCAACACCATCCCTCCACCATGACCAGCGGCTGGATTGCCTCGCCAAAAGTCCCGGTCAGCATCAAAAACTTAGCCAGTACACTGAGCGCTGCACCAAACATAAAAAATGCGGAGAAAAACAAAAAGACGTTGCCACCGGTAATGTTGTGATCCTTCAGCTCAATCACCGCAGTGGTATACTGTACGATCCCACCGCCGATCAGCCATGCTGCCAAGATCGGTAGTCCCCCCAAGCCAACTTTATCCAGAAAAACAGCACCGAAACCAAAACAAGCGACGGCCAGGGCACCGAGTCCTGCCGGTGCAGGGGTTACGAAAGCGTGTTGATGCTCAGACATGTTTCCTCCATGGCTCAGTTTGAGACAGCCCTGCAGCCGAAGAACCGCAGGGGGGCAGGAGCGCGTACCGTCTGATACTCACGGCGCTGCGCGCCCCTGCACACCCTGGCCAAGCTCTTCTCCAGGCCTGTATGTAAAGGGAATGTCCGTTTTATTTCAGAACCATCCCTATTTGCTTGCGTTTATCTTTTCCGTTAGAACCGGAATAAAATCAAGAATATCTGCAACGATTCCAACGTCTGCAGCCTGGAAGATAGGGGCATTTTTATTTTTGTTTACTGCCACGATAAAAGGAGAGCCCTTTATGCCGCCTATATGCTGAAAGGAGCCGCTGATGCCAAGGGCAAGGTAGACCTTAGGGCTGACGGTTTGTCCCGAGGTGCCCACCTGCCTTGATTTTTCCAGCCATTTGGCGTCAACAACGGGCCGGGAACAGGCCACATCAGCCCCCATGGCCGTGGCCAGTTCATGCACCAAGTCCAGATTGTCTTCTTCCTCGATACCCCGGCCAACAGCAACAAGAATCTCTGATTTGGTGATGTCAACATCACCAACTTCAGCGGCAATCACCTCGACGAATTGACGTTTGCTGGACAGATCGCCCAGATCCGCTGACTTATCCACCACTGCGCCCTGCGCACCAGCTTCTGGCGCCTTGAAAGAACCAGCACGCACACTGATAATCGCACCATTTTCCAGACTGCAGGTAGAACGGGAAGATACCGCACCACCGTGTTCCTGGCGCGCCAACTGCAAGGTATCGTCTTGGATTCCCTCAAAGGCCACCACATCAGAGGCAAAGGCCGCATCGAGTACAATGGAAAGACCTGGGGCCAAATCCATGGAAAAGGAATCATGGTTCAAAAGGAGCAGAGCTTTGGCCGGTAGCAGGCTGGCCAGCACTTTTCGCTGCACCTCTGCATTGGGATACTGGAGCGCATCGTGGCTTGCGGTGATCACCTCAGAGTAATACGGTGCAACCTGACTGGCGACTTGCTCCACATCAGCGCTACTGCCAAGCACAATGGCGCTTGGCGCGGCAGCCGCATCAATAGCCTTTGCAGCGCTGGCCAGTTCAAAGGCAGTGTCATCAGCTTCTCCATTTTTATGGGTAATGTACACAAATATGGCAGCCATTATTTTATACCTCCCTTTGCCTGCAACAATTCAACCAATTTATCTGCCAGCTCTTCCTCGCTCCCTTCAAGCATTTCCGCACCTTCTCCCAACTCGGGCTGAAAGTATTCCAGCTTGTTCAAACGCAGAGGCACATCGGTAAAGCCGATGTCTGCCGCGCCAAGGGTGGGAATTTCCACCGAGGCCACCTTGCGGATTCCCCGAATGCTGACATAACGGGGCTCGTTGATGCCGGTTTGGATGGAGAGTACGCAGGGCAACTCGATTTCACTGATTTCCTGGCTCCCTCCTTCAATCTCCCGGCCGATTTTCAACTTGTTGTCGTCCAACACCTCGATCATGTTGACCAAAGCGGCGTAGGGCTTGTCCTGCATGGCAGCGAGCATGCCGCCCACCTGGGCTCCGCCCTCGTCTGCCTGGGCTCCACACAGAACAAGATCAAAGTTGTTCTTGCTGATATACGCGCTGAGGATGGCTGCCAGCTTGCGGCCGTCGGCCTCCTCAAAAAGCGGGTCGCTCAGCAGTACGCCTGTTTCTGCACCCATGGCCATTTCCCGACGGAGGATCTCCTCGTTCTCCTCTGTACCAATGCTCACCACCGTGACCGAGCCGCCGACCTTGTCAACCAGTTGGATAGCCTCTTCAACCGCGTAGTTGTCCCATTCATTGACCGCGTAGACCAAGTCATCCGTGTCAATGTCGTTTCCCTCCCGATTCAGCCGGATTTCATTTTCAGAAGAATCGGGAACCCGTTTGACGCAAACAAGAATATTCATCCAGTTTTTCCTCCTTTACTCTCCATAGACAGGGTACGCTGCTTTTTCCGCAGCAAAAATTTTGCCATCCAGCCACGCACAGGCAAGAAAAGCGTCCCTTATACCGCTGCAGCTACAGTCGGAACAAACTCCACCTGCTCTGCAAAAAGCTCGGTCAAATCAATAACTTTTAACTCGTTTTCCAGGCCAGCAATCTTGACCGCATCCTCCATGTTGATCAAACAGAAGGGACAGGCTGTCACCAATACATCGGCACCTGCCTCCCGGGCCATTTGGACCCGAACAACCCCCATGCGGGTTTCCTCTTCGGGTTCGTAGAAAAGGGCCAATCCACCGCCGCTACAGCAGAAGGAACGGTCTCTGTGCTTTTCCATTTCCACCCGTTTCATACCTGGCAAGGCATCCAAAAGCTGCCTTGGCTCATCGTAGAGTAGGTTGTGGCGGCCCAGATAGCAGGGATCGTGGTAGGTGTACACCAAATCTTTTTCCTCCAACGGACGGAGGCTGAATTTCCCCTGTGCCAGCCCTTCCACCAATACCTGGCTGATATGGCGGACAGGCGGCAAGCCTTCATAATCCCTGCACAGGGTATTGAAAGTATGCGGATCAGTAGTGACAATTTCCTGGGGAGCCACTTCCAGAATCGCTTCGGTGTTGTGCTCCTTTATTTCCTGAAAAAGCATCTCCTCGCCAAAACGTCGTATCTCGTTGCCAGCGTCCTTTTCCTGTTCGCCAAGGATACCGAAATCCTTGTCCATGTGGTGGAGAAGCTGCGCGGCTTTCCGGTTGATTTCTATGATCCGGTCATCGTAGGAGCCAACACTGTCGACAAAAAAGAGAGTATCCGCAGTTTCACCGCCTTGCAGCAGTTTCACGGGCACAGCCTGGGCAAACTCTTCCTCCTCGATCCATTTACCACGCTGTTTTGCCGTCTTGCCATAGGGGTTGCCCCGTCTTTCCAAGGCATTGAGCGGCTTTTGCAGGGATTGAGGTACCATACCCTCATCAATCAAACCCCGGCGCAGATCAACTATTTTGTCAATGTACTCAATCGCCAGGGGGCATTCCTCTTCACAGGCACCACAGGTCGTGCACGACCAAATTTCGTCTTCCGTATAGATACCGCCGATCAAAGCCGGGGCCTCTTGGGGTTGCCCCCAAACAGGAAAGGTCTTGAACAGCAGATCCCTTGCCTTGATCGTGATGAAGCGTGGCGACAGAGGACGCTTGACAGCATTGGCAGGGCACTGGTCAGAACAGCGGCCGCAATCGGCACAGCTGTAAAAATCCAGCATGTGTTTCCAGGTGAAATCTTCAAGCTTCTTGACCCCAAAAGACTCCAGCTCATCCAGTTCTTCCTTCGCCAATCCGTAGCGCACAGGCTTGACCTTCCCCCGGTCGAGCCGCATAAACAGCACGTTGAAAAAAGAAGTCAGCACATGGAAGTGTTTGCCAAAGGGCAGAAAGCAGAGGAAATAAAAGAAGGTCAGGTCATGCACATAGTACGAAACAATGTGGATGCCCTGCAACAGCTCCGTAGAACTTCCCCTGAGCATGCCCGTAAAAAACCACGCCAAGCTCAAAGGCGCGGCAAAATGCCCGGCCTCTCCGCCTGTAGCCAGTTTGCTGGCATCAAACAGGCTTTCAGAAATCATCAAGAGAGAGATAAGCGCCAGCACGAAAACAGCTTCGCCGGTATGGTCCTTACCATACTGTTCAGGAACAGCATAGCGGGGAGGCTTGACGACACCCCGGCGGATACCGGCGATCACACAGGCAACAAGCACCACGGTCGCCGCATAATCCTTGGCGATCGTATAGCCAACCCCTAGGGAACCACCAAGAAAGGGCCACTGGAAGTCGTCCTGAAAGCCGATGAAAACCAAGGCAATGGAGCGGAGCATGAGCACTAAAAAGCCAAAGAAAATGGCCATGTGCAGCACGCCAGCCAGCATATAGCGGGGTTGCTTGACCTGCAGGAGCCAAAGCGACCATATCTGGGCCAGCCGCTCACCGAACCTGTTGAACCGTTCATCCTGGGCTGCCCTGCGCAGGGGGATCAATCGTTTGCTGATGATATAGGCAAACAGAACAAGGGCAACAACAGGAATGAGTATGGAAAAAATTTGCGTTTTAATGCCCAGAACAACGAATTGCGCGGGCCCAACAATATCCATCATGTTCTCCTTTGCAACAAATGCGGTTTCTACGGTATGCCCACCTGTCCTCCACCAGGATGGTTACAAACAGGCAGGCAACCGACTGGCATGGCCATCCGCTTTTTTGCGGTTTTCAGGCTGACAGATTTATCTGCCCTTTTTCAACAGCTCCCGGGCTATAACATGCCGCTGTATCTGGTTGGTGCCTTCGTAGATGGTGAGGATGCGGGCATCTCGATAAAAGCGCTCCACCGGATACTCTTTAATGTACCCGTAGCCGCCGTGAATTTGTACGGCATGGGCGGTTACCCTGTTGGCCATTTCCGAGGCAAAGCACTTAGCCATGGATGCTGCCATGGTGCAATTTTCACCCCGATCTTTCATGGCCGCGGCATTCAAAACCAACAGGCGGGCAGCTTCGATATCCATGGCCATGTCGGCAAGCATCCACTGCAGACCCTGAAACCTGGCTATTTCCTGCCCAAACTGCTTGCGCTGTTTAGCATACTTCAGGGCCTCATCCATGGCCGCCTGGGCAACACCCAAAGACAGGGAGGCAATGCCGATCCGTCCTGCATCAAGACCAGACATGGCCACGGTAAAGCCTTTGCCCTCTTCGCCAAGAACCCGTGAAACCGGAACCTTGCAATCGGTGAAAACCAGATCCACGGTGTCTGAAGCGCACTGGCCCATCTTGTCTTCCACCTTGTCCACCTTGAAACCAGGCATATCAGGGGTGACGAGAAAGGCAGTAATGGCATCAGATCCCGTTTCCTTGGTACGGGCCAAAAGGATAGTAACCCCGCCATTTTTGCCCGAGGTGATAAAGCGTTTGGTGCCATTGATCAGGTAGTGATCTCCTTCCTTGACAGCGCTGCATTCGATGGCCTGGGCATCAGAACCAGCCTCTGGTTCTGTCAGGGCAAAGGCCCCGATGATTTTGCCTTCGGTCATGGGCACAAGAAATTCCTGCTTCTGCTCTTCTGTACCAAAACGCTCGATGCTGCCGCAGCAGATGGAGTTGTGAACCGACATGATAACAGCGGTTGAAGCACAGGCTGCCGCAATCTCGCTGAGTGCCAGGGCATAAGACACTGTGCCCATGTCTTCCCCGCCGTACTTTTCGGAAACCAGCATACCCAACAGGCCGAGCTCTCCCATTTTTTTCAGGCTATCCGCCGGATAGAGATGCTTTTCATCCCTTTCAGCAGCAAGTGGAGCCAACTCTTTCCGGGCAAAATCCCGAGCCATTTTCTGGATCATCAACTGTTCTTTACTCAGTTCGAAGCTCATACCTCATCCTCACTCTGCATAGTTATCAATTGGCGTTGCCGCCTCCAACTTCCAGAATATCAATCACTTGGCAGCCATACTTACAGCGTTGCCCCTAGACTGATGACAGTGCTCTTTGAATATGGGGGCATTTACTATGATGCAGGAGAAGCTACACACCTCTTGCGACCAGACAAAAAGCCAGCCACAATGCTCAATAACCAGCCTCCCTACACTGTTTGCCTGCACGCCCCCTTTAATGCTCCTATTGTATGCTTGTGTATTCAGGATTCACGATGGCAGCAGGCTGCCTCCATGTTTATACATGAAGGCAGCACCGTGATCCCATGATATTATTTGTTTTGAAACACAGGTTTTCGTTTTTCCAGAAAGGCGCTCATCCCCTCTGCCCGGTCAAGGGTTGCAAAGGCAATGGCAAAGAGTTCCGCCTCATAGGCGCAGCCCCTGTCCATATCCATTTCCAGCCCCCTGTTTACCGCCTCCTTGCAGAAACGAACTGCAAGCGGGCCCTTACCAGCAATTTTTTCCGCCATCTCCATAGCGCTTTCCAAGTGTTTCCCGGGTTCCACCACCTTGTTCACCAGGCCAATAGCATGCGCCCTCTGGGCGTCAATGATATCACCGGTAAACAGTAGTTCTTTGGCAATCCCCTTACCAACCAGCCGCGGCAGCCGCTGCGTTCCGGCAAAGCCCGGCAAAACCCCGAGGTTGACCTCTGGCTGACCGAATTTGGCGTTTTCACTGGCAATGCGGATGTCGCAGGCCATGGCCAACTCACAACCTCCTCCCAAGGCAAAACCGCCGATTGCGGCAATAACCGGCTTGGCTACCGCCTCAATGGTGGCAAGCATCTGCTGTCCCTTGTAGGCAAAGGCCCGCGCAGCAAGGGGATCCAAATCCCGCATGGCCGCAATATCGGCTCCAGCAACAAAGGCCTTTTCCCCTGCACCAGTCAGAATGAGCACCTTGAGTGCCTCGTCAGCTCCCATGGCGGTAAAGGCGCGCTGAAGTTCTTCAATAGTCTCAGCATTAAGCGCATTTAAAGCCTTGGGCCGGTTAACTGTAATAATACCAACAGCCCCCCTGACCTCAACCATCACGTTTGTATATTCCATACGATCCTCTTTGTGAATGTCACAAGCCTAGTTACACACGAACATGCTGATATGCTGCCACAGCACTCAAGACGTGGGCTTGTTCTTGGGGATAAAAATCTCATCCGGATCAAGCACCTCATGGATGATGTGTAGCTCCTCGCGGGTAGGAGGAAGGGTTTCTCCCTGCACCCGGGACACATCAAGGTCGAACTGGCACAGTGCTTTGACCTCTTCCACGGTCTTACCCGGATGGTAGGTATCAAGATACATGTACCCCTCTTCCTCATCGAAGCGGAAGACTCCAGCGGTACTGATCACTGCCGAAGGACCACCCTGGTAGGCTGCTCCGTACAGTTCGCGCCTGTGCACCCATTCACCGCCAGGCCATTTTTTTACCCGCCAGCCCGGGCTGGTAATATAGCTGACCTGTTCGACAAAGCGTCTTTTTTCATGGACCATGATAAAAACGGTTCGCTTGGACCAGGAATTGATGTCCGGATTGCCGCCACTGCCGGTCAGCCGCAATTCCGGCTCAAGATAGTTGCCAATGCAGGTGGTGTTGACATTGCCGTACAGGTCGATCTCCGCTCCGCCGAGATATCCCAAGTCAACCAGGCCCCGCTGGGCAATGGAGAAGGCGTCGTTAAGACCAGATGATCTGGATGCCCCGGTTTCACAGCGGGCATCGCCAACCGAGGTGGGCAATTCCGGTGGTCGACCGTCCAAAGTGCCTGCCTCGAAAATAAGCTTGAGGTTCGGTGCATGGGTTTTCTGGCCCAACATGATGGCCACCATAGGAAGCCCAGTACCTGCAAAAACGATTTCATTGTCCCTTACTTCGCGGGACGCAGCGCAACAGAGCAGATCCGCCAAGTTATATTCTTCAGGAGTAGCATACTTACTCATATCGACCTCCCTTACCGTCGAGGACTGTAGTTGAGTGCAGTGTTCGCCCGCAGTTTCAACATCCTGGACCAGCCCAACTTTTCCAGATAGCTGATGTGGTCCTGTCCAAAAATCCATTCCTTGGCAAAGGCATCAAAACCTTCCTGGGTACGGGTTTTGGAATAAAAATCCTTAAGAAAGGCACCGTCCACGTCGTACCTGCCAAACATGCCGGTGGGATGCGCACCATAGGGGCATTCGACAATATAATCGACCTCAAAACTGGGGATGGTATTTTGGTCGGCGTGCCGGCGCAAATACGACTCGGGCACAATCTCCTCAGCAACCACGATCGTGATATCCGCGGCCCGGCAGGCCTCGGGATCCGAGTAGTACTGGCCAGCAATACGCACTGTGCCCTCTTCGCCTACCTGCTGCACACACAACACTGCCACATCGACTTTTACCGCAGGAACAAGGACGATTTGCCCTGCATCGTAGAAGGGGTCTTCGGTAAAGATGTATTTGTGCTTGGCAATACGTTTGCCGTCGCGCTTGCCCGCCCGACCCAGCATGTCATATTCAGGATTGTGGATATCTGTGCCCAATGCTGCCTGGGTGGCAGCATAGGGAGCGCCTGATGCAGCAGCGCTGAAACGAAACATCATCTCAGCATGGCTGTAGTCTTCCACAACAATTTCTTTGGCCCCCACCTTGCGGGAAAGGTTGGCACCGTATTTGCCGTAGAGTTCATGACCAACCCAGCAGGATTCCCATACATCCACACAGCCCGCGCCCACCAGCAATTCGGTGTGCGAGCCACCATTGACCTCAATGAGATGGAGTCCGGACTTTTTCTGCCGGATCAATTCAAAGACAAAAGCAATGGGCCTACGCCAGATGGTAAACCCGGAAAAAGTGATACTGGAGCCATTTTTGACGAGTTCAACAGCCTCTTGCATAGTAATTTTCTTGCCGTTGCCCATAAATATTCCCCCTGTCTATTATGGCTTACCCCAGGTATTCAGCCTCTCGGCTAAATAACACAGGCCTGGGAAAAAAGGAGAAGAGCTTGGAGCGAAATCCCCTTCAAGCATCTCCTCCGGCGTCTTAACGTTTGACGATCATTGCCACGGCTTCTCCACCCCCCAGACACAGGGAGACAAGTCCCTTTTTCTTGTCTTGGCGGACCATCTCATGCAAAAGGGTCACCAGCAGGCGACAGCCGCTTGCCCCAATCGGATGCCCCAAGGCGACACTGCCACCGTTGACATTGACCTTGGCTGGATCCAACTCAAGGGTTCTCAGGGCAGCCACAGTCGAGCCGCTAAAGGCCTCGTTGATCTCGTAAAGATCAATGTCGTCTTTGCTGATGCCCTCTTTTTTCAGGCATTTGGGTACCGCCCAAATGGGGGCGACCAGAACATATTTCATATCAATGCCGTAGGAAGCCTGGGCACCGATGGTCGCCATGATGGTACAACCAAGTTCTTCGGCCTTTTTCCTGCTCATGACCACCACAGCGGCAGCACCGTCACTGATAATCGACGCATTGCCAGCAGTGGTAATGCCGTCTTTCTTGAAGGCCGGCCGCATTTTAGCAAGCTGCTCATAGGTGGTTTCCTGCGGACACTCGTCTTTAGCAAACTGCAACGGATCCTTTCTGCGCTGGGGCACCATAACAGGCATAATTTCCTGGTCAAACTTGCCAGCAGCCTGTGCGGCTAAGGTGCGGCGGTAGGATTCGGCGGCATAGCGATCCTGGTCTTCCCGGCTCACCTGGTAGCGTTCGGAGCACAGCTCGTTGGATATCCCCATATGAAAATCATTAACCTGATCCCAGAGCCCGTCATGTACCATATGATCATGGATCTTTTCTTCCCCCATGCGGTAGCCAAAGCGGGCTTTCTTCAAGAAATAAGGCGCCATGCTCATGTTCTCCATGCCACCGGCAACAACTACCTCGGCATCGCCGCACTGAATCGCCTGGGCAGCGAGCATCACCGACTTAAGCCCGGAGCCGCACACCTTGTTCACCGTCAGGGCCTCCACTTCTTCGGGCATGTCGGCCAAGACTGCAGCCTGTTTGGCAGGGTTCTGCCCATACCCGCAGGGCAGCACCATGCCCATGATCACCTCATCGACCAGTTCCTTCTTAATTCCGGCCCGCTGCACAGCTTCTTCAATCACAAGCGCCCCGAGTTTGGTAGCTCCGATACTTCCCAACGAACCGTTAAAACCGCCCAGAGGTGTCCTGACCGCACTGACAATGACAGCTTCCTGCATATTAATCCCCCACTAAAAAGTGCACGTGTTGCGCTGATAGGCATACATGGATTTCATACCCACTTATACCCACTCTGCCGGAAAAGACCTTCTATATTTCTGTTCGCAAATTACATTTGCGTAAGATCGTGTAATTTCTGCCGCCCTTTGTGTGCGGCAGAGGTGCAACCAATCAAACAATGACAGGCCATCAAAAACAAGAGCACACGTAATTTATGTGCATGAATTGAACCAAATAGAAAGATAGCAAACATTTAATTGAGGTATCAATGCTTTTCTTTCCGCTGTAGGAAAAAATTGACCACAAAAAACAAACAGCATCCTGCCGTACCGGAACAAGCTCATGGGTTTTGCGAAAAAATACTCAAAAACAACCAAAAAACAAATTATTAACTAATACACCATGTTTGCTGCACAGGGAATGGGACAGATCGTAATTCCCATGAAACAAATGATGTTCGACAAAAAAAACGTACCCTCTGTGCCAGCTCTCGGAATGAGCCGCCCTGGCCCGCTGGGATTAAGAACAGGCCGATTCTTTTCAGCAAGCTCCCCATGCACCCATAAATGTGCTGCCAACTATACAGGAGAAGATGCCGGTCCTGGAGAAAAAAGAGGGTTCGTGCCGCTTCTTAAGTAACCATCCTCGGCCATGCGCAGATCAAGGGCCAGGGTGGCCAAATCATCGGCCAACGGTTCCAATTCCGGCTCCTGTTCCTGATACATAACTTTGATATAACTGCGACAAGTCAAACAGAGCTCGGCGCGCACATGCTCCAGCAGGCCCTGCACAGTGCAATAGCTGAGCCCCTGGCTGCCACCGCAGTGGCTGCACTTGGAACGCACCACGTGCCAGCCTGAACCGCACAAACCGCAATGGAGATAACGCAAACCCTTGCTGGGTCCAGCTGCCACAATCACCCCGGCCACGGGCTGGCCACCGCAGAGGGGACAGACTGCACTTTCCTCGTGCCTGGGTGGTAGGGTTTGCGCACATAAACGCACTTGCCTGGTCCAGGCCACTTGTAACGCGGCCGCAGTCAGCGGAGCAGTTGCCACGACCACCCCAGCCGCCGCAGGCAAATGGCCTGCGAGCAGCGCGTCGACCTGTTCTGTGAACCATGGTTCTGCTCTTTCAGGCAAAGCGCCAAAGAGATGGCGCTGCGCAGACGGCAAGGTATCCGCCAATGTCGTCCCCAAACGGCGTACCAGGGTCCAGAGCTGGGGAAGCACCGGAGAAGCGACAAAGGACCGTTGCCCGGTTGCCTCATCACAGCGTGCAACTGCAATGGAATCCTGCAACTCCTCGTGTTGCAGCGCACACAGCCGTGCTACAAAGTGCAGATATGCCGCCAGCATATTGCCTTGCCGGGCAAGCTGACGGCACCGTTTTTCGCGGCGGAGAAACAGGTCGACCGCAGGCACGTGCCACTCGGCAATGGCTCCCCGCGCCTCTTCCAGCTCACCTGGTTGCAGGATGTTTGAGCGGCTCATCAGCCTGCCGCTTTTTCGCCGAAAGCAGAAGATGCCTGCGCATCATGTGCAACCTGCATTTTCTCCTCATACCACAAGCGGTTGTGGTACCGTGCCCAGGCAGTGGACACCCGCCCCAGCACCATGCCAGACACTGCACCCTTTGTCCAGATGGCAGCATAGACATGGACAATCAGACTGAGCACTGCAACAAAGGCGGCAATGCTGTGGGTCAACACTGCTATCCGCCGCGAGAAAACACTAAATGCATCGGCAAACAGTGGCTGCCAAATCACCACCCCGGTGAGCAAGAGCAGGAGGATGAGCACCAGTTGAGTACGGGCTAGCATTTTTTGGCCAAAATTGTACTTGCCACTGGGGGGCACCTTGTCCATGCGGTTGCGCAACATATCCGGAATATGTACCGCCCACTTGCGGTCTGCGGTAGTAAAACGCAGATACTTCCAGATACGGATCATCCACACAAGAAAGACTACTACCATCACCACGGCAAAGTAGGGATGGAGAATGCGCGCCCAAGTACCACCGCCAAAAAGATTGGTCAGCCAGCACAAACCCGGATGGAAAAACCCCAAACCTGAAAGGGCGGTAAGAATGAAGCTGAGGGCAAGGAGCCAGTGATTGCAACGCTCACTGCCTGTGTATCGGCGAATAACCTGTTCCCTGTTCATGCGACCTCCTCCTCTTCGTGCTCCTTGTTGGGGCCTTGGCTCACATAGTGGAAAAAAGCGGCCAGCACCGCCGCTGCCAAACCGGCGTTCATGACCGTCTTGGCAAATCCCTTCCACAAACCCACCAGGGGGCTCAGCATTGGCTCCCTGGGCAAGCCGCTGTACAATTCCGGCTTGTCGGCGTGGTGGAGCACATACATGACATGGGTACCCTCCACACCAGGTGGGTCATAAAGACCGGCCTGGGCAAAACCGCGCTCCTTCAAATCAAGAATACGCTCTGCAGCATGCTGGTGCATATCCTTTTTACTGCCAAAGACAATGGCCCCGGTCGGGCAAACCTTGGCGCAGGCAGGCTCTGTACCGACCGCAACCCGGTCCGAGCAGAGCGTACACTTGTAGGCCTTGCCGTCTTCTGCCGAAATTCTGGGGATATTGAAGGGACAGCCGATGATGCAGTAACCGCAGCCCGTGCAGTTTTCCTGGTGGAAATCAACAATGCCATTGCTGTATTTAACAATAGCTCCAGGTGCCGGGCAGGAGGCAAGACAGCCAGGGTCGCTGCAGTGCATGCAGCCATCCTTGCGGATGAGCCACTGCAGCTTGCCCGGTGCAGGCTCCACCTCGGCATAACGCATTATGGTCCAGGATTGGGCGGTCAGGTCAGCTGGGTTGTCGTATACACCCACATTGCGGCCCACAGTATCGCGCAGGTCGTTCCACTCCTGGCAAGCCACCTGGCAGGCCTTGCAGCCAATGCATTTGGAAATATCGATGAGTTTGGCCAGCTCAACGGTCTTGCGCGCCTGGGGCGCAGGCGTAGTCGTGGCGGAGCGGGCGCTGATATCAAGTGATTGCAGTGCCATGGCATTACCCTCCTTACACCTTCTCAACTTGAACGAGAAAGGCCTTAAATTCCGGGGTGTTGGTGTTGGCGTCGCCCACAAATGGAGTGAGGGTGTTGGCCAGGTAACCATTTTTAGCCACTCCGAGAAAACCCCAGTGCAGCGGCACCCCCACCGTGTGCACCTTCTTGCCCGCTATGTCCAGTTGCCGGATGCGCTTGGTCACCACCGCCATGGCCACGATAAAGCCGCGCTTGGAAGTAACGCGCACCGTGTCGCCAGCCTTGATGCCCTTTTCCATGGCCAGTTCCTCGCCGAGTTCAACAAACTGTTCTGGCTGGATAATGGCATTGAGGCGGGCATGCTTGGTCCAAAAATGAAAATGCTCGGTCAGGCGGTAGGTGGTGCACACATAGGGAAACTCCTCGGCACGACCAAAGCTGTCACTGTCGCTGGCAAAAATACGCGCAGCCGGATTGAAGCGCGCAGCCTCGTTACCATTACTCAACGGGTTGAACGCCAGTGGTGATTCCACCGGTTCATAGTGCTCCGGGAAGGGGCCTTCTGCCATCTTGTCCACGGCAAAGAGTCGACCCACACCCTCGGGATTCATGATAAAAGGCCCCATACCATCTGCAGGGGATGAGGTGGCGTTGAAATCCGGCACATCTGAGCCGACCCAGCGTGCCCTGGTCGCATCCCAGTAAATGAGACGACGACTGGCATCAAAGGGTTTGCCCTCCACGTCGCAGGAGGCCCGGTTGTAGAGTATGCGCCGATTGGCAGGCCAGGAGAAGGCCCAATTCAGGGTTTGGCCAATGCCGTAGGGATCACTGTTGTCACGCCGGGCCATGAGGTTGCCCTGTTCCGACCAGCAGCCGGCAAAAATCCAGCAACCACAGGAGGTGGAACCATCATCGCGCAGTTCGCCAAAACCGTTCAACTGCTGTCCGGCCCTGACCAGCACCCTGTCCGGGTCAGCCGGGTCAGTGACATCGCGCAAAGCCTTGCCCGAAAACTCGCGCGCCAGTTCTTCCGGGCTTGGTGCATGCGGCCTGAGATATGGCCAGTGCAGGTTCAAGATCGGGTCTGGAAAGGCGCCGCCATCCTTGGCGTACATCTCGCGCAACTTTAAAAAGATGCCCGCCATGATTGCCTGGTCGCCTTTGGCCTCGCCCGGTGGATCCGCAGCCTGCCAATGCCACTGCAGCCAGCGAGACGAGTTGACCAAAGAGCCATCCTCTTCGGCAAAGCAGGTGGAGGGCAGACGAAACACCTCGGTTTGAATGCTAGCGGGATCCACATCGTTGTACTCGCCATGATCCTGCCAGAATTCAGAGGTCTCGGTGGCCAGCGGATCGATCACCACCAGGTATTTCAGCTTGGCAAGCGCACTCGACACCTTGATCTTACAGGGTGCCGAGGCCAGCGGATTGAAGCCCTGGCAGAAATAGCCATTCATCTCGCCATTGTTCATATTTTCGAACACTTGCAAGATGTCGTACTGTTTGTCCAACTTGGGCAACCATTCAAAGCACCAACCATTTTCTTCAGTGGCGGCATCTCCATACCAGGCCTTCATGGTGCTGACGAAAAAACGGCCAAAATGCTGCCAGTAGCTCATCTGGTTGGGCCTGAGCGGCTTGAGAGAGGAGCGGGCAATGTAGGCGGCAACACTCTCACGGGCATCCACCGGCAGGCTGGACTGCATGGGCTGCTCAGGCGAATCAGTACCCGCCTGGGGCTGCACCGGTTTGCTTTCGCCCGGCAGGTTCAGGTAACCAGGTAAAAGGTTGCTTAGCAGGCCCAAATCGGTCAACCCCTGGATATTGGAATGGCCGCGCAGGGCATTGACACCGCCACCCGCCATACCAACGTTACCTAAAAGCAGCTGGATCATGCAGATGGTGCGGATATTCTGCGAACCTTTGGAATGCTGTGTCCAGCCCAGGGCATAGAGTGCGCTCAAGGTTTTGTCTGGTGCTGCGGTCTCGGCGATCAGTTTGCAGATGGCCAGAAAGTCCTCCTTAGGCGTACCGCAAAGGGTGGCGACCATCTCGGGTGTGTAACGGGCATAGTGTTTTTTCAGAAGCTGGTACACACAGTATGGATGCTGCAGGGTCGGATCGGTCAGCACATAGCCATCCGGTCCAAGCTGGTAGTTCCAGGTTTTCTTGTCATAGCTCCGTGTTGCCGGATCATAGCCGCTGAACAGACCGTCTTGGAAAGAAAAACCTTCATCCACCAAAAAGGTAAAATCAGTATAGGCCCTGACATAGGCGCGATTGATTGCATCCGTACTGAGCAGGTAATTGAGTACACCGCCAAGAAAAACGATGTCACTGCCAGGGCGGATTGGGGCGTACATATCCGCCACCGCAGCCGAACGCGTAAAGCGTGGATCCACCACAATCAGCTTGGCGCCGTTGTGGGCCTTGGCTTCAGTCACCCACTTGAAACCGCAGGGATGGGCTTCGGCGGCATTACCGCCCATGATGAGGATGAGATTTGCATTCTTGATATCGACCCAATGATTGGTCATTGCGCCGCGGCCAAACGTGGGGGCAAGACTTGCCACCGTGGGGCCGTGTCAGACCCGGGCCTGATTGTCAAAGGCAAGCATGCCCAAACTGCGGGCAATCTTGTGGGTGAGGTAACCGGTTTCGTTACTGGAGGCCGATGCCGCGAGAAAGCCGGTCGATACCCAGCGATTGACCGTTTCTCCATGCTGGTTTTTGCTGATGAAATTGGCATCCCTGTCTTCTTTCATCAGGGTGGCGATGCGGGTGAAGGCCTCGTCCCAGGAAATGCGCTGCCACTTTGTGGAGCCGGGTTGCCGGTATTCTGGATATTGCAGACGGCTTTCACTGTGAATGAAATCGAGCAGACCGGCTCCCTTGGGACAGAGCGTGCCCCGGTTCACCGGATGGTCCGGATCGCCTTCAATGTGGATGATCCTGGCCTTGGTGTTGAGCGAACCGTCTCCCTGGCTGTAGATGAGCAAACCACAGCCCACCGAACAGTAGGGACAGGTATTACGCACCTCGCTTGCCCGCAGCAACTTGTACTGACGAACCTCGGCCAAAGCCTCCCTGGTGGGCCCCAAGCCAAGCGCAGCCACGCTGGAGCCGGCAAGCCCCGCTGCACTGATCTTCATAAACTGACGTCGCGTGTAGTGCATAGCATTCCCCCTTGGGCACATTGTCGGTCAAAGACCGGGTACAACAACAGCACAAAAAGTACCACATTGTATCCGGCACCCACTTGCACCATACCAACCATTTCCTGGAAAACCCAGGGGAAAAACATAACCTCCAAAACCCTTGACTAATGACGAAATTAGCGCCCTATCTCCTCTTTCTGTACCCGTTCCATCACCCGACAAGAACAGAGCTGGCCAAGGGGTACCACCTCGAGGTTGCGCGTACAGATAGCAACAAAAATGTGTTCCAGTTCACGTTGCCACAATCTGATAAATTCTCGCCCATCTGCCCCACCTTTTTGGGGTGCAACATCATGCAACAAAACAATATCCCCTGGTCGCAGTTTTTTAAGAATCCGCGCCGCCAGCCCTGCCACCCGGCGGTTACCCAGATCCCGTGCCCTGCAGCTGAAATTTACCGCTTGCAGCCCACTTTGGTGCAAGGCCTCGGTATAGGCTGGCACATGTATCCCCACAGGTGGCCGAAAAAGAGCAGGTACGACCCCATGCCGGGCCAAAACCCGCTGGGTGAGCATTATTTCCCGCAAGATCCGGGCCGGGCTGCGGAACATGATGCAAGCCTCGTGGCTGTAGCTATGGTTGCCCAGTTCATGCCCCTGGGCAAGGATGGCCTCCACCAAAAACGGATATTGCCGAGCCTTTTTGCCATTGACAAAAAAAGTGGCGCAGAAACCATACTGCTGCAACAGGGCAAGGAGTGTGGGTGTAGTCAGTGGGTCTGGACCATCGTCAAAGCTCAGGCTGATCTGCGGACGATCCCTGCGGCCATGGCTAAAAACCCGGTAAAAAAAAGACCAACCCGAAAAAAAAGGGGCGCCCATGCAGGCCAGAACAAAAAGGACCAAGGGCAGGGCCGCAAGCTGGGGCGCGCCGCTGCCCAAAAACAGGGCTGCAGTGCCCAGGGCAAGCATGCCGCTCCTTTCGGCAGGGGAAAAGGGGCGTCCACTACTGCGCAGGAAAAAACCTCGTTCCTGGGCAAGAATCTGCGGGCCGCGTGTTTTGCACCCTGCCACCTTGTCCATCAATGCACCAGCCACTCAAGCCAGCCCAGCCCCCAAAGACCTGCTCCGGTAAGGGCCACCAGGTGCAAAGCGATCAGGGGCCAACGGTAGCGATGGTACCACAGGTCAAATTGCTGTAAGGTGATCAGGCCGCCGCAGAGCCGCCGCATCCGATCCAGCGGCAAATACACATCATTGTCAGAAGGAGAATCACCTTGAAAGGCCATGGCCGGATAGGCGAGGTACATGCGGTCGCTGCGCAAATCGCGCAAAAAATCATCATAGGCGACCCCATGCCAGGGATGCTGCTGGCTGATGGTTGCGGCAAATTCATGGGTAATGGCATAGGCATGGGCCAGGCTGCGATAGTGGATACGCGCCACAGGAATGTCCGGCAGTTTGTGGCAGGCCCGCACCATGCAACCTAAAAACAGCATATCCCAAGAGCAATGCGTGCGCAGAAAATACACCAACTGCGCCAGACGCTGGGGTGAAAAATGTAAAAAAACCACATCGTCTTCAAAAATCAGCATCCGCCGCGCACCGCTGGCCAGCCCCTTATCCATACAGAGCAGGTGCGAAGTGTAAATTCCCTGTTCCGGGTTATCCTCCTGTTTTTCCACCAACACAAACTCAACCCGTTCCCCCAAACCCACCCGGGCGAATTGTGCCCGGGCTTCCCGCCGGCGGTCTTTCCGATTCACCAGGGAAATGCAGTAAATCCGGTCGAAAAAAGACCAATCTGCCACCTTGTCGTTGCAAGAAGCAGCTATGTTCTTCTTGATGCTTGCGCAGACAAAACCGTTTTTGCTAGGATGCATAACCGACTTGAGGGTGTTCAAAAAAGAGTGTTCAAAAAATATTGCCCGAACAACGCATATCCAACCCCTTGCCTTTCTCCAGAAACCTGTGAACATTACCCTTGTCCACCCGGCTGGCTCCAACTGGATGCCCGGCAAAAAAGACATCAGCCCCATCGCCAACCGCATGGCCCCCATCGGCCTGCTCTCCATGGCCGCCTATCTCGAGCAGAGGGGACACAGGGTTCAAGTGCTCGACTGCCTGGGCCCGCATCCTGTCAAAAACGCGGCAGAGGCTGCCCAGCGCATCTGCGCCGGCCGGCCGGATCTGATTGGCTTTACCGCCACCACCTCTAGCTTTCTCGATGGTTACGAGATTGCGGCCCTGCTCAAGACCATGGAGCCGCACCGCCGCATTGTTTTTGGCGGTGTGCACGCCTCTGCCCTGGGCGGTACGCTGCTTGCGCAGTATCCCTGTATTGATTTTCTCTGCCTGGGCGAGGGGGAGCAAACCCTGAGTGAACTGGCCGAAGGAAAGGATCCAGCCACCATCTGCGGGCTGGTCTGGCGGGATGGTGACACGGTGTGCACCAATCCACCACGTCAGCACCTGGCCGAGCTCGATGCCCTCCCCTTCCCTGCATACGAAAAACTCGCTGGTTTCCCCCGCCAGTACCACCTGCCCCTGTTCAGTTATGTGCGCACACCCGGCGCCACCATGATCACCAGCCGCGGTTGCCCCTACCAGTGCTCCTACTGCGACCGCTCTGTGTTCCAACGGGGATACCGCGCCAACTCGCCAGAATACATCTACGAACACCTCAAGTACCTGCGCCAGCGCTTTGCAGTGCGCCATATCAATATCTACGACGACCTTTTTACCTTAAACCGTCCACGCATCGAAGCGCTCTCTGCCATGCTCGTCGCAAAACCTTTGGGCATACAGTTCAACTGCGCTGTCCGAGTAGGCCATACCGATGACGAGTTGCTGGGGCTGCTGCGGGCAGCAGGCTGCCTGATGGTTTCTCTGGGTATTGAAAGCGGTGAGCCTGCCCTTCTGGATGTACATAAACCCGGAGTATACTTAAACGAGGTGCGGGATACAGTGGCCCGCATTCAGCAGGCCGGCTTGCGGGTCAAAGGGCTTTTCATGATGGGCCTGCCCGGGGAAACTGTGGCTTCGGTACAAAAAACAAGTGATTTGGCACTTTCGCTTGGCCTGGATGACATGAACATGACCAAATTCACCCCATTCCACGGAGCACCCATTTGGCGCGAGATTCCAACACTGGGCGAGTTCAAGGAAGACTGGCGGTTGATGAATTGCCTGAACTTTGTTTTTCTGCCCAAGGACATTGATTCGTGGCACACCCTGGAGTTGCTCTACAACACCCATGTCCAACGCTTTTACTCCGACCCGGGCTGGCGCAAACGTTTGCGCTCCCGCCTCTGGCAGCATCGCCACAGCCTCTATCGCCTCGTGCGGCATCTACCGGCTTTCTTCCTGGCCATGCGCGCCTTTGCGCCTAAAAAACCAAGCTGAGCAAAACGTTTCACCGGCAAAGCGCAGGGATTACCGCTTTTCCCAGCTGCAATACGGATAACGGCTGAGCATGGCGTTCGTGTACCGCGGATCATGGCTCACCTCTTCCCCCACCCAATCGGGTTTAACCACTTCCTGCGTCGCACAGGCGAGCTCCACCTCAATCACCACCAAACCGGCATTGTCACCGTAAAACTCATCCACCTCCCAGATAAACCCATTATAGGCAATGCGGTGGCGTTTTTTTTCAATAAGCGGCCCAGAACACAAAGCAAACAAGGCCGTAGCATCTGCTAAAGGAATAACGTATTCAAATTCTGCCCGGCTGATGCCCTGGGTCTGCCCCTTGATGGTGAGAAAAGCCTGGTCACCGGCAAGACGCACCCGCACTGTGCGTTCAGGACTGGCACAGAGATAGCCCTGCCGATACATGATGCCTGGCGCTAAGCCCCGCCAGCCATCATGGGCGGGCAGATATTTACGCTCGATTTCCTGCGCCACAGATGCGTCCTTCTGCCATTTTCCCTTATTTCCCTTCTGCTTCGGTTCGACTCCTGAGCTGTTTTTCCAGCCGGTTGAGAAGCAAACTGCTGGTTTCTCCAGGTATGATCTCCTCTGGTGCATGGAAAAGAACAGTGGCACATTGCAGATGTTCCCCATTAAAGCCACAGTGCACCTTTTGCAGGGCCTCTATGCGGTCCAGCACTACCTGAAAATGTGGCTTGCCGGTTTGGGGCAAGAGCAGCCACACCATATCCTGCTGGAAACGGGAGAGTAAATCCACTTTGCGGATATGCTGGCTGACACGGTAGACAAAGGTATCCAGAAGCTCCATTCTGGCCCGGTTAGCATCGGTATTCGTCTGGGAGGTAAAATGCAGTCTGATACCGATGGCTGTGAAGGTTTCGCAGGTGTTGCGGGCGCAAAAATCCAGCAACCAATTGATCATATTGATAAAAAAATGCGGGCTCACTACGTTGTTCTCGTTGAGCCCAAGGGAGGGGTACAGCGACAGGTCAGACTTGAGGGCTGTAACGCCTGCTTCGGTCAGTGCGTAATTATAAATCTGCCGTACCAAGAGCCGCTCCACCTGTGCCTGGTTGTTGCAACGCAGACAATGGGCCTGTGCCTCGGGCTGGCCAAAGGTGTTGCCGCAACTGTGGCAGATGAAACTCCCCTGCACCCAGTCGTAATCTGTCTTAATTTGCCGCAGTACACTTTTGCATTGGCTGCACTGCAGGTTCTCACCGCTTGCAAAGCTCTCCTCTGTGCCAACATGGCCGCAGAGGAGGCAATGCACAAAAGGAGCCTCTTCGATATCCGTTCCCTTGCACCGTGGACAATGATCCACCAAGTTGAGCTGCAGGCTGCTGCACACGGGACAGTGACTGGTGCGGTCGATCAGATCCCGCCGTTGCAAATAATTCCATTCGCAGAGGGTGGCCAGGCGAGCTGCGACCAGATGTGCCGAGCCCAGCATGGCTTCGAGCAGGGTATAAGCATAGGCGTATTCGTCCAGCCATACCCGGTGCGGAACGAGTTGCTTGTCTGGCCGGGAATACAACAGGGCGAGGATGCGCAGATAATCGCTGGCATCAACATGAAAAACCGAAGCACTTAACTCCGCCAGACGGTACAGTATTAGCTCAGCCTCTGATCGCACCTCTTCAAGAGAAAGTTCGACGCCATCGGTGAGCAGATCCAGCGGCTTGCCAAAGCTCTTCATACTGTACAACGGTTGCAGACCGGTACGCGGATCTTGTCGAAGAATATGCACCAGTCTGGCTGCAGCCTTGCCATTGTTGTGGGCAAGGATAAAAACACTTTCACGCTGTTCGTCAAAGGAGATGTCGTCAACACCTGTACAGAGTTGCACATTCTCTCCCGCATACTCCTCGGTATAACTTGCCAGGTCTTCCTGTGGCACAAAACAGATGAGCTTCATAGGCACAGCGCTTCCGGAAAACGAAAAGCGCTTTTCTCTTTTGTTTTTTCTTTGTAAGGCTACCGTTGATGCGGTAATAAAATAGCGTACCTTTCCTTGCGTTGCTTCAACCTAAAAAAAGCCTGGCAAAGGCGCAAGGAGAATATGTCCGCCCACGAGCCCCTCCAGGCGCACAACCCTGCACACCATCTTGGTGTTGCAAAAATCCACGCGACCATCTACAACAAGGGGCAAAAGAGAGCTGGAACCTAGTCTGTGGCAAGAAAAATAATCCTGGAGGGAGGCAATGGACAACGAATTACGCAGCCTTCTGCAAGAAATCGCCAAAAAACACGGAAAAATAACGGTACTGACGGGTGCAGGCATCTCGGCTGAAAGCGGCATCCCCACCTTCCGGGGTCCGGATGGCTATTGGACTGTAGGCTCCACCGTCTATCAGCCCCAGGAAATGTCTTCCTTTGCCATGTTCTCCCACGCGCCCGATGAAGTGTGGAAATGGTTCCTCTATCGTATGGGCGTATGCCGCCAGGCTGAACCCAATCCAGGACATTATGCCCTGGTGGACATGGAGCACCATTTGGGCGAACGCTTCACCCTCATTACCCAAAATGTCGACGGTCTGCACCTGCGCGCCGGCAACACCCTTGAACGCACCCTGCAAATCCACGGTAATGTGCACCACATGCGCTGCTCGTTGGAATGCACGGGAGAAGTCTACCCCATACCAGAGGAAGTGGAGCCCATAAGCAGGGAAGGCCAACTGACAGAAAATGACCGCAAGTTTCTGTGCTGTCCGCATTGCGGTGCCAGGTCACGGCCGCATGTGCTTTTATTCGATGAAAGCTACAACGAAGAACACTACTATTTTTACAGCGCCTTGAATGCTGCAAAAAATACCGACCTGCTCATTGTGGTCGGCACTGCCGGTGCCACCAACCTGCCCAACCAGGTTGCCGGGCAAGTGTTCCGCCAGGGTGGCGTCATTGTGGATGTCAATATCGAGATGAACCCCTTTGCCCAGTTGGCCCAACAAAGCGAGCGTGGCTTTTTTTATCAGGCCCCCAGCGCCAGCGCTCTGCCGGCCATGGCCGAAGTGCTGATTGAGGACTGAGCCCTGCTGATTGCCTGTTTTTCCTTCTTGCTGTACGTGATTTGCTTCCATGGATATTAGTGCCTTCCGTCAAGACTACCAAAACACACCCCTGACCCGGGATCTGTTGCACAGCGATCCGATTCAGCAATTTGCTCTCTGGTTTCAGCAGGCCTGCGACGCCGGTATCTGTGAACCCAATGCCATGAGCCTTGCCACCACAGACACCCTTGGTCAACCCAGTCTGCGCACGGTGCTGCTCAAACTCGTCGATGCACAGGGCTTTGTCTTTTACACCAACTTTGGCAGCCGCAAGGCCAAAGAAATAGCTGCCAACCCGCGGGTTGCCCTGCTCTTCCCGTGGGTAAGTTTGGCGCGGCAGGTAATGGTTACTGGTGTGGCCGGGCGAATAAGTGCAGCTGAGTCGGCCCGTTATTTTGCCAGCCGTCCCCGGGACAGCCAGTTGGGCGCCTGGATTTCCCGACAAAGCGAGGTTATTTCCTCTCGTCAGTTGCTGTTGCAGGAGTTTGACAAGGCAAAAAAAAAATTTTTCCAAGGAAAAATTCCTCTTCCAGATTTCTGGGGAGGATACCGGGTCGTGCCGGAAAGCATAGAATTCTGGCAGGGACAAACCAGCCGCCTGCATGACCGCTTCTGCTACCGCCACCTGAAGAGCGGTGATGGCAGCAGCTGGATACTTGAACGCTTGGCCCCTTGATCCGGCCTTCCCCGGCGGCTACTAACCGCTCGCCTTTTTCTTCCTTTTTCTACTATTCATGTTGACATACACCCTTCGAGTTCTGATCTGCTGCCTTTTTTTATGCTGTATTCCTGGCCAGCTGCTGCTGGCAAGCAGTGCCCCCATTTCAACTCCCACAAGTCAGGACAGCAACCAGCTGCAACCGGTTGACCGGAAAGGAAAAACAGAAGAGGCTGGCGCCAGTGGTGAAAGAATATTTTTAGGATTCCGATCCACCTTGAGCAGCGAGTTGCAAACACCGGTCGACAAGACTCCTGAAGAAAAGCTCGCTATGCTCAACGCCCTGCTCAAACAGGGTAAAAGTCTGCGCCAGGATGCGAGTCAGGTGGAACAGTCCCTGCAACGCAGTTCCACCACCGCAGATACTTCTGAACTCGAAGCGCAGCTCAAAATCCTGGCACAGCAGCTAAACGAGACCAGCACTGACTTTGAACGCATTGCCACCGGGGTGGAGCTTTCGATTTTTAATCCGCCGCAGGAAAAACAGTTTAACTGGAAGGAAGAACTCTCTGCCCTGCTGGATCCCATTATCAAAGAACTGCAGGCCGTTACCGCCACAACCAAACAGCGGGCCGATTTGAAGGAGAGTACCGCTGCCCTCAAAAAACAGGCGGGTGCAGCTGCCCAGGCAGTGCACAATCTGGAGGGACTGATCCAGGTCAGCCCGAACAAAGACATGACCAGACAACTCAACGAGTTGCTGAACACCTGGAAAAATGAACAGGAGCGCATCAAAGGCAAGCTGGAACTGGCGCAGATGAAGCTGCAGTCGTTGACCACGCAAGACGGCTCCATGCTGGAGAGTACCACCAAACGCCTGAGTTCCTTTTTCAAAACCCGTGGCCTCTATCTGCTCCTTGCTGTGTTGGCCTTTAGCGCCACCTTATTCTTGTTGCGCTACCTGAGCCGCTTGCTGCTGCGCCACCTGCCCACAGACAAACACGGCCGGCAACCCATGTATGCCCGCCTCATTACCGTGTTTTCCCATATTGTGTCGCTCGTTTTTGCCCTGGTCGCCCTGATAGCCGTATTTTACATCGTGGCAGACTGGTTCATGCTCAGCCTGGTTATTCTGTTCACTATCGGCCTGTTGTGGGCGGCACGCCAAACCTTGCCGCGCCAATGGAAGCAATCCATCCTCATGCTGAATATGGGCGCAGTGCGAGAAGGTGAGCGGCTGTTTCTGGATGGCGTGCCGTGGCGGGTGGACAGCCTCGGGATGTACTGTCGCCTCTCCAATCCAACCCTTGGTCAGGTACGGCGCATGCCCATTGAGAGCATACTGGGGGAAATTTCACGACCCTATGATCTGGATGAACCTTGGTTTCCCTGTAAAAAGGGTGACTATATCAAGCTGAGCGGTAACAATGTAGTCCAGGTAACCAGCCTCTCGCACGAACAAGTGGAGGTGATGCGCGCCGGCCTGTCCACCGTATACCCCACGGCTACTTTTCTCGGCCTGGCAGCGGGCAATATGTCACAAAAATTCACGGTCAGCACTGCCCTAGGCCTTTCCTATGGCCTACAAACCGAAATCACCGAGCGTATTCCTCAAGTACTGCACTCCTACCTGCAAAACAAACTTGACGAAGAAGGTTACAGTTCCAAATGTTTGGGTATTACCTGCGAATTCAGCCTGATGAACAGTTCCAGCCTGGATGTCTTGGCCGTTCTCGAATTTCAGGGAGATATGGCCAGTCTGTATTACCGGTTGAACCGTTCGCTGCAACGCTGGTGTTTGGAATGCTGCACCGAAAACCAGTGGGAAATCCCCTTCAACCAGCTCACCGTGCATACTGGCTAATACCAAGATGACCAAGATGAGCATGCTGAACGAACGCCATCTCCAAGCCCTGCGCGACATTGTGGGCACCGAGCATGTGGCGAGCAGCCGCACCGACCGGCTCACCCATTCCTTTGATGCCACCCAACAGCATTGCATGCCGGATGTGGTGGTACACCCTAAAAGTACGGAAGAAATCGCTGCCATCGTGCAACTGGCTGCCAAACACCGCCTACCCCTGCTGCCCCGGGGTGCGGGCAGCGGTTTCTCCGGCGGCGCCTTGCCGGTACAGGGCGGGATCGTTTTGGTACTCACCCGCATGAACCGTATTCTTGAAATCGATACCAGCAACCTCATTGCCGTAGTGGAACCCGGGGTAGTTACCGCCAGGCTGCAGGAGGCGGTGGAACGGCTTGGCCTCTTTTATCCACCGGATCCAGCCTCCAAGGAATTCAGCACCCTGGGCGGCAATGTCGCCGAATGCGCAGGTGGACCACGCTGCGTCAAGTACGGGGTAACCCGTGATTATGTCCTTGGCCTGACAGTGGTCACGCCAACCGGTGAGATCATCCGTACCGGCGGCCGCACCATAAAAAATGTGGTTGGCTACGATTTGACCAGGCTCTTTGTTGGCTCGGAGGGCACCTTGGGCATAGTCACTGAAATTATCCTGCGCCTCTTGCCCAAGCCCGCGGCCAAACGCACCATGCTGGCCACCTTCACCCAAATTGACGGGGCCGCCGAAGCGGTCTCTGCCATTATTCGCGGCAAAATCATCCCCACCACCCTGGAATTTATGGATGCTGGTGCCATCGGCTGTGTGCGCGATCTGCCTGGCATCGATTTACCGGCAGATTGCCAGGCCCTGCTCATTATTGAGGTGGATGGTGAACCAGCACAACTCGAACCACAGCTGGAGCGAATCATCGAGCTGATGCAACCCCTGGGCCTGCTGGCAACGACCATTGCCCAAGATGCAGCCGCAGCCGAGGCACTCTGGCGGGTGCGCCGCAGCGTCAGCCCCAGCCTGCGCAAACTTGGCCCCAACAAGTTCAATGAAGATATTGTCGTGCCCCGCGCCAAGGTGCCGGAGATGATCCGCGCCCTTGAAGCTCTTTCCCAGCGGCTTGCTCTGCCCATCATCAACTTTGGTCATGCCGGCGATGGCAATATCCATGTGAATCTCATGGTCGACTTACAGGAGCCGGGCATGGAGGCCAAGGTGCAAACGGCCTTGACGGAAATCTTCCGCACCACGGTTTCCCTGGGTGGTTCGGTGAGCGGTGAACACGGCATTGGACTGGCCAAGCAGCCCTATATTGGCCTGGAATTGGATCAACCCACCTTGGCAGTCATGCAGGCGATCAAGGCAGCGCTCGACCCTCTGGGCATCATGAACCCGGGCAAGATCTTCCCGGCTGAAAGCCGCCTTGCCCTGGCGCAAGGTGAAACGGTTTAGGCTTTGATGAGCATCCATAAAGAGCTGAGCGCTTACCGTCAGGAGCTGAGCGCCTGTGTGCGCTGCGGTGCCTGCCAGGCGCAGTGTCCGACCTACCTGGCAACCAGCAAGGAAGGGGCTGCAGCCCGGGGTAACCTTGTTCTGGCAACGGAGCTGCTGGCTGGCAGGGCTGAACTGGACGCAGAGGCCGTGCGCGATCTCTCCCTGTGCCTGCTGTGCGGGGCCTGTGTGCACAGCTGTCCCAACCAGGTACCCACCGATGCCATAGTCAGTGTACTGCGCCGCGAGATCAGTAAAAAAAAAGGACTAGGCCTCCTGGGCAAGGGAGTGGCTGCCCTCACCGGCAACCCGCGCCTGCTGGGCAGCCTGATGCGCGGGGCCGGACTGTTTTCTTCCCTGTTTTTTGAAAAAATTCCTGAAACTAGCGGCCTGCGCTTGCGCTTTTCTCCGCACACCCTGCAAGACCGCGTGTTTCCGCCACTGCCCCGGCAAAACATGTTCGCCCGCCTGCCCCAAAAGCTGCCAGGTCGTCCCGACAAGCCTACACTTGCCTTTTTTGCCGGCTGCACCATCAGCTATCTCTATCCGGAAATAGCTGAGGCCACGGTGCGTGTACTCCAACATCTCGGCTACACCGTGCTGGTGCCACGCCAACAGGGATGTTGCGGCATGCCCGCCCTTTCCTCGGGCAATGGCGAATTGCTCAAGCAGCTTGTCCGTGCCAACACCGCTGCCTTTGCCAACCTGGCGGTTGACCATATCATTACCGCCTGCGCTTCATGCGGAGCAGCGCTCCACCAAGTGCACCAGGCGCAACACGTCCAACCCGGCGAAACCGGGCAGGATTGTACAAGCTTTGCAAACAAGGTCATGGATATCCATGTCTTTCTTGAAAAAGAGGGTTGTCTGCATACCCTGGCTGACCTTTTGACAACAACGACAGCGACAAGCCAGCGTATCAAGGTTTGCTATCACGACCCCTGCCATTTGAAAAATCATGGTGTTACCAGGGAGCCACGTGCTTTGCTGCGTACCCTGCCCATGGTGGACTATGTGGAAATGGATGGTGCAGCTCTGTGTTGCGGCCTGGGCGGCACCTTTTCGGCCAGTCAGCCCGACCTGAGCAGAACCATTGCCGACCGCAAGATCGAGGGCCTGGCCGCAAGTGGTGCTGAACTCGTAGCCAGTGGCTGTCCGGGCTGTATCTTGCAACTAACAGACATTATCCACCGGGCCGGCCTGCCCATGCAAGCTGTACACACCATGACTCTGGCCCTGGCTGCCCTTGAACAGGCCCTTGCCACCAAGGAAGAGATGTAACCCTGGAATCGCCGAACCGGCAGTACGTCCCTCTCCCATCCCATAAACTGGATTTTCCTTTTCCCGCGCCCATGACTGCCAAACAAAAAAATTCTCTCATAGAACTCCTTGCCTCAGTGCAACTGGCCCTGTTTCTCCTGTTTCTTTTGTCCACCACCGCCATTATCGGTACCCTCATTCCCCAGCATGCCCAACCCGCCCTGTATAGCCAACAATACGGCCCCGCAGCTGCCCGCTTTATCCAGCTGCTCGACATCGACGACATGTACAATTCCTGGTGGTTTCTGAGCCTGCTTACGCTCTTTGCCATCAACCTGATTGTGTGCAGTGCAGACCGCCTTCCCAGGCTGATCCGTCTGCTCAAACGGGACAATTTGGCCACCACCAGGGAGCAGTTGGAGCGTTTCAGTTTGCAGCGAGCCATGGACAGCCCCCTGCCCTGCGACGAACAACTCGGCCACCTGCAGAGCATCTTCAAAGAGCATGGCTGGAAGGCCCAGGAACGCCGCACTGAAAGTGGTGCAGTGCTCCTCTTTGCCCAAAAAGCACCATGGTCCCGCTTTGGTGTCTACCTGGTGCATGCCTCCATCCTCATCATCCTGGTCGGAGCGGTAGTGGGTTCCCCGGCCTTTGCCAGAAAGGTTCTCAAAAACAGTGACTTTGCCTACAAAGGTTTTGTCATGTTGCCGGAACGGGCCTTCACCGACCATGTGGTTGCCATCCGGCAAAACCAGCCCATCAACCTGGGCTTTATGCTTCGGTGCGATCAGTTCCACATTGAATTTTACGACAACGGTATGCCCAAGACCTATCGGTCACAGGTGACGGTGCTGGAACAGGGCCAGGAGGTGTTACGCACTGAGATCGAAGTCAACAAGCCGCTCAGGTACAAGGGGGTGACCTTCTATCAATCCAGCTACCAACCCTATCAAAACTATGAGATACAGCTGAAAAAACAGCCCGATGGTGTAACCAGCACGCAAATAATCCCTCCGGCCCAGGAAACCCACTGGGAAGCGGGCGGCATCAGCTACGGTATCATCAACCGAGAACGCCAGGGTGAAGTAACCAGACGGGTGAAGCTCTGGCTGCATGACGGAGAGGGAGAAGCCTCGCAGCTCTGGGTGGAGATGGGAAAAGAAGTGGTGATCGAGCGGCCCAGCGGACAATACCTGCTCAATATCAAACAGATGTATGCCACCGGCCTGCAGGCTGCCAAGGATCCTGGGGTCTGGCTGGTGTACCTGGGCTGCCTGCTCATGCTGACCGGCCTCTATGCCGCCTTCTTTCTCTCCCACCGCAAGCTCTTTGCCCATGTGCAAGAAAACGGCCCAGGCTGCCGCCTGCTTTTCGCTGGTACGGCCAATAAAAACAAAGTACAGTTTGGCCATGTCTTCACCCGTATGGCCGACAAACTACAACAACGTTAACAGACATTTTTCCCAGAAGGACAACCCATGGACAGTTCCCTGTTGTTCGGTTTCAGCATGATTGCCTATATCCTTGCCTCGGCCATGTACCTGGCCGGGCTGCTCTTCAAGGCACCCCGTTTCAACCTGGCCGGCACTTGCCTGACCATTGGCGGCGTGGCCATGCACAGCCTGGCTACACTCCTGCGCTGGCAAGAGACGCACCAGGTCGGCTCTGGGCATGCTCCCCTGACCAACATGTATGAATCACTGGTCTTTTTTGCTCTGTGCACTGCCCTGCTCTATCTTTTTCTCGAATACCGCTACAAAATGCGGGGGCTGGGCGCCTTTATCTTGCCGATAGCCGCCCTGATCATGGCCTATGCCTCCTTCTCGCCCCGCATTGATGACAGCATCAAGCCTCTTATTCCGGCCCTGCAATCCAACTGGCTCATCGCCCATGTGGTCACCTGCTTTATCGGCTATGGCGCCTTTGCCATTGCCGGTGCACTGGGCTTGATGTATCTGCTCAAAAAACGGGGGGCCCAGCAACGAGAAAACGGTCTGCTCCCCAGTTTGGCCAGTATTGATGAGCTCACCTACAAAACCTTGATCTTTGGTTTTCTCTGGCTGAGCGCGGGCATCATTACCGGGGCCATCTGGGCAAACGAGGCCTGGGGTACCTACTGGAGTTGGGATCCCAAGGAGACCTGGTCAATCATCACCTGGTTCCTCTATGCCCTGACCCTGCATGCCCGCTTCACCCGTGGCTGGAGCGGCACCCGCATTGCCTGGCTCTCCATTGTCGGCTTTGTCGCGGTGCTTTTTACCTATTTCGGCGTGAACTTTTTTCTTTCCGGGCTGCACAGCTACGGGGCGAGTTGACCCGCATTGCAGCCAGCGCAGCCGGCAGTGAACAAATACTTGAGTAACAACTGCCAAATGTGAAACAATTGTGAGCTTTTCCCTTACCGCAACTCACCACTGCAATCTACCGCTAATGACACGGATGCACATTGTTCCAGGGTGTTGCAATCCACTTGCACTCTCTTGTTTACCCGCACTCATCAATACGGCATAATGCATGCTCGTTAGCTTGTGAGCTGATCATATGTCCACTGTCAGCATGGTCTTCTTTCTTGCTGCCTGGTTTCTTGCCGGCTTTGTTAACGGACTTGCCGGCATGGGCGCAGCCATGGTGGCCCTGCCCCTGGTGGCTGCGCTCATTGAACCGGCAGCCTTGGTGCCGAGCACCTGCCTTGTCGTTACGGTCCTCACCATCTACATGGCCTGGGCATACTGGCGGGATTTTTATTTTTCCGATATAGTTCCGCTACTGGTAGGATGTTTACCTGGCACTGCGGCCGGTCTTTTAATTCTGCTCATTCTTCCGCCTATCGCCTTGCAACTCATCATCGGCTTGGCCATGGTGAGCTTTGTTGCCTGGCAAATTTTCTATAAACAAAAAAAAATTCATGCCCCCACCTGGCCTGCGGGATTGGTGGCTGGAGGCGCTACAGGGTTGATGAACACTGCCACTTCCTTTGTCAATCCACCCATTGCCATGTATGCGCTCCACGTTGGCTGGAACAAGGAAAGCACGATTGGAAACATGAACGTGTTGGCCCTGGCCTCCTGCCTGATTACCTGCGCCGCACAGGCCAGCGCTGGGCTATATACCCCAGAGGTACTCTGGGCAGCGCTGTGGGCTGCTCCTATTTCCCTCGCGGGCCAGATAAGTGCAAGCCCATTGCTGCGCCGGGTTAATGTGCTCTTCTTCCGAAAAATAGTGCTGGTGGTAATTGCCTGTGGTGGGCTCTTATCCGTTATCCGCTCGCTGCGCATACTGCTTAGCTGAGCATTGCTGCTTTCTTTTCTACCCGATAACTATGGGCATCTCGCAGCAAAACATCTTGTCACACCGCAGCCCAGCGGCTAAAGAGCTTGTGAGATGTGGTCTCCATTTTCCGACAGTTTGGCGGCAAGTTTAAGGTGGGTTCAAAT
>JABMJC010000009.1 GCA_013201405.1 Desulfobulbaceae bacterium
ACATATCCAACTGAGGCGTTGCAATCGGCTTCTTGGGCTGCATAAAAAATCACCAGGAATTGAAGGGATACAGTGCAATATCCTGCAATTCATAATGCTATATTTTGGTGCTTTTATCCAGATGTTTCAAATGGTTGAGAGTTATTCAGGGACGAATAAACAAGATATCTGAGCATATCTGTTGATGGAGAAGAGAGTTGCGCTAGGCGATACTACTTACTCCATAAATATGCTCACCAGGCGGTCAAGATCATCGTGGGAATAATATTCAATCTCAAGACGGCCACGCCCGCCCTGTTGCACTACGCGCACCCGAGTACGCAGACGATTACCCAACTGCGTGGCCAAGGTCGTACAGTAGGAGGATGGCAACAAATCCTGTTGGGAGGAGGCACTGGTGGTTTGCCGACCACTTGCAGTCCCTATGGGTGCCTTTGCAGCAGGGCGGGCGCACAAACGCTCTGTTGCTCGCACCGACAACCCTTCCTCTAAAATTCTATCACGTATGCTTTGCAGCTGTTCACCATCATCTTTGACGCGTAACAATACCCGGGCATGTCCTTCACTCAGCGTTCCCATAGCCACATCCTGCTGGACCGCAGAAGGCAACTGCAGCAGTCGCAAGGTGTTGGTGATGGTGGATCGCTGTTTTCCCACCCTGCGGCCCACCTCTTCCTGGGTGAGCTGGAATTCTGTCATCAGCCGGGCATAGGCCTGGGCCTCTTCAATGGGGTTGAGATCCTGACGCTGAATATTTTCTATCAGCGCCAGTTCCAGGCTTTTGTCACGGTGAACATCATCCAACAGAAGTACTGGAACTTCATCAAGCTGCACAAGCTTTGCGGCACGCAGCCGTCTTTCGCCTGCAACCAGGGTATAGCGGCTCCCTGGCCCCTTGGAGACCAGCAGGGGCTGAATCACTCCTTTTTCCCGAATGGATTCGGCCAGCTCGTGTAGTTTTTCCTCATCAAAAAAAATCCGCGGCTGATTAGGATTTGGTTGTATTTTGTCGATATCACAAAAAAAATATTTATCTTCAGTGGAATCGTCATCGCCATCGGGCAACAGTGCTCCCACACCACGGCCCAGCACTGTCTTCGTGCTCACCCCTTGCCTCCTTTGAACTGCTTTTCATTTTTTTGCAAAAACTCCTTACCCAGGCGCACATAGGCTTCAGCGCCCGGACAGGAGGGATCATATTCGTGGATGGTTTTGCCATGACTCGGGCTTTCGCTGAGGCGCACATTTCTGGGAATCACGGTACGATACACCTGTTCGCCAAAGTGCTGCTGGATTTCTTTAGCCACAGAATAGGTAAGCCGGTTACGCCGGTCATACATGGTGAGGAGCAGGCCCTCAATGAACAAATCTCGATTGAACGTTTTTTTGATCTTCCGGATACTCTGCACCAGCAAAGCCAAACCTTCCAGGGCAAAGTATTCGCACTGCAAGGGGATGAGCACTGAATCGGCCGCAGTCAGGCTGTTGAGCGTCAAAATGCCCAGGGAAGGAGGGCAATCGATAAAAATATACTCGTACTGTCCCAAGAGAGGTCGCAGGGCTTGCTTGAGGCGTCTCTCCCGTTGCTCCAGCCCAATGAGTTCAACCTCCACCCCCACCAGGTCAATGGATGCGGGCAGCACCCAAAGCCCTTTGAGACCACTGGGAACAATGCAGTCGGCCGTTTCCTTGCTGCCCAGATAGCAGTGGTAGATGTTTGCATCCGCCGCTGCATTCACGCCAACCCCGCTCGTGGCATTCCCTTGTGGATCGGAATCCACCAGCAGCACCCGCTTTTTCCGCAGGGCAATGGCAGCAGCCAAATTGAGCGCTGTTGTTGTTTTACCGACCCCGCCCTTCTGGTTGGCCAGGGCTATAACCTTTGTATCCAATTTATTTCCTTTTCCTTCAGATGGGGCAGTGGTATAGCTTAAGCCCTCATTGCAGATGACGAAACGTCCTGGAAGGGCGTACGCATTGTATTGTCTTTACAGCATGTTGCAAAACTTCCGGGCAACCAAGCAGCACAAAACTGACCAATTCTTCATCAGGCTGTTGCCAGCCCAGCGGATTAATATAACACACCATTACGCGCCTGGCGAGAACAGCTCTTTCTTTCTACCCTTGCTGTTTCACGTGAAACATCGAGGCCAACCACACAGAACAAGACAAAGGCACAACAGTGAGCACTGAACACTATAGCGATATCCTGGTTATCGGCAGCGGTGTCTCTGGCCTGTCGTTTGCCCTCAAGGCAGCGCAACATGCCAAGGTGACTCTGATTACTAAAAAAAACAAGGCGGATACAGCCACCAACCTGGCCCAGGGCGGTATTGCCGCTGTGCTCTCCGTGGAAGATTCCATAGATGACCATGTGCAAGACACCCTGATCTCTGGGGACGGGCTGTGCAATGAGGAGGTGGTGCGCATTGTCACCTCGGAAGGACCAGACCGGGTACGGGAACTTATGGAATTCGGCGTCCGCTTCCAGATGCAAAAAAACGGTCGTGATTTCGACCTTGGCATGGAAGGAGGGCACTCTGCCCGCCGGGTCGCCCATGTTTCGGATCTCACTGGCAAGGAAATAGAAAGAGTGCTGCTGGAACAGACCGCAGCTCACCCAAACATCGAGATCCTGGAAAACCATCTGGCCGTAGACCTGCTCATTGCCTCCAAAACCACTGCAGGCAGAACAGGTAGGGCCGGCGAAGACCGCTGCTTGGGGGCCTATGTCCTGGACCGCACCAGTGGTGCGGTGGAAATTCGGCGCGCACACATCACCGTTCTGTGCACCGGCGGCTGCGGCAAAGTATACCTTTATACAACCAATCCTGACATCGCCACCGGCGACGGAGTTGCCATAGCCTACCGCGCAGGTGCACAACTGGCCAACCTGGAGTTCATCCAGTTCCATCCGACCTGTTTTTTCAATCCGCACATCAAAAATTTTCTGATTTCAGAGGCAGTGCGTGGCGAAGGAGCCACCTTGCTAAACCAGGAAGGAAAACCATTCATGCAGCAGTACGATCCCCGCGGTGACCTGGCCACCCGCGACGCCGTTGCCCGCGGTATTGATGCGGAAATGAAAAAAAGTGGTTCAGACTGCGTGTACCTGGACATCAGCCACAAACCAACAGAATTCGTCAAAAAACGCTTCCCCAACATCTACGAAACCTGCAAGCATTATGGCGTGGATATCACCGTAGAACCCATTCCAGTAGTGCCTGCTGCCCACTACATGTGCGGTGGCGTTCTGGTAAACCATTGGGGCCAAAGCAGTTTGACCGGTTTAATGGCCCTGGGAGAAACCTCCTGTACCGGGCTCCATGGCGCCAACCGGCTGGCCAGCAATTCACTGCTGGAAGCAGTGGTCTATGCCCACAGGGCAGCGCAGCGGGTGCCGAAGATACTCGCCAAACTGCGCAACCTGCCAGACTGTGGTCCAATCCAGGCCTGGAAAACCGGTGGCGCTGCCATCCTGGAGGAAGGTATTCTTGTCAACCACAACTGGGATGGCATCCGTCGCCTCATGTGGGACTATGTGGGCATTGTGCGGGGAACAAAGCGCCTGCAACTGATGCGGGAACGACTGGATTGGCTGCTGAAGGAAATCAAAGCGCACTTTTATGACTATCTGCTCACCCCAGACCTGGTGGAACTACGCAACCTTGCCGTCGTGGCCGAACTGATCGTTCACAGCGCCAGCTGGCGCAAGGAGTCCCGAGGACTGCACTACACCCTCGATTATCCCCACAAGGATGATATCCACTACCTGAAAGACACTATTCTGCACAAGGCTGAAAGACCAACTTTTATGTAGGCACAAGCACTGCACCAACCCGGGCTGACCAAGACAGTCTGATTTACCATGGCAAACTGGCTTGTTCGTGATTATATACTGTAGTCCAATAGGAATGCGCCAACCTTCTGAGGTAGGCGGCAGCCCTCACCATCAATTTTTGCAGGTATGGAGTACCGCAAGGAGTTATGAAATACCCGGTTCGCATGACCCATCAACGGGAAGTTATTCTGGATGAACTCAAGAGAACCAGAACCCACCCCACCGCTGACGAGCTCTATACCCGCGTCAAAAAAAGATTGCCAAGGATCAGCCTGTCCACTGTGTACCGCAACCTGGAAACCCTATCCAATGCCGGGCTGGTGAGCAAGTTGGAGATTACCGGTCGGCAGAAACGGTTCGACTGGAACCAGGAGCCGCACGACCATATCATCTGCACAATATGCCAGCGCATCGATGATATTATCCCACCAATGTCTGGGCTTGGACAGCTTAGTGATATTCCCTCGGATAGACACGGCTATCAACTGACAGGATGGCGGGTGGAATTTTTTGGCATCTGCCCTGACTGTCAACAAAAACACAACGAGACACATGATCATGACCCAAGCAAAGAAACTCAATGACAAGCAGCATGCCATCTTGCAAGCCATGGCCGGCATAACAGAAGCCTGCAGCAGCAAAGAGATTGCAGCGGCAACTGGCCTGGAGCCAAAACAGGTGAGCTGCCAGCTGACAGCTCTAAAGAAAAAAGGACTTATTGAAAGTCCGGCTCGTTGCAAATACAGCATCACAACAACAGGAAAAGAGAGTGTTGCATAAGCAGTACAACCTGTCTCTTTTTTAGATAGATATATAGGCCTTGAGAGAGCAACACTCTCTCCAGGCCAAATTTTATTGAATAAAACACCGTCCTGCCTGTACAAAAACAAGGGATATGCTTATTGACCTACTTTAAATGGTTGTGCCTACCCTCAGCCAGGCTGTCCCATTAACAACAAGGAGATATCCATGACCAAAAAAAATGAAATTTACAAATGCCCAACCTGCGGCAACATCGTTGAAGTGCTGCACATTGGTGCCGGAGAGCTTGTTTGTTGCGGCAAGCCCATGGAGCTGATGAGCGAAAACACCGTGGATGCGGCCAAGGAAAAGCATGTCCCGGTCATCACCAAGGTCGCTGATGGCTACAAGGTCGTTGTCGGCTCCACCGCTCACCCCATGGAAGAAAAACACTGGATCGAATGGATTGAACTCATTGCCGATGGTAAGGTATACCGCCAAGACCTCAACCCCGGCGATGTCCCTGAAGCCACCTTCTGTGTCAAGGCAGACAAGGTGGAGGTACGCGAGCTGTGCAATCTGCACGGCGTTTGGAAGGCAACCCTCTAATATCATAAACTTTTTAACCGGTGCACATCACCTCAACAACCTGTACAAAAACAAAAGGAGAAGTACATGAAAAAATACGTTTGCGTTCTCTGTGGCTACGAGTATGATCCAGAGGCAGGAGACCCTGATAGCGGCGTACCTGCAGGCACATCCTTTGCAGATTTGCCCGACGATTGGACCTGTCCGCTCTGTGGGGCTGGTAAGGATCAATTCGAAGAGGTCTGATTGAGGCAGCACACTATTACTTGCTGTACCTGAAAGGCATCCTCTTGGAGCTGCGGCATCCACAAGTAGCCCAAGCTTGTGGCCAGGTGCGCAGGTAAACTCTGCTGTCTGGCACACGGTGCACTCACTGCCAAAGGTCGGTAAAAACTGGCCTTTGGCAGTTTAAGTTGTAAGCCTGAACCCCACCAACCGTTTTTCTCTGTACCACCCAAGCAAGTTCACACCGAATCCTTCCCTCAAAAAATTGCCTCACCCTTCACGGGAGGCCTAAAAATATTTCCGCCTTTTACATTATCTTTACGAGAAGAAGATTGCATATAGATGTTGAAAACTCATATCCATTTGCTCCATGAGTTCACGTTCTGCCTCGTCCTCGGTCCAATCCTGAAAATGGCTCTCAACGAAAGTAAGCCTTTCTTAGCGGGACATGAGTCAGGCAGGCATTGAGTAAGCGCAAGGGGAGCTGCCCTCCCAAAACCTCCGGTTGATGCTGTAGCAGAATTCATCGAGATACTTCTGCAGATACCAGGCTGAAACACCGTAAAAGGTGCTGTTGATAAATTCCTTCAGGTTGCCGATCATGATGTGGGCCATGGATAGCCAGATATTTGCCTCTTCAGGAAGTGTCATCCGCTTGAGGTGCTCGTGCTGGTCGCCGGTTGCATTGAGCGCAGCCAGGGCGTCGGTCTTCACCGTCTGGCCGGCAAGCAGGTGTTTGTCCAGAAATACAACTACGCTTTTACCGCAAACGCTGTCCACTGCCTGCATGGCCGTAAAGCCGGCCTTTTTCCCCTGCACTCAACGGCCACCAGCACCGGGCGTTTGTCCTCGGCACCCCGGCCACGCTTGCCGCCAACTAAGGAGTCGTCCATTTCGATGAGGTTGGAAAGGCGGTAGATGCTGTCCCGGTGCGCCATAGCCCGGCGGATCTTACGCAGCATGCTGTGGGCTATATTCCAGGAAACTTCCAGCTGCTTGGCAGCCCGCAAGGCGGAAATGCCGCCCTTGTCAGACCCCATGAGATAGATGGTCCAGAACCATTTGACCAGTGGTATTTTTATGGCATGGAACAAGGTGCCTGCGGTAATGGAGACCTGATGGCGACAGCGTGCGCATTGATACAGACGGCGTGCGGTGATGAAGTATGCTTTGCCTGCTCCGTATACCGGGCATTGAAAACCGTTCGGTCACCTCAACTTCAGCAGGAACTGGGCACAGGCACGTTCTGTTGCGAATCGCTTTTGTTATTGTGGCAAGGTGATTTCGGGCATCTGCACAGCACGACCTCATTAAATGTATTGTGCTGATTTTACATAAAAATATAAATATCTTGCTGAGCTTTGTTAGGAGCCATTTTATTTCAATGTCTTCAGCAAAAATCACGCATCCCGTTTGTCTGGACGAGGACAACATTTTCCTAGTTGGGAAAGTAGCGAAAAAAGGTGCGGTGGGAGGGTTCGGCTGCCTGGGCAATTTCGTCAATGGTAGTCTACTCGTAGCCCTTTTGGCTAAAGAGTTGAATAACTGTATCAAACAGGGTTCTTCTTGCCAGTTCCTTCTACTGTTCACGTAGTGTTTTTGGGGAGCCAGGTGTTGTCGCTATCATATTATGTTAAACTAATCAAAAATCACCACAATGCACTGTGACAGCACCATAGGGTTGGTATTTTTGTGGCACTGGGTGACACAATTAACTTGGGTGCTTTTTGTTCTGGAATGTAAACGATGATCTGCCAAAAAACTGCAAAAACAATGGTGGTGTGCGCCTTGATTGTATTTGTAGCTGGCTGCGCTGCCTTGCCTGCTCCGTACAATAAAGCAGAGCCGCCAGTACCGGGCCACTTTGCCAGGGCAGACGTGTCTTCTGCCAAAGCTCCGGATGCGTACCGCAACGCAGCCAACTGGCGCGCCTATTTTCTCGACCCTGATTTGCTGCAGGTGCTTGAGCTGGCCCTGGCCCATAATCGGGATATGCAGAGCGCTGTTTTGCGGGTGGCCGAAGCCCGGGCACAGCACGGCATCCGGCGCGCGGAGCGCTTTCCCGCCATTGACGGCCAGGCCGATAGCGTCCGCAGTCGCACACCCAGGGATCTATCACCAACCGGCAGGGCCGAAACAAGCTCAGTTTATGAAATGAGCGTGGGCCTGACCAGCTGGGAACTCGATTTTTGGGGGCGTATCCGCAGCCTGGAAACAGCCGCCCTGGAACAGTATTTGGCCAGCGAGACAGCACAAAGGGCCTTTACCGTGAGTCTGGTGGCAGAGGTTGCCAACACCTGGCTGACCCAGCGCGAATATGACCGCAGAATTGAGCTGGCCAATCAGTCCATCGCCACACGGGAAGAATCGCAGCGCATTTTCAAGCGGCGCTACCAGCTTGGCGCCGGCACCAGGCTTGAACTCACCCAGGTAAAGGCACTCCTGGTGCAGGCAAAAACCCTGGCCGTGCAACTGGAACAGGCGCGGGAAGCTAATGGGCATTACCTGGCGTTTTTGGCAGGCACTCCGGTAGACAATACCCCGCGCAGCAATGTGCTCGACGGGAAAACGATATTGCTGCCCATAGCCCCAGGGCTGCCCTCGGATTTACTGGTGCAGCGGCCGGATATTGTGTCGGCAGAGCACCGGCTGACCGCTGCCCATGCCAATATTCATGCGGCCCGAGCCGCTTTTTTTCCACGCATCAGCCTGACCGGCAGCCTGGGCCTGGCCAGCAACGAGCTGGAAAATTTATTTGAAGCAGCAAACCGCGCCTGGACCTTCATGCCTGCCATTGCAGTGCCCATTTTTAACGCGGGTCGTCTGCGTGCCAACCTCGATCTCGCTGCAATCCGGCGGGACATGGCCGTGGCAGAGTATGAACAGACCATTCAACAGGCTTTTCGCGAAGTGTCTGATGCGCTCAGCGCCCGCTACTGGCTGGTGCAGCAGCTCGATATCCAGCAACAAGGCCTGGCCACCCAACGGGAGCGCGCCCGTCTTGCCCAGCTCCGTTATGATAACGGCACCACCTCGTATCTGGATGTGCTCGATGCCCAGCGGGAGTTGCTCCAGGCTGAACAGGATACGGTACAGACCCAGCGCTACCTGCTGACCAGCCAGGTCAATCTTTTTGCCGCCCTTGGTGGCGGGCCTTTGGGACAGGGTGCGTCAATGTCTGTTTTCCCACAAACCAAAAAGTAACGGCGAAAAAATCAAACTTCATGTTCACTGGAACATGCACATATTCAGGAAGAGATGACTATGCAGGGCATGAAAGGGAGCAAGTGGCTCATCATCTTGATCATCACGGCTCTGGCAGCAGGCGCCGGGTATTATGCCTGGCAACAGATGCAGCCCCGGGGCCCGGGCCCGGGTTTTGTCAGCGGCAACGGCCGCATAGAGGCAACGGAAATCAATATCTCCTCCAGGTACGGCGGCCGCATCGATGAAATCCTGGTGCGCGAGGGGGATTTTGTGCAGGCAGGCGCGCCCCTGGTGCGGATGCAGATCGATACGCTGACAGCCCAGCAGGCCGAGGCTGTGGCGCAAAGACAGCAGGCCGTAACCGAGGTGGCCAATGCAAGGGCGCAGGTGGCCATGCGCAAAAGTACGGTGGCCGCAGCCAGGGCCAATGTCACCCGCATGCAGAGCGAACTGCAGGCGGCACAGCGCAAACTGGCAAGAACAAGGACCCTGTCCAAAGAAGGCGCAGCCTCCATGCAGGAGCTTGATGATGACCAGGCGCGGGTTACAGGGGCCAGGGCCCAGGTGGATGCTGCCCAGGCCCAGGTGGTGGCAGAGGAGGCGGCAGTCAGGGCGGCAGAGGCGCAGATTGCCGGGGCCGAGGCCAGGGTTGAGGCCGTGGCCGCCACCATCACCCGCATCGAGGCGGAAATTGCCGACAGCACCCCGGTTTCGCCGCAGGATGCCCGCGTGCAGTACCGCATTGCCCAGCCCGGCGAGGTTGTGGCTGCCGGTGCACCGGTTTTGAACCTAATTGATCTCAATGATGTGTACATGAGTTTTTTTGTGCCCTCCACCTCTGCCGGCAGGGTGGCGCTGGGCAGCGAGGTGCGCATCATCCTCGATACAGCGCCCGATTATGCCGTGCCGGCCAAGGTCTCCTTTGTGGCCAGCAGCGCCCAATTCACTCCGAAAACCGTGGAAACCGCCAGCGAACGGCAAAAACTCATGTTCCGGGTGCGGGCCCAGGTGGCGCCGGCATGGCTGGGACAGTACACGGAACAGATTAAAACCGGGGTGCCCGGCATTGCTTGGATCCAACTCGACCCCGTGGCCCCATGGCCGGAAAAACTGCCGCTCACGGTGCAGTGATGACCACTCAGCAGGCAGTAGTGCACATTACAGCTCTGAGCCAGCGCTATGGCAAGACCCTGGCACTGGATCGCCTTGATCTCAGCATACCCAAAGGGTGCATGGCCGGGCTCATCGGTCCCGATGGGGTGGGGAAATCCAGCCTGCTTGCCCTGGTGGCCGGGGCACGGATGATTCAGGAGGGCAAAATCACCGTGCTTGGCGGCGACATGGCCGATAAACGGCACCGCAACCGCACCTGTCCGGATATAGCCTACATGCCCCAGGGCCTAGGTAAAAATCTTTACCCCACCCTGTCGGTGGAGGAAAATCTGCAGTTCTTTGCCAGGCTCTTTGGCCACAGCGCCCCAGAGCGTCGCAGGCGCATCGATGAACTCACCACCGCCACCGGCATGTATCCCTTTCTCGATCGGCCGGCCGGCAAACTCTCCGGTGGCATGAAGCAGAAACTGGGCCTCTGCTGTGCGCTCATCCACGATCCGAAACTGCTGATTCTGGATGAACCCACTACCGGGGTAGACCCCCTGGCACGACGCCAGTTCTGGGATCTCATCGACAGTATCCGCAGCAGCAGTACCGAGATGAGCGTGATTGTGGCCACCGCCTACATGGATGAGGCCAGCCGTTTTGACTGGCTGGTGGCCATGGAGGGCGGCAGGGTGCTGGCCACCGGCGCACCGCAGGAACTGCTGGAGCACACCAAGACCAGCTCTCTGGAAGCGGCCTTTATCCAGCTTTTGCCCGAAGAAAAACGGCGGGGTCATACAGAGCTGGCCATTCCGCCCCTGCCGGAGGAGGCAGGCGAAATCGCCATTGAAGCGGAACAGCTCACCAAACGCTTTGGCGCCTTTACTGCGGTGGATCAGGTCAGTTTCCGCATCCGGCGCGGGGAGATTTTCGGCTTTCTCGGCTCCAACGGCTGCGGCAAAACCACCACCATGAAGATGCTCACCGGGCTGTTGCCGGCCAGCGGAGGGACGGCCAAACTCTTTGGTACGACAGTCAACCCCAAAGACATGTCGGTACGCAAGCGGGTGGGCTATATGTCTCAATCCTTTTCCCTGTATACGGAGTTGAGCGTGCGCCAGAATCTGGTGCTGCACGCACGCCTCTTCCACCTGCCAGAGGCAGATATCCCGGAGCGGGTGCGCAGGGTGGCCGAGCGCTTTGGCCTTGAAAAGGTATTGGATGAGCGGCCCAATTCCCTGCCCATGGGAGTGCGCCAACGCCTCTCCTTAGCGGTTGCCCTGGTACACAGCCCTGAACTGCTCATTCTCGATGAACCGACCTCGGGCGTGGACCCGGTGGCCCGAGACAGCTTCTGGCAGCTGCTGATTGAACTTTCCCGCACAGACCAGGTAACCATTTTTATCTCCACCCACTTCATGAACGAGGCGGAACGCTGCGACCGCATATCGTTTATGCATGCGGGCAAGGTGCTCACCAGCGACACGCCTGCGCATATCGTGGAACAACGCGGGGTAAACAATCTGGAACAGGCCTTTATCGCCTATCTGGAAGAAGCGGCAGAAAACGGGCAAAACAAGATACCTGAAACCCTGGCTGTCAAAAACGCAATCGGCAAAATCGACAACACTGGCAGCAGCCAGGGGGCACATATAAAAGGGCAGGCTTCGCCGCTGCACAGAGTGTTCAGCTGGACCCGCCTGTTGAGCTATACCATGCGAGAGAGCCTGGAAATACGGCGGGATCCGGTACGGGCCGTGATGGCACTGGCCGGCAGCCTGATCCTCATGGCAGTGATTGGCCTGGGCATTACCATGGATGTGGAAGACCTGCGCTTTGCCGTGCTCGACCGGGATCAAAGCGGGCTGAGTAACAGCTATACCCTGGATATTTCAGGATCGCGCTACTTTATCGAAAGGGCTCCCATTATGGATTATGACGAGCTTGACCAGCGCATGCGCAGCGGGGAGCTGTCTTTGGCCATTGAAATTCCACCGGGTTTTGCACGGGATCTGCAAAAGGGTGTTCCGGTTCAAATCGGCGTCTGGATCGACGGCGCCAATACCCAGCGGGCCGAAACCATCCAAGGCTATGTCCAGGGGCTGCACCAAAGCTGGCTGGCGCAGCAGAGCCGGCATACCCTTGGTTCCACCCCTGTACCGGCAGCCAAGGTGGAAACCCGTTTCCGCTATAATCCGGATGTGAAAAGTCTGCCTGCCATGATTCCAGCAGTTATTCCGCTGATGCTGCTCATGTTTCCGGCCATGCTCACCTCGCTTGCGGTGGTGCGGGAAAAGGAAATGGGCTCCATCATGAATCTCTATGTCACTCCGGTGAGCAGGGTAGAATTCCTTATCGGCAAGCAGATTCCCTACATTGTTATGGCCATGGGCAATTTCTTCCTCATGATTTTTTTGGCTATCACTGTTTTCAAGGTATCCATCACCGGCAGCTTTCTTACCCTGACGGTCGCGGCCCTGCTGTTCATTATCTTTGCCACAGGCTTTGGCCTCTTTACCTCGGTTTTCACCAGCTCCCAGGTGGCAGCCATCTTTATTACCATGCTGGCCACCCTGCTGCCCTCCGTCAACTATGCCGGTCTGATCACTCCGGTCTCGTCGCTGGAGGGTATGGGCCGGTTCATCGGTGAAGCGTTCCCGACCACGCACATGCTCCTCATTAGTCGGGGCGTGTTCAGCAAGGCCTTGGGCTTTGCTGACTTACACCACACCTTCCTGCCGCTTGTGCTCGTCATACCGGTGATTCTCGTGTTGTCTATTGTCCTCCTCAAAAAACAGGACTCCTGAGATGGGCCGCCTCACCAATGTGTACCGGCTCGGCATCAAGGAGTTGTGGACCCTGGCCCGCGACCCCATGCTCCTGGTACTCATTGTTTATGCATTTACGCTCGCCATTTATACAGCAGCCACAGCTGCCCCGGAAACCCTGCACAAGGTGCCCATAGCCATTGTGGATGAAGACGATTCCACCCTGTCGCGCCGCATCAGCTCGGCATTCTTGCCGCCGCATTTCATAAAGCCCAGCACGATCACGCTGCCGGCAATGGATCCGGGCATGGATGCGGGCATCTACACCTTTGTGGTCAATATTCCGCCTGAGTTTCAGGCAGATGTGATAGCGGGCCGCAGCCCCGCCATTCAGCTCAATGTGGATGCCACCCGCATGAGCCAGGCATTCACCGGCAGCGGCTCCATTCAACAGATTATCATGGGTGAGGTTGCGGAATTCGTTCAGGGGTACAGGGGGATGGCTGCGCCGCCTGTCACCGTGGAGCAAAGGATGCGGTTCAATCCTACCCTTGCGCCCTCATGGATGACCAGTGTGATGGAGATCAACAGCATGATCACCATGCTTTCGGTCATCCTTACCGGTGCAGCCTTAATTCGCGAGCGCGAGCACGGCACCATCGAGCATCTCTTGGTGATGCCGGTCACGCCGGCGGAAATCATGCTCTCCAAGGTGTGGTCCATGGCCCTGGTGGTGCTCCTTGCCTCGGCCTTTTTCCATTGTCGTTGTGGTGCAGGGCTGGCTGAAGATTCCTGTGGCGGGCTCTGTGGGCCTGTTTTTTCTGGTGGCTGGTCTGCATCTTTTTTCCACCACCTCGCTGGGTATTTTTCTGGCCACCCTGTCCCGCAGCATGCCCCAGTTTGGGCTGTTGATGATCTTGGTCATCATGCCGCTGCAAATGCTCTCCGGCGGGACCACGCCCATGGAAAACATGCCCAAATTAATTCAAAATATCATGTTTTTTGCGCCCACCACCCATTTTGTTGCCGCCAGCCAATCGATCCTGTACAGGGGTGCAGGGCTTGAGGTTGTCTGGAAAGAGATGGCAGCAATCATCGTTATTGGCCTGGTATTCTACTCCATCTCGCTGGCACGCTTCAGAAAAACCCTGAGCCAGATGGCCTAAGGCACTGAGCATGAAGTAGAACTATGGGAGAGAAGTGTGCACAAAAAACAAAAAAAGCGTCCCTCCCCATGGGAAAGGACGCTTTTTCTGCCAGCCAAAAATTGTGACTAACAGGGTGACAGGATATATTGGGAGATCAAACTGCGGATTCGACCGTCTCTCCGGCCAAAAACGCCTTGGTGCTCTTTGCTACTGTGTGTCCCAACTCAACACATTCCCGAAGTTGAGGATGATCCGGCACATAGGGTACCCGCAATCCAGGATGGCAGATGGTCATCTTTAGATCTTTCAAAATATCGTTCATCAGCTTGACCGCCTCTCCTGACCAACCGTAGGAGCCAAAGCAGGCAACAATTTTTTTGGTGGGTCGCAACCCCTTCATGTAGTAGAGGTAGTCGGCCATGCGTGGCAGCATGCCGTTATTTAGGGTGGGGCAACCAAAAACCAGAGCACTGGCCTCCAAAACAGCGGTCATCACATCGCTGCGATGGTTCACGCTCAGATCGAACATGGTGTATTCCAGGCCCTCCTCGTGCAAGCCTTCGGCCACGGCCTTGGCCATTTTCATGGTGGAATCCCACATGGTATCGTAGATCACCAGGGCACGCCCATTGGTTTCATAGTTGCACCAGCGGTGGTAATCGCGGATAATTCTCATGGGATCTTTGCGCCAAATAACGCCGTGATCCGGGGCAATCATCTTGATGGGCAGCTGCATCTCTTCCACCTGGGCCAACAGCTTCTTCACCTGAGGTGAATACAGGGTAATAATATTGGCGTAGTATTTGGTGGTTTCGTAGGTCAGGATGCCGGGATCCACTTCGTCGTCGAAACGCTCACTGGTGGCCCAGTGTTCGCCAAAGGCATCGTTGCTGAAAAGGAGCTCGTCTTCCTTAACGTAACAGAACATGGAATCCGGCCAATGGAGCATGCGGGTTTCAATGAAACTGAGGGTCCGTTTGCCGATGCTGATTTCATCGCCAGTGCCCACCACATGGAAGGGCCAGCTATCGTTATGGAAATGCTGCAACAGGGCTTTATGGCCCATTTTCGAGCAGATAACCTTTTCGGGCTGGACCTCTTCGATCAGCCCGGGCAAACCGCCACTGTGGTCCAACTCCACATGGTTGACAACTATGTAATCGATTTTTTTGGGGTCGATGATGTTGCGGATGCGGTGCATCATCTCGCCACGGAACACTTCCTTGACCGCATCGATCAGGGTGATTTTCTCATCAATGATGAGGTAGGCATTGTAGGTGGTGCCCCGGTTCGTGGAATAGCCGTGAAAATCCCGGGTGAGCCAATCAATGGCGCCGACCCAGTAGATTCCCTTGCCCAGTTCTGTCTTCTTCATAGATGCTTATCTCCTTGAATAATCAATTTTTTAAAAAGTGAGGATACTGTATCCCTGTTCCATATATTCCCCCATGGAAGGATGGCCAGCCAAGCCTTCCAGCAGGGGAATCTGTTCCTTACCAACCGCGTCAAGTTGCATCATCTTGCTGGTGCAGGCCTTGCAAGCGCCAACAATCAAGCCCTTTTCCTTGGCCTTGGTGTAGAGTGGATGCAGAAAATGACCGGGATCAGCCATGATGGGAACAAGCCGCACCGACTCTCCTTCGAGGATGATTTTGCCCTCCATCCCTTTTTCGGCCATATCCAAGGCATTAAGTAAGACATGTATAAAGCAGAGCGGGTTGTCGCGAAAGGTAAAAAAGATAGTTTTTTTCATCATGCCTCCCAATGGCTTGGGTGTGTGTAAGATGTGTGCAAGGCTACAATGCCTATTTTCCCTTCTCAAAATACACTTTACGCAAGGCCTCACCCCTATCCCCCAGGCTGTGCAGCAGGGTTTCGATTTTTTCCATTGCAAGCGGAGAGGGTTTGGCGCGGCCGTTCTCCCAGCGGTTGACGGTGGGGAAGGTCACTCCGAGCCTGGCCGCGAATTTTTCCTGAGTCAGACCGGTCTGTTCCCGGAGTTCACGGACCAGCCTCGCCACAGTGTATTGCTCGTCCAATGGCTCACTCCTTGGTGTGTCTGCTGGTTTTGAAAGTGTTTTTACATTCTTTATATTGTACGACCTATCACTTGATATGGAGTCAGTGTACCATCAACAGGGGGGCACATGTCAAGTCTGTCTCGTTTCGTTCGCCTCACATACGACCGCCACAGGAACCATGTGGAAAACATATTTTCCTTTTCAGCCCTGCCTCTACATGGTTAGGTGCATGGAAAGATCAGCCTGGGTGAGGCAGACATTTCCTGGGCCCTCACATCCCCGGTATTTTTCTCCTCTTTCCTTGACTAGCCATGTCCTTTGCCCGATGCTCCATAGTTTTTTTGTTCATTATCCTCACCGCGCATCTGTCATCTGGCGCCATGCCTGCCGCAGCAGACGCAAAGACCTCTTCCCTGAATCCAGAAACACCGACTCCCCTTCGTTTCATTGTGCAGGGCAGCCAGATCATTGATCAAAAAAATCCGGACTCTCCGGTGTTTTTCCGCGGTATGGGTTATTCTCCCTTTCTCATTGGGGAAACACCGCTCACTGGTGCAGATCCCAAGGATGACGGCCGCTTTGCCGTGCACCTGCCCATGATGCGGGAGATGGGCATCAACTATCTGCACGTCTTTCCGCGCCGCATGCCAGCGGGATTTTTCGCGGCCCTGGACCAGGAAGATTTGCTCTACGGGCAGGATATCTGGCTCTTCCCCTATGAGCCCGACTTCCTGGACCCTGGGTACCAAGCTCGGCAACTAGAGGTTATCAAGGAAGTGATCGACCATACCTACAGCGTGGGTCGGCCAGACAGGCTGGTGCTCTTTTCCATCGGCGATGAACTGCAGGCTGCCTCGGTCACCAGCACCAATGCCGCCCATCCAGAGGTGACGGAATACGTGGGCAAACACGTGGTGGTACGCAACCGCACCGCCTCGGAGGTGGCCATGGCCAAGCTGGTGGATGAAGCCATGGACTACGAACTGAGCCGCTATGGCCAGCGCCATCTCTACTGCCACACCAGCTGGACCCACATCGGCCCCATCAGTGACCGGCCAGATCTGGAGGTCCGACCGGAAGACACCCTGGTACCGGACATGGGCGATTTGATCTGCCTGAACATCTACACCTATGCCAATGCAGTGCGCACCTCAGGCCCGGGCCGTGCCACCGGCAGCAGCTACCAGGGCTATCTGGAACAACTGGCCTGGGAACACCACAAACCCATCTTCATCACCCAGGTGGGGCTTTCCACCTCGCCGGTGGCCCCCAAACCATGGGTGCCCGGTTTTGGCGGCCACAGTGCCGAAGCCATGGCTGCTGTCTTTGTCAGCATCTGGCAGGATCTGCGCAGTGCCCAGGGGCGGGAACGCTTTTGCGGTCTGGCTTTCTTCGAGTGGCAGGACGAATGGTGGAAAAGCGGGGAAACACCGGATGACGCCGACCACCACGAAGAGGACGATCCAGAAGAGTGGTTTGGCATCTATGAACTGGGGCCAGACAATCGCCTCATCCCCAAGGGTAAGGTGCCAGAGACCCTGCGCTGGCTCTTTATGCAACCGTGAACCGGCAGGGAAGAGAATTTGCTATGCAAGAAGATCGAACTGGAACTGGCGCCCTGGGCCAGACCCATCAGCAAGCACGGCAGGTCAGCCTGGAACTGCCTGACTGGGCCTGGGAGGAAATGGCCGCCCTGCCCAGCCAACTGGCCACACCAGAGGAGCGCATGGCCGCTGTCCTCCATTTTGCCCGCCTCAACACACTACATGCCACGGGTGGCCCCTTTGCTGCGGGCATATTTACTCGAGATTCTGGCACATTGGTTGTTTTGGCCGTCAATCGGGTGGTACCGCTGATCTGCTCCTGCGCCCACGCAGAGGTCATGGCCATCTCACTTGCCCAAAAGCGGCTGGGGTGTTTTGATTTGGGGGCAGCTGGACTGCCAGCCCATGAACTGGTGGTGAACTGGATGCCCTGCGCCATGTGCTTTGGTGCGCTCCTTTGGTCGGGCATTCGCTCCCTGGTGGTGGCTGGTTATGGTCCGGAAATGGAAGCCATTACCGGTTTTGACGAAGGGCCGCTTCCCCCGGATTGGCAGCAGGAGCTGGCCAGGCGTGGCATTGCCTTTAGGGGCAATGTACTGCGCGCAGAGTCCTTGGCAGCTTTCCGAGAATTTGCTGCCAGTGGCGCGCCGGTCTACAATGCCCGCCAAGGGATTTTGCCCTAAGCTGCAACGGGTTATTCGACTCCTCTCCCGCCTGTCAGCGTTTTTTAAAGTAGTCTGGTTCGTTGCCGGCCTTCCACTTGATGTTGCAGCCCATGCTGGGTTTCTGTTCTGGACTGATGGCTTCTCCTCGCAACAGAGCATCCAGTGCCCGCCGTAAATCCGCGCCAGTCACCGGAATGTGCTTGTTGGGCCGCGCGTCGTCCAGCTGGCCACGATACACCAACTTGTGCCCCTCATCGAAGAGATAGATATCCGGAGTGCAGGCTGCCCGATAGGCCTTGGCCACTTCCTGGCTCTCGTCGTACAGATATGGAAAGGGATAGCCGTGCCGCTTGGCCTCTTGCTGCATCTGTTCGGGGCTGTCGTCTGGATGGGTGCTGATGTCATTGGAGCTGATGGCCACCATGGCTATACCTTTGGGCATATATTCTCTGCCAAGGGCGCTCAGCTCGGATTGGATAAGTTTCACATAGGGGCAGTGGTTGCAGATAAAGAGGAGCAAAAGCCCCTTGGCTCCAGAAAAATCCTGCAGGCTGACCGTCTTGCCTGTGACTGTGTCGGGCAGGGCAAAAGCCGGAGCGCTGGTACCCAGTGTCAGTTGGGTTGATTCGGTAAGGGCCATGTACAACCTCCATTTAGCTATAGATGCCGGCAGGCAGCCTGTTTGTCGGGTGTCCGCTGCCTCGGGAAAAGGGTGCCGCGCCAGCCGAGGCTTGCGCTGTGGGGCAGCCGGCGGTAAGATATGCCGGTTTTCGTGCTACTGTACCTCCAATCTGTTCCCCATGCCATTCTTTGTTCGTGAGCCGCCAACATGCGCAAAGGTCTTTTTGTCGGTCAGTGTAGTGTAGAGCTCGTGTATTATCTGCCCAACGCCCTGCAGCCCGGACAGCGCATGAAGGCCGAACGGCAGCTCGCCTTTGCCGGAGGAGCCGCCACTAACGCTGCCATTGCCTTTACAGCCTTTCCTGATAACACCAGCACCCTGGTAACCGGCCTGGGAGAGCACCCCTTAAGCGAAGTGGCGCGTTCCGATATAATGGAACATGCGGTCGAGCTCATTGATCTCGATTCCTTGCCCCATCATCCACCCTCGGTCGGTTCTGTTCTGGTCGACTTGAGCACCAATGAATACGGTGTGGCCTATTCCACCACCTATGCTCGTAAACTGCGCTCCGTGGATTTGGGCGAAGCTCTTTTCCATGAAGTGGACATTGTGCTGGTAGACGGCTCCTATCTGCCCCAGGGAGTAGATGCTGCAACTACGGCGCGTCACCGAGGCATTCCAGTGGTTTTGGATGGCGGCACCTGGAAGGAGGGGCTGGAAGAGCTGCTCCCGCTGGTGGATTATCTGATCGCATCCAACGAATTCCGCATACAGGACACTGGTAGCAGCGAAGATGTATTTACAGCCGCGCAAGACTATGGCATTGGCCATGTGGCTATCACCCGCTCGGGTGCATCCATCCTTGCCCATGAAAACGATAACACACAAGAGATACCGGTTGGCAAGATCAAGGTACTCGACACCCTGGGAGCCGGGGATATTTTCCACGGTGTTTTCTGTCATCATATTCTTGAGCAGGATTTCCTCACTTCCCTGCGCCTGGCTGCTGAAATCGCCACCATGTCCTGCACCTCGCTGGGGCCACGCACCTGGATTGAGCAGCTAAAACACATCTGAACAGTTCCACTCCCGCAATCATCGGCGTCGGTAGGGGATCCGACAGTAGTCAATGCCCCGCTGCACCTGTATGCCGTTTTTCTCCAGGAACATGGCAATGGAGTTGATGGAAATATTGGCGTTGACCGATGGCCCCAGGTAGAGATGATCCAGCCTTGGTGGTTTACCATCCAGGCTGAGATTGAACTCGATATAGGGTACCAGCATATCATGGCCTTCCCGAAACAGGATCGGAAAGCTGTCATGGCCACTCACCACCGGTGAAACAATGCGCCACTCCTTCTCCTCCATAAAAGAGGGATGCTTCAACATGGCCGCGATACGCAGGATATCGGTCTCCAAACTGGTAAAAATATCCCGGTAAAGCGCCAGGCGTTCCTCGCTCTGTATCTCCCTGCCCTGGGTACGTTTATGCGCCTCTGCCTCCAGGGAATCCAGCACCTGCTCAATGATCCGCCACTGTCGCCTGGGTTCGTAGATGCATTTGCCCATCAAAAAATGCTGCTGCCTTGCGCATTCCAAAATAAAATCAGGGCAAAAGCCCAAACTCACTCCCTTGCCGGGCAGACTGTAACCGCGCCACTGGCTGAGCAGGTTGCCATGGGAGCGGAAGGAGGCGGCAAAGAGCAGGTGGCCGCTGCTGATACGGTGTTTGATCCAGTCCACAAACTGGGTAAGCAGTAAGGTGTTGGCCCGGCCGCTGTCTATGCGCTCTCGACTCACCTCGGCAAAGAGATCGGCTGTATGGCGCAATTCGGCCGAGTCGTTCATGTAGCGGATATCACTGGCCCAGAGGCAGCGTCTGCCAATGATCCCCAACAGGCCACTGAAGGTAGTATAGTGATAGAGTCCGCCCCTTGGAATATCAGCGTACAGTTCCCGGCTCAATCGTTCTATGTCTTCCACAGTGCTCTCCCTTTTGTATGCGCAAAGGGCTGTTGTCCTGGCCCTGCAGTTGTCGGCCAAATTATTATGGTCTTATTTTTCATTGAGCTGCACAAAAGCTGTAGTATACTGGAAGTTTGGCTGCTGTTTGCAAGGGGCAGTGCAGCCTGCTTCTTTTTTCAGTGGACGTATTCATGTACAGAAATTTCAAGATTGTTCCCAACATCATTTTCGGTCGCGGTTCTTTCAACCAGCTTGGTGATATCCTCAAGGCCAAACGGCCAGCCGGCGAATCGACCATGGTCTTTGTGCTGGACAGAGTCTTTACCGGCACAGCGCTGGAATCCAGGTTGCCCCTGGAAAAAGGTGACCTGCTCATACATGTCAATGTGGATGAAGAGCCCACAACCAACTATGTCGACGAATTGGTCGCCAAGGTGCGCGCCTCCACTTCCCGCCTGCCCGATGGCATCATCGGCATTGGCGGCGGCTCCACCATGGATCTGGCCAAAGCCATTTCTCTCTTGCTCACCAACCCGGGCTCTGCCACCGAGTATCAGGGCTGGGATCTCATCAAATATCCGGCTGTGTACCATGCGGCTGTGCCCACGCTCGCCGGCACAGGCGCGGAAATTTCCCGCACCACCGTACTCACCGGGCCGGATAAAAAACTGGGTATTAACTCCGACTTCACCCTCTTTGATCAGATTCTGCTCGATCCGGAACTGCTGGCCGGAGTCCCCAAGGAGCAATGGTTCTACACCGGTATGGACTGCTATATCCATGATGTGGAGTCGTTGAACGGTACGTTCTTAAACGAGTTCAGTCGCGCCTACGGTGAAAAGTCCATAGAGCTGTGCCGCCAGGTTTTTTTGGAAGACCATCCCGACAAAGACGACAAGCTGATGATGGCCTCCTACTTTGGTGGCATGAGCATCGCCTACTCGCAGGTAGGAGCCTGCCACGCCCTTTCCTATGGGCTGGCCTTTGTGCTGGGCACCCATCATGGCATTGGCTGTTGCATCGCCTTTGACTATCTGGAAGATATTTATCCCGAAGGCGTGCGGGAGTTCAGGGAAATGATGGCCAAGCACGATATCAAGCTTCCCCGCAATATCACCAGAGACCTGGATGAGCAGGCCATGGAAACCATGACAAGCGTGGCCCTGAACCTGGCCCCCCTGTGGGAGAACTGCCTGGGCAAGGATTGGCAGAGCATCATGACCCGCCAGCGGGTGCGCGAACTGTACAACCGCATGTAGGGGCGGCTCCCGACCTGCCAACCAACCAGACTCCTCATCGCTGCCACGATTGGCCCAGCAACTGTCTCTGCCCGGGAAAAGGCAGGGGCAACTGCACGGCCCGCTGTGGCAGCGCGCTTTTTGGTAACAGGTTGGAAACACTCAAACCCAGCAAACGTATACGGCGACGACCTGCCTCTGTTGCCGCCACCAGCCGGGGCAACTGCGCCAAAAGATCTGTCGCATCGGCAAAACCAGCCTGATCGGTGCAGGAGCGGGTAATGGTGGTAAAGTCCTGGTAGCGCATCTTCAAGGTCAGGGTTCGGCCGCACAGGTCCTTGGTAGTCAAATCCGCCCCCAATTCAGTGGCCAGTTCAGTCAAAACAGCCTGCACCGCCTCCAGGGCGAGGATATCTCTTGCCAAAGTGGTCTCCGTACCCATGGATTTCCGCTCGCGATGGGCCAGCACTGGCCGCTGATCAATACCCCTGGCAATATCGTAAAAAAACTGACCATGCTTACCAAAGAGTCGGATTAGTTCTTCTACAGAAAAACGCAGCAAATCCGAACCGATATGTACACCAACCGCCTGCATTTTGCGCTCGGTGGCCTTGCCCACACCAAAAAACTTACGCACCGGCAGGGCAGCGACAAACTCTGCCGCTGCCTCGGGCGGAATCACGGTGAGGCCGTCTGGCTTTTTTGTGCCTGAGGCCACCTTGGCCAAGAACTTGTTGTAGGAAACACCGGCCGAGGCGGTCAGGCCGGTTTCCTTGAAAATGCGGGCGCGCAGCTGCTCGGCAATACGGGTTGCCGAACGCTCGCCCAAAAAATTACGGCTCACATCCAAATATGCCTCATCCAGGGAGAGCGGCTCCACCAGTTCGGTACAGGAGCGGAAAATCGCCATGAGCCGAGCAGACATCTCCCGATAGCGCTGCATGCGAGGCCGCACAAACACAGCCTGCGGACACAGGCGTTTGGCCTGGGCACAGGGCATGGCCGAATGCACACCGTACACGCGGGCCGCATACGAACAGGCCGCCACCACCCCGCGGCGGCCCGGATCGCCGCCAACAATAAGGGGCAGGCCGCGCAGCTGCGGATTGTCCAACTGCTCCACCGAAGCGTAGAAGGCGTCCATATCCACATGGATAATTTTACGGCACTCACTCATGGAAGATCAACGAAATAAATGACGCAACCAGCACAGCTACATTGAGTTCGCATGGATGGTTGTCTGGTCGTTCGTGTGCGGCTCATTAAAGAGAATACCTCACAACATCTTGCCGGCTTGCGCGGGAACAGTATCGACACTATTCTGTACCTTAACCGGCAAGTACTTTTTGCAGGTTTGTTTTTTGTTCAACAAGCGGCACTCGGCCGCCGCACAGCAGCAAACACATAAAATGTACCGCAAGGAGACGGAGCATGTCCAGCACCTTTGGCACCCTGTTCAAGGTGAGCACATTCGGCGAATCGCACTGCAAAGGGGTTGGCGTGGTGGTGGATGGCTGCCCAGCTGCCATGGAGTTGACTGAGGCCGATATTCAGCCACAACTTTCCCGGCGACGGCCTGGTCAAAGCAGCCTCAGCACCCCCAGAAGCGAAGCAGACCAAGTGTGCATCTATTCGGGCACCGAGTTTGGCAAAACCCTGGGTACTCCCATCATGCTGCTGGTGCACAATCGTGACCAGCGGCCGCAGGACTACGGTGAAATGAGCCGGATACCCCGGCCCTCCCATGCCGACTACAGCTACCAGATGAAATACGGCATCCGCGCTTCCAGCGGTGGTGGCCGCTCCAGCGCCCGCGAAACCATTGGCCGGGTGGCGGCTGGTGCCATTGCAGATAAGTGGCTGCGCAGCACCTTTGGCGTGGAGATTGTCGCCTGGGTGAGCGCCGTGGGCGAGATCAGTGCTCCTGACATCGATAGGCACAGCATCAGCCGCGCAGAAGTAGATGCCCACATTGTCCGCTGCCCCCACGCAGCTACGGCCGCACGCATGCAGCAGTTGGTGGAGGAAGTGCTGGCTGCCAAGGACTCCACCGGTGGCGTTATCAGCTGTGTGTGCCGTAACGTGCCGCTTGGTCTGGGAGAACCGGTGTTCGACAAACTGGAGGCCAAGCTGGCCCAGGCCATGCTGTCTTTGCCCGCAACCAAGGGTTTTGACATCGGCTCCGGCTTTGCCGGCACCAGCCTGCGCGGCAGCCAACACAACGATCCGTTCATCCCCAAGGGCCAGGTTTTGAGCACCCGCAGCAACAACAGCGGTGGCGTACAAGGGGGGATCAGCAACGGCGAAGACATCTATTTCCGGGTAGCCTTCAAACCGGTGGCCACCATTGGCCTGCCACAGGAAACCGTGGATTTCGCAGGCAACAGCACGATCCTGGAGGCCAAGGGCCGCCATGACCCCTGTGTGGTACCCAGGGCTGTGCCTATTGTCGAATCCATGGCCGCCCTGGTGCTCATGGACCTGGCCCTGCGACAACAGGCGCACCGCCCGTTCTGATGTCCTCCACCCCAGCAACTACCTGAAAATACGCAGGAGAATGCAGATGACAACACAAGCACAACATATGGTTTTGGCCTCCTTGTGTGCGGATTCCTTCGCATTGGGAGCGCACTGGTTCTACGATACCAAGGAAATCGACGAACAGATCAGCCACCTGGATGGTTTACTCAAACCGCTGCCCGGCTCTGTGCATGCCAACAAGGAACAGGGCGATTTCACCCACTATGGCGACCAAACCCTGCTTTTGCTTGAATCTTTAGTACAGCACCAGGAATTCAAGGCCGAAAAATTTGCCCAAGACTGGCAACGCTTCATGCAAAGTTATAGCGGCTACCAAGACAAGGCCAGCAAGACTACCCTGGAAAATATGGCAAGCGGCCAGGCCCTCACAGAGGCAGGCTCCCGCTCCAACGATCTGGGTGGTGCGGCCCGCATCGCACCGCTCGTCTTCCTGTACCGGGATGACCGTACTGCCCTTGTGCAGGCGGCACTGGCCCAAACCGCGCTGACCCACAACAACCCCATCACCCTGGCCGGGGCAGACCTGATTGCTCGCATTGCCTGGGAAGTTTTGCATGGCACTCGTCCTGCCGAAGCAGTTGTTGCTGAGGTGGACAAAGGGCTTGATGATATCAGTCTAGACATGCGGGTGCGTGCATCCCTCGACTCAGTTGACAAGGACAGCAGGGAAGTGATCAAAAATTTTGGACAAAACTGCGCCATTGATTCGGCCCTGCCCGGGGCACTGCACCTGATCCTCAAATATGAAAACGACCTGCGCAACGCACTGATCGAAAACGTGATGGCTGGTGGTGATTCAGCTGCGCGTGGCCTGGTGGTGGGCATGATTCTGGGCGCCCGACGAGATAGCCCTGCAGTGCCGCCGGAGTGGAGCACAGGTCTGCGGCAATATGATCATATCCAGGAACAACTTATCGCCCTGGCAGCTGTGCAAGCGTAACGTGACACAGGGAACAGATCAGGACCCCTTATTGCAAACAATTATCAAAAAGAGCTTGACCTTTTGCCTTTTGTGCGGCATAATAGGAAGAGTAAAGTTCATAATGGCCACCGTATTTAGTCATGGTGACCATAGATAGCGCCGGTTTTCCACAAGGAGGACCGGCCTTGTATTGTACACTAAAGAGACAAGGAGCATACTATGGCAAAAAACCTGAAAGGGACCCAGACCGAAAAGAACATCTTAACCGCCTTCAGTGGCGAATCCCAGGCGCGCAATCGCTACACCTACTTTGCCTCCCAGGCGAAAAAGGAAGGCTATGTACAGATTGCCAAGATTTTTGAAGAAACCGCCAACCAGGAGAAGGAACATGCCAAGCGCCTGTTCAAGCTGCTGCAGGGTGGTGAAGTAGAGATTTGTGGTTCATTTCCGGCAGGCGTTATCGGCACCACCTCCGAAAACCTGCAGGAGGCTGCCAATGGTGAGCACTACGAAACCAACACCATGTATCCGGAATTTGCCAAAACCGCAAAAGAAGAAGGCTTTGAGGATATTGCCGCCATTTTCCTCGCCATTGCCGTGGCAGAAAAGCAGCACGAAAAGCGTTACCTGGCCTTAAAGGCAAACGTGGATAATAATAAAGTTTTTGCAAAGGACACCTCTGTAACCTGGCAATGTCAGAACTGTGGCTATCTGCACACCGGCAAGGAGGCTCTCAAGCGCTGTCCTGCATGTGACCATGCCATCGATCACTTTGAACTGCTGGCCGAGAACTGGTAAGCAATTCAAGACAGCCGCGTTTCTGCGGCAGCTGCATTCAAAAAGCATCTCTGCCAAGGGCAGAGATGCTTTTTTTTGTGGTCCTGCAAGTCTCCCGGCAGGGATGGACACGAAAATGTGCTGACTTTCTTGGCCCCTAGAGGTTAAATGCATAAATGTGGGTTCGTTACTTTGTTTCCTGTCATGAGGTGCACCATGTCTACCATATCCCCTCCACCAACTATCAAATCCAAGGCCTTGGAGGTCAACCTGCAGGAAACTGCAGGCGAGGTCCATATCGACCCCCGCTATGCGCCGCTCATAGAGATTGTTGGCCGGCAACAAGGGCTTGCCACCAAAATCGACAGCCTGCTGCACGAGGTGAGTCATCCCTACCGTAACTGGAAGATGATCATCCCTGACCTGCGCTCCTATGTACTCAAGAATATTAACCTGTACCGCGACCACGAGTTGGGGCCCGAGGCCTTTTCCCTCTTTGTGGATATCTTTTTCACTGCCCTGCTGGAATCTGCCAAAAACCAACAACTGACCGGACGTATCCTCGAAGCCCTATTGGCCTATGTGGACAAGCTGGTGCAGAACCTCACCGCCAAGACGCTGCCCCGCTACGAGAGCGTGCTCACCGCTTTTTTCAGCCGTGTGCAGGAACTGGACAATCCGGAACCGAGGCTGATGCTGTTGATTGTGCAGAGCCAGCACGCCCTGCGCAGGATGTGTACAAAGATTATGGAGTTGCGTCAGCAGCTACCCGAAAAAAACGACAAGCATAGCCAGGCCCTCAAAGAACTGATGCACACCGTTCTCTTCCGCAACTACGAGTACTGGCTCTCGGAAGACGATCCTCTTCCCTGGTTCAACAAGAGCTGTGGCGACTACTGCTCAAACTGGCCAGGTCGTCCCCTGCTTGCGGCCATCTCCCACGAGCAGATTCGGCATTATGTGGATGAACTCAAACAACTGGCCGCAGAAGACAATCCGCGCCAGGCCCTGGAACAGATGCTCAAACTGCCCGGCCACACGGATTTCATTCGCATCTACCGCGAAATTCCAACACAGATGAGTGAAGGCCAGGCCAGTGAAAAGGATGCCAAGTTCCTCGACAACTGGCGGCTGCTCTTCCTCTTCCGCATCATGGAGACCAAGGGGCTCTCCCTCATCCACGAGGAGACCCTGCGCGAAATCAACCGCTCGCTGGTACAGCTCATCCGGCGCCAGAGCTTTGAGCAGATCGAGCGTTTTTTCGTTACCACCTTCCAGCTGCTCAAGGCCAATGTGCGCCGTTATCCCCACACCTCGCTGCAGTGCATCCAAACCATTGGTAACGAGGTGTTCCAGCGCAACAACTCGCGCCTGGTCGAGGCATTTTTGTGGGAGACTGTGCGCTTTGGTTTTCAGTACGCCAATGTGCGCGGGGTAGATGAAGACTGGCAGCCCATTGCCAATCCGGCCCATCTCACCAATATCCGTGTATGGCTCAGCCTGATTCAGCAGGAGCCAAAATGGTGCTCCACCCTGTTTTCCGCGCTGATTATCAACCTGCGCCTCTCAGGCACCTGCGTGCGCGATACAGACCTCTTCCAACGCGACATCACCGCCCTTTTAAACCACCCCATCAGCCCCATTTACAACCTGGCCAAGCAGTTCACCAAACTGATGCCGGTGTTTTTTAACGAGATCGGTGCAGAGGGTGAGTTGCGCGACGTGTCCACAGAACTGGACGAAGCCCACCATCGCAAGGATGTCCTCATCCACTTTTTGCGCAAGCAGGCGCATGTGGAATCCAGCAACCTGATTGTCGGTTTCATTGAAAGTATTTTCAACTTCTGGCTCGACCAGAACATTGCCCACCTGGAGCCTTACCTGCCAGAAGAGGTGCTTTCGCAAATCGATCCACAAGGCCCCTATGTGGCGGAGTTGCATATCCTTTGCCAGCGTATCAAGAAAGAACGACGCCTCAGTAAACTAAGCCATTTGCTCGCCTGGCCCGACGAGGAGCGCGACCGCTACCTGGCGCTGCAGCAGGATATCTCCGAGGTGGAGCGCATGCGCTTTGCGCGCCTGGCCCGCATGTACAAGCTCTTGCATGTAAAGTACAATCTGTCGCTGCCAGAAATTCAGGCCCAGCTGCGTCATGCCATCCTGAGTGGTTTTCCCGAACTGGAAGAATTGCTCATTGTACTGCAAACGGAAAACGACCCCTTCATCTGCCTGGAGGCCCTGCTCGACCAACTGGAAAACTTGAAGCAGGTGATTTTAAGTCCGCAGCAATTCGAGCCCACCGAGCAAATCTATCACAAACGCCATATTGCGGTGGATATCCCCTCGGTGTATGGCCGCTACAGCGAGCGCAAGTTCGATGCGCTCGGCCTTACCTTCCGCCTGGAAACCCTGGCCAATGTCTACCTGGAACGCCTGTTCGATACGGTCAACCTCTCCTTCATCACCCAGGTCACCTTTCTCAGCATCTTGCGCTGCCTGCGCCTGTTTTCACGCGCTCTGCAGGTAGACGGCATTTCCAGCCGCCGCCTGGACACCTATATCAACATGCTGGACTCCTCCACCGGCATCAAGCGCTTCTCCTACACCCAGCAGCTGGACATCATGCGCGGCCTGTCAGAGGGGGTAAAAGACATTATCTACGCCTACTACACCAACATCCACCAAAACAACCTCTCAATCATTGTGCCGCAGATCGGGCAGGACAATCTGCTGCCCAAGTACCACAGCAGCTGGAACCCCAAAAATATGCCGGAAAACGTGCTGCGCATCTCGGAAATTTTCTTCCGCGACCTCATTGCCACCACCTTTGGCCTGCAGCACCTGGACAACTTCATCGGCAAGGTGATCCGCACCCTGGAGGCACAACAGGATATGCTCGATCACAGCACGCTCGATCTGCTCATGACCTATAACCCAGACATGGCCATCAGCCCGCTTGATCAGATCAACCCCCACACCAACAACCTCATTCACCTGGGCAACAAAGGCTTTAACCTGATGGTGCTGGTCGGTGACGAAAAACCGGTGCCACCGGCCTTTATCATCACCACCGAGGTCTTCCGCTGCCACCGGGCCCTGAACCGTTTCGACCGTGCCCGCGAAGATTTCATGCGCCGGGTGCGCCGGGCCATTACCAGCCTGGAGGGGCAAACCGGGCTGGTGTTCGGCTCGGCCGAACGGCCACTTTTGCTTTCGGTACGTTCCGGCTCGGCCATTTCCATGCCCGGCATCATGTCCACCATCCACAATGTCGGTGCCAACGAGGAACTGGTGGAAGAGTATGTGGCCCTGCATCCTGAGCACAAGTATTTTGCCTGGGACAACTTCCGCCGTTTTCTCCAGTCTTGGGGTATGTGCAACGGCATGGGCCGCGAAGATTTTCAGGAGTTGATGGATGCGCACAAACGACTTTACCAGGTGCGCTACAAACGGGAATTCAAGGCTGATGCCATGCGAGAACTGGCCATGAAATACCTGCAGGCAGTGCGTACCCGCGGTTTTGCCATGCCAGACGATCCCTGGCTGCAACTCATCGGCGCAGTCGAATTGGTGTTGCAGTCCTGGACAACGCCCAAAGCCCAGGAATATCGCCACCTGATGCGAGTTTCCGACGACTGGGGCACTGCAGTGATCGTGCAGACCATGGTGTACGGCAACCTCAATGCAAACGCAGGCAGCGGCGTGCTCTTCACCGCCCATCCCTACCGCAAGGTGCGGCGGGTGGCCCTGTGGGGTGACTATGCCACCGGCGACCAGGGCGAGGATATTGTCTCCGGTCTGGTAACCAGTCATCCTGTTTCTGTGGAACAGGCCGACCTTGACGGTCGCGATGAAGACATGAGCCTGGAGCGGCGCTTTCCGAAAATCTACCAGCGTCTGCTGCAAATAAGCCGGGAACTGGTTTACGACAAGGAGTGGAACGCCCAAGAGATCGAATTTACCTTTGAAGGTCCGGAGGCAGAGCAACTCTACCTGCTGCAGACCCGCGACATGATCACCATCAAGAAGAAGGAACACCTCATGGTCTTTGTGGATTCCGACCTGGCACATCGACACATCATCGCCAAGGGCATTGGTGTGTCTGGCTCGGCCATGTCGGGTAAGGCCGTGTTCAGCGAAGAGCACATCCGCGATCTGCGGCGGCGCATGCCCAAGGAACACCTCATCCTCATTCGGCAAGACACGGTACCCGAAGACATCCGCGAAATCTCCATGACCGATGGTCTGGTCACCTCGCGCGGCGGCCAAACCTCACACGCCTCGGTGGTGGCCACCCGCCTGGAAAAAACCTGCGTGGTGGGTTGCCGCGACATGCAGGTGTACGAGGCTGAGGGCTATGCGCAAATCGGCGAGAGCCGCATCCACTTTGGCGATCCCATCTCCATTGACGGCCGCCACGGCCTGCTCATTGAGGGCAATTATCCCTTGAACGAAGAAGTGCATATCCTACCGTTATAAGGTGCTAGATAGCACACATGATCTGCTTGACTTTTTGCCCGCAGAGAGCATGTTCTTTTTCACCCTTTTTGGACAACAGGGAAGGGGGTTCCCCTTTCCACAGGTGATGGATGCCATGCAGGAGGTGGGTCATGGGCAAAAAAGACAAGTGCTGCGAAAGCTACAAAAAGAAGGGAAAGATGTGTAGCGACTGCCCGTTGCGGGATGAAAAGAAGAAAAAGAAAGACAAAAAGAAGAAGAAAAAAGACAAGAAATAGGGGGGATGTGGTGAAGGAAGACCCAAAGATCCTGGCCGGCAAACTCCAACCCTGGCTTGCGCGGCTGCGCACAGGCAGGCCGCTGGTGCACTGCATCACCAACTATGTTACGGTCAACGATGTGGCCAATTTGCTTTTGGCCTGCGGTGCATCACCGGTCATGGCCGATGCCGAAGAAGAGGCAGCCGAGATGGCCGCCCTTGCCGGAGCACTGCTCATCAACTTGGGTACCCTCAATTCGCGCACAGTGAGGAGCATGCACCTCGCCGCAGCAAGCGCCAACAAGAAGGGCATTCCCATTGTACTCGACCCGGTGGGCGTGGGCGCAACCAGCTTTCGCACCAGCACGGCCCAGGCCCTGCTGCGCGAGCATCACATTGCCCTTATTCGCGGCAATATCTCCGAAATAAAGGCCCTGGCCTTACCATTAACCGACCAGGGTATGGGCGGCACCAAGGGCGTGGATGCCCAGGAAAGCGACCTGGCAGATGGCGTGCAGGGCCGCATACAGATTGCCCGTAAACTTGCCCGCAGCACAAGTAAAAACAGCAGCGGCAACGGCACCATCGTAGTGATCAGCGGCGCGCAGGATGTACTTGCCGGCGCAGATGGCCCTGCCTTTGTGTGCAGCAACGGTTGTGCCGTCATGCAAACAATGACCGGCAGCGGCTGCATGCTCAGCGCACTCTTGGCCGCCAATGCGGCAGTGGCCTATACTGCTGAAGACAACAAGGAGGACAACCTGCGCCATGCCGCCCTGGCTGGCCTTGCCGCCATGGGCATCTGCGGCGAACGCGCCAACACTCTTATAGAACAACAGCAGGCCGGCAACGCCTCCTTCCGCAGCCATTTGATCGATAGTATGTACAGATTGACTAGGCTGGAGGATGAGGTGAAGGTGGAGGTGGCGCAGGATTAGAGACATCGCGGAAACTTGTCTTTGGACTTTGTCTTAACACCAGGTTTTTTTACGCTGTGAGTCACAGGGTTGCGGCAGACATAAGCGTGCAGGAAGCACTAAAAAAAACAATATGTCAACATGATGAGACAAATAAAATCAGGGTTTAATCGACAATAAAGCTGGTGGAATGTGGTCAGGTCACGGCATGTTATTTTCTTAAAAAATTTGGCCGAATTATACTGTTATGTGTATAAATAGGAGCATATTTGAATGCAAATCGATAAAGTTTCATCAGAAAGACTTAGCGTGCTACGCTTCCCTCTAATAATTGGAGTGGTTTTCATTCATGCGTATGGTACAGAAGTCGGCTTTTCAAATGGCGTTGTTGGGGTGACGAATACAGGATATTGGGTTGATTTTTGTCGTGACCTCATTTCCCAAGGCATAGCTCGAGTCGCAGTTCCTCTATTCTTTCTAATGTCTGGATACTTCTTTTTTTTAGGATTTTCCTTTTCTGTAAATAATTACAAAACCAAAGTAAAATCTCGATTAAGTACACTTCTTATCCCATTTTTATTCTGGAACATACTCACCCTTTGTCTAATTGCGTTGGCGCAATACCTGCCGGCAACCCAGTCATTCTTTTCTGGCAAAAATGCCCAAATATCTACATTTGGAATATATGATTATTTTAATGCATTGTTTGGGATTGACAGAAGTCCAATTTCATATCAATTTTGGTTTATAAGAGATTTAATGGTGATGATCTTAATTGCACCAGCGATCTATCTTTTTCTTAATAAGGCATCAAAGGTAGTTCTTTTTACAATTTTTACTCTATGGTTCCTAAATGTGTGGCCGATTTATATTCCGTCTGCTGCCGCATTCGCATTTTTTTATGCTGGAGCTTACTTTGCGCATTCAAATACTAACATATTTGCACTAGATCGATTCGGTCCTTTGATTTTACTCCTGTATTTGGTGACCCTTTTGATTGACACGTCTACGAAAGGCTATGTGTTTAATGAATATATACACCATGCTGGGATACTCCTTGGCATTGGTTCGGCCTTATTTGTAACAAACGCAGTAGTAAAAACCGCATACTTAAAAAAGGCCTTAATGTGGGCTAGTGGTTGCAGCTTCTTTGTGTTTGCCGTTCATGAACCACTGCTAACTGTAATGCGGAAAATTAGCTATAAGATGCTTCAGCCAAACAATGACCTATTGGTACTTTCTTTGTATTTGATTATTCCGTTTTTTGTGATTGCACTCTCCATGCTTGCGTATATGGCCATAAAATCAATCGCACCTAAATTCTTGAGTGTAATATCAGGCGGAAGATAACACATAACAATCACATGCACTCGGACAGCAAAAAGCGCCGCTCCTTCGTCGCTCTGCTTTTCGCTGCCGGTGATGTGAGGCGTTAGGCAGCAGACCCATCATCATGGCCACTCGAATCAGAATCCAAAGACTAAATTCGGGTCAAGCATCGAAGATGCGCTCTATGCTTGATATGTTTGGTACTGCATTCGAAAATGCAGAACACTATCTGAGCCAACAACCTACTGATACCTATCTTCGACAGCTACTTTCCAGCGAAACGTTCATTGCTATAGCCGCACTAGACGAAGAGAACGTTGTAGGTGGCCTAGCGGCTTATGTGCTTCCCAAGTTCGAGCAGGAACGCAAAGAAATATACATTTACGACTTGGCTGTACTTGAACGTTACAGACGACAAGGAATTGCAAGTGGGCGTAATCAAGAGTTACAGCGCACCGCTATTGCGATTGGCGCCTACGTGATTTTTGTCCAAGCTGACTACGGCGACGACCCGGCCGTGTCACTGTATACAAAGCTGGGGACGCGAGAAGATGTCATGCATTTTGACATTGAGCCAGAGCCTACTGCCTAACTCAGGCGTTAGAAAAGGTGGCCCCTGAATTTCGGACAATGTATTAAGGTGGGTTGTACACCCCTAACAGCCTGTTGAAAAACCCACCAATCAGGGCATAATAGCAAGCTGAACAGGAGGCTGATTTTTTACGAACGGCTGCAGAAAACTCTGCGCCAGGAAGGCTTTGATACCTTTGTCGAAAACCTGTGCGCGACGGTTCTACGCCGAAAAGCTCGGTCGCAAATCCATCCCGCCGAGCCACTATTTTCGCATGCTGCTGATCGGTGAAGAGAAAAATTTGAAGGCATCGAGTCTGTGCGCGGCATCTGTTGGCGCTGCAGCGATTCCCTGTTCCTGCGGGAATTCCTTGGACTTGCGCCCAGCGAGACAGTGCCTGATCATTCCTCTTTGTGCCGCCTCCGCCAGCGCTTGCCCCTTGAGGTGCACTAGGAGATGTTTGTCTTTGTGCTGCGCATCCTGGAGCAGGCCAGCCTGCTCAGGGGAAAATATCTGGGGATTGATGCCTCGACCATGGAGGCGAATGCAGCCATGAAGAGCATTGTGCGGCGCGATACGGGCGAGAGTTATTGCGCAGATGCTTGAGCGTTTGGCTGAAGCAAGTGGCATCAAGACGCCAGCTCAGGCTGAACTTGTGGCCTCCCACCGCAAGCGCAAGGGCAAGAAGCTCTCCAACAAGGACTGGCAATCGGCTACGGATGAGGAGTCTTGCATAGCCGAACTCAAGGATGGCCGCACCCATATGGCCTACAAACCTGAGCACGTGGTTGATCTGGAATCTGGAGCAATTGTTTCTGCGGTGATACATCCTGCGGATCAGGGCAACACCACGACCATTGCCACCGCCCTTGATGACACTCAGGCCAAGCTGTGTGCGATCAGGGAGAAGGAAGAAGCGCCCGGTATCGACGAACCCTTTGATCTGGTGGCGGACAAGGGCTATCACAGCCGTGGAGTTCTGAAGGATTTACCGGACTGCTGTCGCAGCCGCATCAGTGAACCGAAACATGCGGGACAGCTGCGCTGGCATGGCGATGTTGAAGCGCGTAAGGCGGTATATGGGAACCGTGCCCGGATTAGATCGTGCAAGGGCAAGGCGCTTTTACGCGCACGGGGCGAGAAGCTGGAGCGCTTTTTGCCCTTTGTCTTGACCGGGGGGGTATGTGGCGCAGCCTTTTGCGCGGGGCCGAGAATCTAGAGAAGCGCTACATCATCCACATTGCCGGATTCAATTTGGGGATACTGCTGCGTGCCCTGTTTAGCTTTGGCACGCCCAGGGGCTGGGCTGATGCGTAGGCAAGGCTGTTTTTTACCCGGATTGGCACTATGAATCTGCTCATATTGGCCATGTGGCTGCCAAATGAGGCTGAATCCCCTGATTTGGCCATGATTGTCTATTTGAGATGGAGCGCCTGAGGCACGGTTGCACAATTGGCCACTTTGCACCCATCCGGAAAAATAAGGGTTCTTCAACGGGCTGTTGAGCATCACATCTTTAGTTCACGCTCATTGCGCAATTCTTGCTAGAGGAGTCCCAAGTGGAAATTATCATTAACAACGACCCAGTTGCAGTCGGTGAGATGATCGCCAAACGCATAGTGGAGCTTTTTATTGCCAAGCCCAATGCAATCCTTGGCCTGGCCACGGGATCAAGCCCGCTACCCACTTACCGGGCCATAAGGCGGCACTTTGAAGCCGGCAATATCACTTTTGCACGAGCAGAAGCGTTCACCCTTGATGAATATCTCGGTCTGCCCGATGACCACCCGGAGTTGTATCGGACGGTGATTCGCCGCGAACTAACCGACCATCTCGACTTTGCACCCGGCGCGGTGCATTCCCCG